>DATDML010000079.1:0-6605 GCA_036518815.1 Candidatus Dormiibacterota bacterium
GGTGATCTGCTGCCACGTGCTTTACGGCGTCGCTGACGTCGTGCCCTTCGTCGAGAAGCTCGAGCGCTCGGCGCGGGAGCGCGTCTTCATCATGCTGCGGGAAGGCCCGGTCCCCCATCCGGCCAACGTCCTGCGCGACCGCCTGTCGGACGCGCCTCTGCCGCCCATCACTAAGTTCAGCGACCTCTTCATGGTGCTGATCCAGCTGGGCGTGCGGCCGGACGTCACGTTCGTCGGCTACCCGGTCGTCAATCGCTACCGAAACCTGGATGACGCGGTCGCCGACTCGAAACCACTTTTCGGCGCTGGCTGGGAGGACGCCCGCATGCGCGGCGCCCTCGCGGAAATGCTCGTGAAGGACGGGGACGAGCTCGTGTACGACGCCGGCACGACGGTCTCTGGGATCGCGCATTGGCAGCCGCGGCAGACGTAGTCATACGGCCCGTGCGGCCGGCCGACCGCGACCGCGTCGTCGAGATGACCAGCGATATCTGGGACGGCGACGACTACATCCCGGACGTCTTCGACGAGTGGGTCGCCGACGCCAGCGCGGCCTTCCAGGCGGCAGAGGTCGAGGGCGTGGTCGTCGGGCTGCATCGCATCCGGCCTTACGCCCCCGGCCTGGTCTGGTACGAAGGCTTGCGAGTCGCCACCTCGCATCAGCGCCAGGGCATCGCGAGGGCCATGCTCGACTCGGCCATCGCCGAGGTGCGCGAGCAGGGTTACGCCGAGATCCGTCTCGCGACATTCAATGAAGGCGCGTCGCGATTGTTCAGATCGGCGGGCTTCCAGCCGCTGGTCGACATCAGGTGGTGGATGGCGCCGCGTGTCGAAGGCGGCGAGCCCGCGCAGATGCCTGACGCGACTGCGGCGGAAAAGCTGTGGCCGGTGGTGGCCTCAAGCCCGGGCCTCGAGCTGTATCACGGCATCAGCGCCGACCTGAACGGCGCCCGCGACCTCGGCGCCGCAGAGCTGGGACGCCTCGCGGGGGAAGGGATGCTACGGGTGGCGCCAGGCGGTCGGGCGCTTGCCGGTTTGAGGGAATCGTGGGGAGGCAAGAGCGTGCCAGTTGCATTCCTCGCGGGTCGCGGAGCTGCGCTGCGCGACCTCCTGTTCGCCCTGCGCTACGAAGCCGACGCCGACGGCCTCGAGCGGGTCACCATCGCGGTCCCACGCGGCCATCCGGCCGCCGACGACCTGAACGCTTCCGGATACGATTTGGCGAATGCCGAAGACACAGCGTTCATCTACGGCCGGAAGCTGAGCTGACTCGCCGTTACGTCGTCATCGGCAACGGCATCGCCGGCCAGACTTGCGCCGAAGAGCTGCGCAAGATGGACGCGGACGCTTCGATCGTGATCATCGCGGCCGAGCGTCACCCCCTCTACAACCGTGTAGCGCTGCCGCGGTACCTCCGCGGCCAGGTGCGCCGCGAGAAGGTGTTCATGCGCACCGTCGAGGACTACGCGAACAAGAACCTCGAGATCCACTTCGAGACGTGGGTCACAGAGGTCGACGTCCAGGCGAAGGTCGTGCACACGAACCACGACCAGTCCTTTCCTTATGACGCGCTGCTGATCGCCACCGGCGGCCGGCCGAAGCCTCCACCGTGGCCCGGGTCGGATGAGGTGACGCAGGTCCTCGGCTTTCAGACCATCGACGACACCGACACGATCATCGCCAAGGCTGACGCCGCCGAGCGCGTGCTGGTGATGGGCGGCAGCTTCATCGGCTACGAGCTCGCCGAGGGCGTGAGCTTTCGCAAGACCGCGAAGGTCACGTGGATCATGCGCGGGCCGTGGTTCCTGCGTTACGTGCTCGACGAGGAGGGCGGCCGCCTGTGCCGCGAGCTCGGCGAAGCGCAGGGCGTGGAGTTCATCACCACCGACGAGGTGCAGAAGTTCAGTCGCAGCAACGGGCATTTCCTGGCCGAGACGGTCAACGGCAAGCGCGTCGAGTTCGACGTCCTCACGTACGGCGTCGGCCTCGATTACTACACCGAGCCGACGCGCCAGACGGGCATCGAGCTGAACAAGGGCATCGTCACCGACGCCAAGCTCCGCACCAACGCGCCCGACGTTTACGCGGCCGGCGACGTCGCCGTCTTCTACGACCTCATGGTCGAGCGCCACAACCAGATGGGCACCTGGGACAACGCTGAGGCGCACGGCAAGGTTGCAGCGCGCAACATGGCCGGCGCCGACGAGGATTTCTTCGACGTGCCGACGTACACCACGACGATGTTCGGGTCCACGCTGGCGGTGGCCGGCGTCACGCCCGACGTGCAGCCGGACCTGCAGTCGGTGCGCACCTACAGCTTCGAAGAGAAGTTCTATCGCAAGCTGTTCTTCAAGGACGACAAGCTCGTGGGCGCGATCATGATCGGACCGCCCAAGGGCCGCAAGAAGCTGATCGAGATCATGCGCTCGCGCCAGAAGATCGAGCGGCCGAAAGAGGAGCTGCTCGACCCCGCCAACCTGAAGGATTGAGCAACCAGTACGCGTTCCTGACGCACTGGCGTGTGAAGGCCACCATCGAGGAGGTCTCGACCATCCTGGACGACCCGCTCGGCCTGGCGCGGTGGTGGCCGTCGGTCTATCTGAAAGTGACTGAGCTCGAGCCCGGCGACCCGGTGACGCACGTTGGCCGCTACATCGACCTCTACACGAAGGGCTTTCTTCCCTACACGTTGAAGTGGCGATTCCGCGTCACCGAGTCGCAGGCGCCACGCGGTTTCTCGCTGGTCGCCGACGGCGACTTCGTCGGCACCGGCGTCTGGACGCTGGCACAGGACGGCGACTACGCGGACATCACCTACGACTGGCGCATCGCCGCCGACAAGCCGCTGCTGAAGTACGGCACACCGATCTTCAGGCCGTTCTTCGCGGCGAACCACCGGTGGGCGATGGCGAAAGGCCTCGAGAGCCTGGAGCTGGAGCTGCGCCGCCGGCGGGGCGAAAAGGACGTGCCGGCGCCGCCAGGAGCGACCTTCCGCTAGTTCTCGTACCATTCCGCTGTAGAGAGATGCCTTTCGCTCACAGCGAATCCGCGAGGACAGTTCGAGAAGCTCTTGGCGCCGTGCTGCGCGGCCGGCGCGAGGCCTCCCGGCGCACCTTGAGCGAGGTCGCGGCCGAGGCCGGCCTGTCGCCGGCCCACCTCTCCGAGGTCGAACGCGGCCGCAAAGAGATCTCGATCGAGAGGCTCTTGGCGGTCGCCCACGCGCTCGGCGCGCGCCCGGCCGAGATCTACTCCGACCTCGCCCGCCTGCTGGGCGCGGACACCGACCGGCCGGCGTGGCCGGAAGACCCGCCGGCCAAGCTGCGACTGGCCACCGCCGGCCTGCCGCTCGACGCCCTGCGCAGCGTCGCCGACTTCAGCGCCTACCTGGCCATGTCCAATCCGCCGCCGAAGCCGCGGCCGCCAATCGGCTTCAGGAGATAGACGCCATGAGCCTCATTCCGACGGTGATCACGAACGACGGTCGCGGCGAGCGCGCATATGACATCTACTCCCGGCTGCTCAAGGACGGCGTCATCTTCGTGCGTGGTGTCATCGACGACGATCTCGCGAGCACGGTGACGGCGCAGCTGCTGTTCCTCGAGAACGAGGCGCCGGACCACGACATCCACCTCTACATCAACAGCCCGGGCGGGTCGTTGACCGCGGCGCTATCCATCTATGACGCCATGCAGTACGTCGGACCCAAAGTCGCCACGCTCTGCACCGGACTGGCGGCAAGCGGCGGCTCGCTGCTGCTGGCCGGTGGCGCTCCGGGACTGCGAATGGCACTACCGCACGCGCAGATCCTCATCCACCAACCCTTCACGCAGGGCATCCAGGGGCAGGCGACCGACATTCAGATCCACGCCCAGGAGATCCTGCGCCAGCGCGAGCAGCTGGCCCGCATCTACGCCAAGCACTGCGGTCGGCAGCTGGAAGAGGTGGAGCGCGCGATGGAACGCGACTTCTTCATGACGCCCGAGCAGGCCAAGGACTGGGGCCTCATCGACCTGATCGTTGAGAAGAACCCGGCGGCGCTGAAACCCGCGCCGACCAGCTAGCCCCCGGAGTGTGCACACAACCGCCGTAGCGGGCGGTCTCAAACGCGGAAGTGTGCACACTTCCGCAGCCATTACACTCTCGCGCACCATGCAGCGCGAGTACCACAAGGACTTCAGCCGCAGCCTCGGTCGCGACATGGAACTGTTGCACTTCGGCAACAGCGGCCGGCCGCTGCTCGCGTTTCCGACGTCGATCGGCCGGTTCTACCAGTGGGAGGACTTCGGTCTCATCGGCGCGATGGCCGACTGGATCGACGGCGGCGTCATCCAGGTGATCTGCGTCGACAGCGTCGACGGCGAGTCGTGGTACGCACGCGGCCTGCCGCCCGCGCAGCGCATCCAGCGCCATCTGCAGTACGAGAGCTACATCCTCGCCGAGGTGCTGCCTCGCGTCCCGAGCGCGCCGCTCGCATGCGGCGCTTCGTTCGGCGCGCTCCACGCGGTGCTGCTCGCTCTCCGTCACCCGACGCGGCTCAGCGGCTTCATCGCCATGAGCGGCGCCTTCGACACGGCGCGCTGGCTGGACGGCTACAGCGACGAGAGCACGTACTTCACTAATCCGCTCGCGTTCCTGCCCGGCCTGACGGACGAGGCCTACCTCGGCCCGCTGCGCCAGGAGCAGCCGAAAGTCGTGGCGACCGGCGAGGGCGATCCGAACGTCAACGACTCGAGGAAGCTCGGGCAGGAGCTGCAGGCGAAAGGCGTGGACGTGCGTCTGGATATCTGGCCCGGGTGGGCGCACGATTGGCCCTACTGGAAAGACATGATGCGGAGATATTTAGCCGCCTGATCTGATTCGACGGAGGAGGCTGGAGATGGGCGACAAGAAGGTGGTGGGACTTCTGGTCGGGCGCGAGAACACCTTTCCCGGGCCCTTCCTCGACATGGTCAACCGCCGCGGCGCCGACGCCGGAGTCACCGCCGAGCTTGCTGTGCTGGGGGGCTCGGCCGAACTGGAGACGCCACGCCACGCGGTCATCGTCGATCGCATATCCCATGAGATCCCCTACCTCCGCGCCCACCTGAAGAGCGCCGCGCTGCTCGGCACCGCGGTCATCAACGACCCGTTCTGGTGGGAGGCCGACGAGAAGTTCTTCGAATGCACTTTGGCGCGCAAGCTCGGCGTGGCCGTGCCCAAGACGGTGGTGCTGCCCAACAAGGCGTACATCCCCGACATCGACCACACGAAGTCGCTGCGCAACCTCCAGTACCCGATGGATTGGGAGCGGATCGCCGCCTACACCGGACTGCCGGCCGTGCTCAAACCCAACACAGGCGGCGGCTGGAAGGACGTGTACATCGTCGACTCGATCGAGCGTCTTATCTCCGCCTACGACGAGACCGGCATGAAGACGATGATCCTGCAGGAGTTCATCGACTGGGATGACTACGTCCGATGCATCTGCATCGGGCGTCAGCACATCATGCCCATCCGCTACAACCCGCGCGCGCCGTTCCATGAGCGCTACGAGATCCACAAGCCGGTCGAAGGCCGCCTGCGCGAGCACGCGATCCGCGACGCCGGCCGGCTCGTCGAGGCGCTCGGCTACGACATGGACACCGTCGAGTTTGCGGTCAAGAACGAGGTCCTGTACGCGATCGACTTCCTGAACCCCGCGCCGGACTTCGACAACTTCTCCATCAAGGAAGACAACTTCCAGTGGGTGCTGGAAAAGATGACCGACCTCGTGATCGGCTACGCGACCGGCGAGAAAGCGCCGCCGTGGCGCGACGAGCACCGCTGGTGGAAGCACGTCGAAAAGGAACCTGCTACGCGCTGATGGACCCCATCGCGCACTGGCACTCGCTGCTGGACAAGGGGCAGCTCGCGACGTCGACCGCGGAGGCGCTCGCCGAGGCGCAGAAGGCCAGGCGGTTGATGTTCGGGCCCCGGCCGCTGTCGGTCGCCCTTCGACCGCAGTTCCTCACGCGCCACCGGTACGACCAGGCCGTTCGCGCGGCCGAAGGCGTGCTCAGCGCTCTGGCTGTGCTCGAGCGCGCGGTTCTGAAAGATGAGGCGCTGCGCGCCGAGCTGTGCCTGGAACCAGAGGAAGAACGTCTCGCGCTGGCGAACCCGGGCTACGGGTTCTCGTCGCCCTCATCGCGGCTGGACAGCTTCTTCGCGGGCCAGGTGCGATTCGTCGAGTACAACGCCGAATCCCCGGCCGGCATGGCCTACGGCGACAACCTGTCGGCGGTCTTCGCCGAGCTGCCGATCATGAAGACATTTCGCAAGCGCTTCCGCGGGCGCTTCGTCTCGACACGGCGGCGCCAGCTGTCGACGATGCTGCGCGCGTTCCGCCAGTGGGGCCGCAGCGACAAACCGGTGATCGCGATCGTCGACTGGGAGGGCCTGCCCACGGCGCCCGAGTTCGAGATGTTCAAGGCCTTCTTCGAGGCCAACGGCGTCAAGACGGTCATCTGCGACCCGCGCACGCTCGAGTTCCGGCGCGGAAGGCTCTACGCGGGCCGCACGGCTGTGAACCTCGTCTATCGCCGGGTGCTCACGAGCGAGCTGTTGATGAAGGGCGCCGAGACTCGCGC
>DATDML010000080.1:0-4584 GCA_036518815.1 Candidatus Dormiibacterota bacterium
TTGGCGACTGCTGCCCGATTATCGGTTCGACCCGCTCAGCGGACTCTGGCGCCACCGCGCCGGAGCGCCGGAGCCGCCGTTGAGCCTGAGGGACATCAACTACTCGGAGGCGACGCCGCACTCGGCGCACCGGCACCGCGAGCCGGAATCGGCGCTGAGCGGCTATCTGACCCAGGCGCGCGAGATCTTGAACAGCTCGAAGGGACATGCCGAAACAATGGAGCTGAGTCCGGATTTCGAGCATTTGCGCTGGTTCTGGCTACCGCAGGAAATCGCCGCCTCGTCCACACGATGAAGTTCGACCAGCTCGGCGGTTACCTCGACCGCATGGAGGGGACGCGCAGCCGCAACGAGCTCGTCAAGACTCTGGCCGAGCTTTACGCAATGGTCTCGGCGGACGAGGTCCAGCCCGTGACCTATCTCATCCAGGGTCGTCTGGCGCCCTTCTTCGAGCCCATCGAAATCGGCATGGGCGACAAGCTCGTGATGGCCGCGATCGCGCAGGCCGCGAACAAGCCGCCCGTCGAAGTCTCCAAGCTCTTCGACACGCTCGGCGACCTCGGCCTCGTCGCGGAGAAGCTGAACACCAAGCCCAGCGGCAAGGCCCCCACCATTACCGACGTCCACGCACGACTGCTCGCCATTGCCGAAGCCGCGGGCGCCGGCTCCGTCGAGAAGAAGCGGGGCGGATTCGCCTCGCTGCTGCAGCAGCTCGATGCGTCGTCGGCCAAGCACCTCGTGCGCATCGCCCTCGGCAAGCTGCGCCTGGGAATCGGCGATCCGACGGTCCTCGAAGCCCTTTCGTTCGCGAAGAAAGGCGACCGGTCGCTCCGGCCGCTGCTCGAGGCCGCTTACAACCGCACCTCCGACCTCGGCATGATCGCCCGCACCTTCTGGACCGAAGGCGAAAAAGGCGTCATCGCGCTGAAGATCACCGTGGGCCGGCCGCTGCGGCCGCAGCTCGCGGAGCGCCTGCCCAACCCCGAGGCCGTGATCACCAAGCTCGGCCCGGTCGTCGTGCAGCCCAAGTACGACGGGGTTCGCGTGCAGATCCACAAGAACGGCGCGACGGTGCGCGTCTTCTCGCGCAACCTCGAGGACTACACCGAGATGTTCGTCGAGATCGTCGCGGCGGCAAAGAAGCTCAAGGACCGAACGCTCATCCTCGACGGCGAAGCCATCGGCTACAACGCGCAATCCGAGGAGTTCCTGGCCTTCCAGCAAACCGCGTCGCGCCGCCGCCAGCATGGCATCGAAGAGGCCGCCGCCAGCCTGCCGCTGGTCGCGTTCGTGTTCGACGTCCTCTACCGCAACGGCAAAGACCTCACGGCGCTGCCGTATGAACAGCGATACGCGCTGCTCGATGAGGTCCTGGCCGGCTCCGCGGTGCTGCGCCCCGCTCCGCTCTCCAAAACCGACACCGCCGAGGAGCTGACGAGCACGCTGCTCGACAACATCAGCAAAGGCCTCGAGGGCGTGGTCGTGAAGAAGATGGACTCGCCCTACCAGGCCGGCGCACGCAACTTCAACTGGGTGAAGCTCAAGCGCACGACGAGCGGCCAGCTCAACGACACCGTCGATCTCGTGCTGCTCGGCTACTACTACGGCAAGGGTAAGCGCACCGAGTTCGGCCTCGGCGCGCTGCTCGCGGGTGTGTACAACGCGGAGAAGGATCGATTCGAGACCATCACCAAGATCGGCACCGGCCTGTCCGACGCCGGCTGGCGCGAGATCCACCAGCGCGCCGACCCGCTGCAGGTGCCCGAAAAGCCCGCGCGTGTGACCTCCCTGCTCACGCCGGATGTGTGGCTCAAACCCGAAGTCGTTGTCGAGGTGCTCGCCGACGAGATCACGCCGGGCACGAACCACACCGCCGGCAAGGCCGGCGACGGTCCGGGCTTCGCGCTGCGCTTCCCGCGCATCGTCTCGTTTCGCTCGGGCGACAAGCGGGCAGAAGATGCGACGACCGTGAAGGAGATCGTCGAGATGTATCAGCAGCAAGGCAGGCGCACGGTCCCGGCCTGATGAAGGCCGTGGTCTGCACCCGCTACGGACCGCCCGAAGTGCTGCAGCTACGGGACGTAAAAGAGCCGCGCTTGCGCGGCAACGGCGTGCGCATCCGCATGCACGCGACGGCGGTCACGGCAAGCGATTCACTAGTGCGGGGGCTCAGGTTCAGCGGCTGGCGACGCTACCTGTTGCGCGCCGCATTCGGCATTCGCGGGCCGCGGCTCATCATGGGCATGATCGCCTCGGGCGAGGTCGAATCGGTTGGGTCGAAGGTGACGGCGTTCAAGCCCGGCGACCAGGTCTTCGGCATGGACGGATTCCGCGGCGGCTGCTACGCCGAGGTGGTCTGCTGGCCCGCGAGCGCCATGCTCACCGTCAAGCCGGCCAACCTCACCTACGAAGAGGCGGCCGCGATCCCCTACGGCGGCCTGCTCGCCTCCTACTTCCTGCGCCGCCTGAACGTGCGCGAGGGCCTTCGCGTCCTTATATATGGGGCCTCCGGCGCGATCGGCACGGCCGCGGTCCAGATCGCCCGCCACAAGGGCGCCACGGTCACCGGTGTCTGCAGCACCGCCAACCTCGACCTGGTGCGCTCGCTGGGCGCTGCCCGGGTGGTCGATTACACCACCGACAACTTCGTCGAATCCGGCCCGTTCGACGTCGTCTTCGACGCGGTCGGCAAGCGCAAGAGCGCGCAGGCAATGGCCCGGAGCGCCGCGGCCCTGGCCCCTGGCGGTGTCAGCATGTCGGTCGACGACGGCTTCCCGCGTACGACCACCGCTGACCTCCTGAACCTCAAGCAGCTCGCCGAAGCAGGCGAGCTCAAACCGGTCATCGATCATGTCTACAGCCTGGACGAGATCGTCGAGGCACACCGGCGCGTCGACGGCGGCCACAAGCGAGGCAATGTGATCGTCACGATCCCGTAGCGACGCCGGCCAGCGTGTAGAGACTGAAGTAGTAGCAGACGTAGTGCAGTGAAGTCGCCATGTACGGCACCGCGCCGAAGCTGATGCCGCCGAACCGCTTCCGGCCCGCGTGCTTGCCGACGCGATAGAAGAGCTCAATGACCTCTTCATTGGTCGGCCCCAGCGGCTCGTCGCCGAAGTCGGGGTTGCTGCCCACATTCAGCACGTCAGGGTCGACGCAGATCCAGAGCCTGCCGGCGCCCTCCGTGATCTTCCGCGCCAGCGCTTCCGCCCATTCGTCGTAGCCGGTCTTGCGCGCCTGCTTCAGGTCGGCGTACGTGAGGATGTGCTCGCGCTTGGCGCCCCGCTCAGTGAAGCGCAGGAAGGTTTCCCTGTCGTTGAGCGCGCCGCGCAGGCCGAAATGGAAGTAGCGGGCGGGGTCGACTCCAGGGATGGTCAGGATCCGCCGCGCCCAGGTCGTGGCCCAGCGCGGATTGCTCGGTTCGTCGTCCTGCCATTCGCCGCGCTCGTTGTCGTGGTGCGCGTCGAGGTTGAGCACCGCCGTTGGCCCACCGGCGTTCGCGGCGATCGCCTTCAGCACCGGGTACGTGCTGACGCCGGAGTTGCCGCCGATCGTAACCATCATGCAGCCGGCACCGACCGCCTCCGCAACGCGCTTCTCGACGTTGTCCAACGACGTACGCATGTCGCCGACGATGTCCGCGTCGCCCAGGTCGACCATCTTGAAGTGGTCGAACACGTCGAGGTCGAGCTCAGGCAGGTAACCGCCGAAGCTCGTGGAGTTGGTCCGGAAGTACGTTGGCGTCAGCAGGCTGCCCTCGTAGTTCATCGCCGACCTGCCGCTCGGGTTCGGCGCGCGCCAGGGTACGCCGAGGAACGCGATGTCCGCGCCGGCGAGGGACTCGCCAGGCCGCACCAGCGGTCGCCGGAACAGGGTGGGTGTCGCGCCGTAGAGCAAGGTGTCGTTACTCACGCGTCCTCCCGTCTTGAGTACGCTCTTGCCTCACGATGCCGTCAGAAGACCGGCCGGAGGCGATGGCTGCCATCGTCGACATTCTCGTCGAGGGCCGGGTGCGGGGCGGGGTGGAGTCGACCGTCAGCCTGGTCCGCGACGGGGACACGGTCATCGTGATCGACCCCGGCATGGTGGCCGACAGGCGCCAGATCCTCGATCCGCTGCGGGCGCTCGGCGTCAAGCCGGAGGAGGTGACGGACATAGTCCTTTCTCACCACCATCCCGATCACACACTCAACGTCGCCCTGTTCCCGGAGGTGCGCGTGCACGACCACTGGGCTGTCTACTACCGGGATACGTGGACTGACCGGCCTGCGGATGGCGTGCTGGTCAGCCCTTCGGTGCGCCTCATCGCGACGCCCGGGCATTCGCCGCAGGACATCACGACTCTCGCCGGCACCAGCGATGGAGTCGTCGCGTTCACGCACGCGTGGTGGTCTTCGTCGGGTCCGGCCGACGATCCGTACGCCGACATGGAGACGCTGCACACGAGTCGCGCGCGAATATTGCGTGTCGCGGACCGGATAGTGCCGGGACACGGTGCGCCATTTATCCCGAACGCCAACACTCCGCGATAGCGCGTGCCGCGTGAACGCGGATACCTCAAATGGGCGATGACCCCCAGCGGCC
>DATDML010000081.1:0-4359 GCA_036518815.1 Candidatus Dormiibacterota bacterium
GTGCAGCGTTCTCGGGGCTAACCGCCGCCTGGCTTCACGGCCTTGATGTCGAGCCGTGCAGCCCAATCGAGATCACCATTCCATCGCCGACAACCTCTTCAACGCGCGCCGGCATGCGGGTTCGGCGCCGGAAGATGCACGAAAGCGAGGTCGTCAAAGTTGGAGATCTCTGCGCGACGTCGGTGCTACGGACGCTCCGTGACCTGTGTTCCAAGCAGTCGCTAACTGAAGGCGTCGTGCTCGTCGACATGGCGCTTCACAAGCGTCTGATCGCCGCGGAAGTGTTGCTAGGCACCCGCGCACTGCGAAAGGCGGTCGCGCATTCGGATCCAGCCAGCGAATCGCCGATGGAGACTCGACTGCGAATGCTGCTCGTGTGCTCCGGCCTGCCTCGGCCGGAGGCTCAGGTCAATATCGGCAACGTCGACTCGTTCGCGGGCCGCGTCGATCTGTACTACCGTGCGAATCGCCTCGGCCTCGAGTACGACGGCGGAACGCATCGTGACGCGCTCGTCCAGGACAACCGCCGCCAAAACCTACTAATCAATGCCGGTATTCGCGTGCTCCGGTTCACTGCTGGAGACATCTACAACAGGCCCGACGTCGTTGTCCGGCAGGTGCGGGCCGCGCTAGCTAGCTGACTGAGATATCCACTGCCGGCCGCATCTCGCTCAGCTGATGCAGCACCTCATGCACCGGGTGCGTCAGGAATCCTTCTGGCGGCTCGTCCGGGGTTTCCTCGTGCGATGCCAGCGACGGAAACGCGATCTGCTCCAGCATCGCCTGGAATCGAGGGCCCCACTTCCGCGTGCCCAGGCGCGCTGTCGTCGAGCAGTTGTCCACCATGTACGCCACGCCGCGCGCGTGCATGTACGGCAGCAGCGAGTCGACCGCCTCGATGATCGACTCGTTCGCGATCTCTGAGTAGGGGTGCCCGTGCTCGATCAGCACGTCGACCTGGGCCATCATCGCTCCCACGTAGGTGCCGGCGGTGAAGCCGTCGAGGGGCGCCGTGTGCTGCGCCCGCTGCTTGCGCACGCCCGCGCCTGTCTTCCACATAGGTGAGCCTTCGACCTTCGTCATCGGGTAGCGGTCGAAGCGCGACGCGGCAGCGACCACCGAACGGATCTCGTTGCCGCTGACGACGTCGTCGTAGATCTCTTCCATCAAGCCCTTGAAGGCGACATACGTCGCGTCGTAGGCGCGCCGGAAGTCGCGCCGCCCGTCGGCGGTCAGTTGCTCGTCGACGGCGATCAGCCCCTGCTTGGAGATCGTTTCGCGGATCGGCCCGGTCAGCGACTCGCATGCACGGTCAAATGCATCCTCGGGGGTCGCCCCGTCGTCGAGGTACCGCCGGTACAAAGCCTCGACCACTCCGTGCACCGCGCCGAGCAGAATCGACCGCTCGCCGAAAAGGTCAGATGTGACCTCGGATTTCAGCGTCGTCTTGAACGTGTACGGCGCGCCCAGCGCGACCGACCATCCCAATGCGATGTCGGTGGCGCGGCCATCGAGATCCTGCTCGACGGCGAATGACGTGTTGATGCCCGCGCCGTTGACCTCCCGGCCCTGCTCGTACAGGCGCCGCACCGAGGGGCCCATTCCCTTCGGGCACACCGCGATGACGTTCACGTTCGACGGGAACTTGCCGCCGATCGTCTCGAGATAACCGAGCAGGAAGCCATGGGACAGCCCGAGAGTCGAGCCCGGCTTCAGCGCCTCGAAGATGCGGGCATGCAGCTGCGCCTGCGACGCGTCGGAGATCAGCAAGACCGTGAGGTCGTTGCCGCGGATCACCTCGAACATCTCGCCGAGCGTGCCGTCTTCTTCGGAGAAGCCTGCGGCGCGCGCGTCGGCAAACGATTCGGATCCTTCGCGCAAGCCGACCGCGACGCGAATGTCGGTGCCCGCGAGCGACTCGCGCAGGTTCTGCGCCTGCGCGGGACCCTGCGAGCCCCAACCGATCACGCCGATCTGCTGGATGCCGGCGAACGCTTTCGGCAGAAGCGCGAAGAGATGCCGGCCGCCGCGCAGGAAGCTCTCTTCGACGCCGTCCAGCTCGATGGTCTCGACGGGGAAGATCTTCGACTCGAAGAGGTTCGGTTTCCGCGTCATTCAGCAGCGGGGTAGCAGCCGAAGAGCTTGATCTCCGTCGCCTCGTCCTCGAGCGCCTTCAGCGCCGCGACCGCCGCGTCGGGGTCGGAGATTTCGAAGTCGACGTAGAAGCGGTACTGCCAGGGCCGGCTGGGCACCGGCCGCGAGTCGAGGCGGGTCAGGTTGATGCCGCGATTGCTGAAGCACGTGAGGGCGTGCACCAGGCTGCCCGGCTTGTGCGCACCGATAAATGCCAGGGAGGCTTTGGTAAGACCCCCGGCGGGCTGGGCGACAGCACCCCGATCGACGATGGCGAACCGCGTCTGATTCGAGTCGTCGTCCTGGATGCCCTCGGCGATGATCTTCAAGCCGTAGCGCTTGGCGGCCGCGGCGCTCGCGATCGCGCCGTTGCCCATCACCATCCCTTCCGCGACCGCGCGAGCCGCGCCGGCGGTGTCGTGAAACGCGACCGCCTGGATGCCGCGCGCCTCGAGAAATCGCCGGCACTGAAGCAGCGCCTGCGGGTGCGAGAGCGCGCGCACGACCGGCTCGCCTCGCCCGAGCAGGCAGTGGCGCACCGGGTGCACGACCTCGCCCGAGACGCGCACTCCCCGGCGCTCCCAGAGCAGGTCGTTGACCTCCTGCACGATCCCGCCCAGCGAGTTCTCAACCGGCAGGACTGCCGCATCGATCTCGCGGACCTCCAAAGCGTCGAATACCCGCGTGAAGGTGGGGAAGCCCATCGTCTTGGAGTTCGGCAGTACCGCCAGTGCCGCCTCTTCCGAATAAGCGCCGGGCTCGCCCTGGTAGCCGACGCGTGCCCAGTTGGGATGGGGATCCATGGGAGGGAAATCCTAAGGTTCGCGCTGCTCCGCCGTGTGTTGCCGGGCTACAACTACTCCGGGTGTGCGTGCAGCGACTGGCGCAGGTCCTCGAGGTGGTGGCGCTGGTGGTCGAGCATCTCCGACATCGCTTCGGCGACCGTGGCGCCCGGGAATGCGCCGACGCTGACCTTCTTCTGCAGGTCCATATCGGTCAGGGCCTCGACCAGCTTGTTCGTGCCCATGTCGAACTCGTTCAGCAGCTCCTGGCTCTCGGTCTCCGTCCGCCTTCGGATCTGGGAGGCGTTCCAGCGGTCGGCGTCGAATGGCCGGCCATCGGATGGCGGCGGATGCCCGGCGGATTCGAGCACGCGCGGCAGCGAGGCCTGGCTGCTCGACAGGTGGGCAAGCAGGTCTTTGCATGTCCAGCCGTCATAGCCGGCGGCCGGCGCCGACCAGTCGCCGTGCAGCGCCCGCACGATGCTGGCGAGCTCGATGAACCCCGCCTGCAGGGTGCTGACTGTCACCCCCTCAGCCATCATCTGAGTCTAGCTACCCTTAGCCGATGCTGAAGTCCATCGACCCGGCCACCGGCCGCGAGCTCGCGAGTTTCAAGGAGCACGACGCAGCCGCCGTCGAAGCTGCGATCGCCAAGGCATATGACGTGCGCCACGGCTGGCGCGATGCCGGCATCGAACACCGCACGCAGCTGCTGCGCTCGGTCGCGGGCGTCCTGCGCGCGGACAAGGAGCGCTACGCATCGATCCTCACCGCCGAGATGGGCAAGCCCATCGTCGAGGCCGAAGGCGAGGTCGAAAAGTGCGCCTGGACCGCCGGCTGGATCGCCGACAACGCCGCGCGGCTCCTCGCCGATCAGCCCATCGACAGCACCGCGACGCGCAGCTACGTGCGCTTTCAGCCGCTCGGCGTCGTGCTCGCGGTGATGCCGTGGAACTTCCCGTTCTGGCAGGCATTCCGGGCCGGGTTGCCCGCGCTCGCGGCTGGCAACGTGATGCTGCTCAAGCACGCATCCAACGTGCCGCAGGCCGCCCTCGCGATAGAAGAGGTTTTCAAAGAGGCCGGCGTCCCCGACGGCGTTTTCCAGACGCTGCTCATCGGCTCGGCCGCGGTCGACGCGATCATCGCGGACAGGCGCGTGGCCGGCGTCACGCTCACGGGCTCTGACGCCGCCGGCGTGCATGTCGCGCAGACCGCGGGCAAAGAGCTCAAGAAGTCCGTACTCGAGCTCGGCGGATCCGATCCGTTCGTCGTGCTCGAAGACGCCGACGTCACGCTCGCGGCCACCGTCGCCTGCCGCGCGCGCAATCAGAACAATGGCCAGAGCTGCATCGCTGCGAAGCGATTCATCGTCGTCGACGAGGTCGCTGACGAGTTCGCGCAGAAATTCGCCAGCGCGGTCGGCGCGTTGAAGGTCGGCGATCCC
>DATDML010000082.1:0-11678 GCA_036518815.1 Candidatus Dormiibacterota bacterium
TGCGCAAGGGCGACTACGGTGATGAGTCGCTGTTCTTCAACACGAGCTACCAGCGCTGGCAGGGCTTCGCGGCGATGGCTATCGGCCTCGCCGTATCCGTCGGGCTCTTCGCCAACGTCTTCGGTGTCTACATCGCCCCGATCCCGACCAACAACCCGGGTATTGGCGACATAACCTTCTTTGTCGGATTCATCGTGACCGCCGTTCTCTACTACGTCTTCCAGATGGTCAGCCGCAGCCAGTCGGCGTCGGCCCCGATGGGGTCACGCGCATAGAAATCGAAATCAGGGTCTCGAGGTTGCGCTTCGTGGCGCGCCTCGAGACCCAGCTCGCGCCCAAGAGCTGCGCCAAGTTCCAGTCGATGCTGCCGCTCGACACGCAGATCATCCAGGCGCGCTGGAGCGGCGAGGCGGCCTGGATCCCCTTCGGCGAGCTCGCCCTGGACCTCGGTTATGAGAACCACACCAGCTATCCCGCGCCCGGCCACCTGCTGCTCTATCCGGGCGGCATCAGCGAGACCGAGATCCTCTTCCCGTACGGTTCGTGCGTGTTCGGGAGCCGGTCAGGCCAGCTGGCGGGCAACCATTTCGCGACCATCCACGAAGGCACCGAGCATCTGAGCGAGCTCGGCCACCTGGTGCTCTGGAAGGGCGCCCAGGAGATCTCCTTCAAGCTTCTCTCGTGAGCAGCGCCGAGACGGTCATGGAGCGGTGCGACCAGCTAGCCGCCTGTTCCGAGGAGGCCGACCGCCTGACCAGGCCGTTCGCGTCCAGCGCGATGCAGAAAGCGCACGAGCTCGTCGGGCACTGGATGCTTCAGGCCGGCATGCGGGTGAATCGGGACAACATCGGCAACGTGCGCGGGCACTACGAGGCGGATGCGCCCGGGCGGCCGACGCTGCTGATGGGCTCTCACCTCGACACCGTGCGCGGGGCGGGCAAGTACGACGGCATGCTGGGCGTGCTCGTCGCGATCGCCGCGGTGCAGGCGCTGCATGACGCGGGCCGACACCTGCCCTTCGCCATCGAGGTCATGGCCTTCGCCGACGAGGAGGGCATGCGCTATTCGTCGACGTACCTGGGCAGCCGCGCGGTGGCTGGTGCGCTCGCGCCCGCCGACCTAAACCTGGTGGACGGACGCGGCGTGACCATGGCGTCCGCGATCACATCGTTTGGCGGCGATCCGGCAGCCATCGCGGAAGACCGCTGGCGTGGAGGCGACCTGCTCGGCTACGTCGAGGTTCACATCGAGCAAGGCCCCGTGCTCGAAGCGCGGCGCGTACCCGTCGGCGTGGTCTCCGCCATCGCCGGCCAGAACCGCTACGCCATCACGCTGAAAGGCGAGGCGGGCCACGCGGGCACCGTGCCCATGAATGGCCGCCGCGACGCCCTGACCGCGGCGTCGGAGATCGTGCTCGCGGTCGAGGAAGCGGCGACTGCGCGCCCCGGCCTGGTGGCGACCGTCGGCAAGCTAGACGTCTACCCGGGCGCTTCGAATGTCATCCCGAGCCAGGTCGACATGAGCCTGGACGTGCGCCATTCGGAGGACGCCGTCCGGATCGAGACGTGCGCCCGCATCCTCGAGCGCGCCCAGGACATCGGCGCGCAGCGCAACGTCGCTGTCACCGTCAAGTCACTCGCCGAAAACTCCGCGGTGCCCTGCTCGCAGCGGCTGATGGAGCTGCTCTCGCGCGCCATCGAGGACGCCGGCATGGAGGTGCTGCACCTGCCGAGCGGCGCCGGCCATGACGGCGTCGTGATGGCATCGATCACCGACATCGGCATGCTCTTCGTCCGCTGCAAAGGCGGCATCAGCCACAGCCCGCTCGAGTCGGTGACCGTCGAGGACGTGGCAGTGGCGGTCGACGTGCTCGGCAAATTCCTCGAGCGACTCGCGGCCGCGTCATGAGCGCAACCGTCGACACGGTAGTTCGCGGGGGCAAGGTCGTGACCTCGACCGGTGTGATCCATGCCGACGTGGCGATGGCCGCCGGCCGCATCACCGACGTGGGGCCGGACCTCGAGGTGGACGCCGCCGAGGAGATCGACGCGTCCGGCCTTCACGTATTCCCCGGCGGTATCGATTCGCACGTGCATTTCAACGAGCCAGGGCGAACCGAGTGGGAGACCATCGCCTGCGGCACGGCGGCCTTGGCCGCGGGCGGCTACACCGCCTACATCGACATGCCGCTAAACAACCTGCCTGTGACGATCGACGCCCTGGCTTTCGACCTGAAGGTTGCGTCGGCAGAAGGCTCGGCGCTGGTCGACTTCGGCATCTGGGGCGGTCTGGTGCCGGGCAACGTGGAGGAGCTGGACGCGCTGGTCGAGCGCGGCGTCCTGGGCTTCAAGGCGTTCATGTGCCCGAGCGGAATCGACGAGTTCCCCGCGTGCGACACCCTCACCCTGCGCGAGGGGATGCAGAGCATCGCCCGCCTCGGCTCGATCCTGCTGGTGCACGCGGAGGATCCAGTGATCCTCCAAGAGAACGTCAACGCATTCGGGGGCACGACGGCCGCTGACTTCGTCCGGTCAAGGCCGCCTGAGGCGGAGCTCGCCGCGATCGCCCATGCGATCGACATCGCCGCGGAAACTGGCTGCAGGCTGCACATCGTTCACGTCAGCACGCTCGCCGGCATGCAGATGATCCGCTCGGCCCAGGGCAGGGGCGTCGACGTCAGCGGCGAGACATGCCCCCACTACCTTCTATACGTCGCCGAGGATCTCGAGCGCCTCGGCGGCATCGGCAAGTGCTTCCCGCCGTTTCGGTCCGACGCCGACCGCGACGGGCTGTGGCGGATGCTTGCCGCCGGCACGCTACCGATGCTGGTGTCCGATCACTCGCCCAGCACCCTGGACCTCAAGGAGGGCGACGACTACTTGGCGATCTGGGGCGGCATCTCCGGCTGCCAGTCGACGCGGCAGCTGATGCTCTCCCGCTCGATGGACCTGCGCCGGCTCGCCGCGGCCACCGCCGGCAACATCGCGCAGCGCTTCGGCCTGGAAGGAAAGGGCGACGTCGCGCCGGGTTACGACGCCGACCTGTGGCTCGCCGACCTGTCCGTCAGCGACACCGTGAAAAGCGAGGACCTCTTCTACCGCAACGGTTTCAGCGTGCACGAGGGCCAGCCAATCCGCGGCCGCACCGTGCGCACGATGGTGCGCGGCCGCACCGTATTTGAAGACGGTGAGGTTGTGCCCGGCGAACCGGGCCGGCTCATGCGCCCCGCAGGCGTGCGCTCGTATCCGCCAGCTCGCGGGTGATCGCGTCCTCGTCGCCGGTCAGGAGCCGCCCCTCGCGCACGACGACCCGGCCGTTGACGACGACGGTCTGAGCCCGCGCCGGCGGCGCCAGGGCCAGTGCCGCGATTGGATCCGCGGAGCCGGCGTGCATGAGGTCGTCGATGCGGAAGCAGGCTATGTCGGCGCAGCAGCCTCGCCTCAGAAGCCCGCAGTCTTCCCGACCGAGGCACTCCGCCCCGCCCTGAGTCGCCAGGCGCCACGCGGTCCGCGCGTCGAGGGCCGTAGGCGACGCATCTTTGGCGCGCGCCAGGAGCAGCGCCTGGTGCACCTCGAATGCCAGGTTGGAATCCTCGTTGCTGGCGGCCCCGTCCACTCCGAGGCCGACTGACACTTTCGCGGACACCAGGTCGGCGACTCGACAGATGCCCGCGCCGAGGCGCATGTTGCTGGAGGGGCAGTGGGCCACGGCTCGGACCAGCGCGACCTCCTCGTTGTTCAGATGGATGGCGTGCGCGAACCAGGCATCGTCGCTGAGCCAGCCGAGGTCCTCCATCAGCTGCACCGGCCTACGGCCGAACTTTTCCTCGCAGAACTTCTCTTCATCGATCGTCTCGGCCAGGTGAGTGTGCAGGCGCAGGTTGTGCTTGCGCGCCAAGTCGGCCGAATCGCGCATGAGCTGGGGCGTCACCGAAAAGGGCGAGCACGGCGCGACCACCACCCGGCACATGGAGCCGAGCTTCGGGTCGTGATGGCGCTTGATCATCTCCTCGGTGTTGGCGAGGATGGCGTCCTCGTCCTCGACCACGCTGTCCGGCGGCAGCCCGCCTTTGGACTCGCCGAGCGACATCGAGCCGCGGCACGGATGGAACCGGATGTTCAGCTCGCGCGCCGTTTCCACGAGCGCTTCGAAGATGCCGGGCTTGCCGTGCGGGAAAACGTAGTGGTGGTCGGTGCTGAGAGTGGAGCCGCTGAGCAGCAGCCTGGCCATCGCCGCGCGCGCTGTGACGCGCACCGTGTCCGCGTCGATTCGCGCCCACACCGGATAAAGCGCGCGCAGCCATGCGAAGAGCGTGCCGTCGGGGACGTAGGCGCGCGTCGCCCACTGGTACATGTGGTCGTGGGCGTTCACCAGCCCGGGCATGGCCACGCAGTTGGGCTCGTTCACCACTTCGTCAGCGGGCGGCGGCGGTCCGGATCCGACCTGCTCGATCATCCCGTCGCGCGCGAGGACCCAGCCGTTCTCGATGTCCTGGGTGCCGGTCCAGACCAGGCCGGCGCGGAGCAGAAATGTCAAAGCGTCAGGTCGTGCGGACGAACCGGGACGCGGTTGATCTCGCGACCTGTCGCAGCGCGCACGGCGGCGATGACGGCCGGCCCGGACGAAATGGTCGGCGGCTCGCCCACGCCTTTCAGCCCGTAGGGTGAGCGCGGGTCGCCCAGCTCCAGCACGTCCATACGCACGGGCGGCATGTCGAGGATCGTGGGGAGGAGGTAGTCGGTGAACGACGGATTGCGGATCACGCCGTCCTTGACCACGATCTCCTCCATCACGGCGAGGCCGAGGCCCTGCGCCGAGCCGCCTTCGATCTGGCCCTCGACGGCCTGCGGATTGATGGCCTTGCCGACGTCCTGGGCGGTTGCGAGCTCGACCACCTTCAGCAGGCCCAGCTCGGTGTCGACGTCCACGACCGCGCGGTGCACGGCGAAGCCGAACTGTAGGTGCGCGTTGCCCTGGCCGGTCTCGGGATCGAGCGGGTAGGTTTGGCGCGGGTGGAACTCGCTCGTCTCTTCGATTACCTCTTCGCCCAGCAGGGTGGCGAGCGGCACAACCATCTTGCCGGTGCCGGTGACGACGTTGTCGTTCTCGATGTGCAGGCCGCTGGGAGCACGAAGCTCGGCGCGGGCCATCGCGATCACGCGCTCGCGCACGGCTTCGGCCGCCGCCTTCACCGCGCCGCCCGTGATGTAGGTCTGCCGCGACGCTGACGAGGAGCCCGCCGAGCCGACGGCTGTGTCGGCGGGGAGGACGACGACGTCGCTCACGCCCAGCTCGGTGGCGGCGATCTGCGCCTGGACCGTGACGAGACCTTGGCCGACCTCGGCTGCGGCTGAGTGGACCTCGAGGCGGGGTTTGCCGTCCACGACGTGCAGGCGCACGCGCGCGGTGGAGTAGTCCTTGAAGCCCTCGGAGTAGCCGATGTTCTTGAAGCCGGCGGCGTAACCGACGCCGCGTTTCACGCCCTCGCCATGCGTCACGTTCGAGATTCCCCCGGGCATCTTGGTGAGTTCGACGTCCCCAGCCCTGCCCTCCCCGCCAGCGGGGAGGGCGAATGCCCTCACGCGCTCCAGCAGCTCACGCACTGGTACAGGACCGTCGATGACCTGGCCGGTGATGAGCGTGTCACCGGTCTTCAATGCGTTCTTGATCCGCAGCTCGACCGGATCGACTTTCAGCGCGGCCGCGAGCTTGTCCATCTGCGCCTCGTGGGCGTAGCAGTTCTGCACGGAGCCGAATCCGCGCATCGCGCCCGCCGGCGGATTGTTCGTGTACACGACGATGCCGTCGATCGTCGCGTTGGGAACGAGATACGGCCCGCACGAAAAGCACGACGCGTTGGCGATGACAGCTGTGGAGCTCGACGCGTACGCGCCGCCGTCCAGAAGGATTCGGGCCTTCACGTAGACGATGCGGCCGTCGCGATCCGCGCCGTGCTCGTAATGCAGCCGTCCCGGATGCCGGTGCACATGGCCGACGAATGATTCGGTCCGCGAGTAGGACATCTTCACCGGCAGGCGTGCTTTCAGGGCGAGCAGGCACGCGTGCGCCTGCATCGACAGATCCTCGCGCGCGCCGAACGCGCCGCCGATCCCGGCCATCGTGAGGCGGATCTTTTCCGGCGGCATGCCCAGGACCGCGGCCAGCTGCTCCTGGTCGACGTGCAGCCACTGGGTTGAGATCAAAAGGTCGACGCTGCCATCGGGCTGCGGGATGGCGAGCCCGGACTCCGGCCCCAGCGGCGCCTGGTCCTGCTGGCCGATCTCGTAATCGCCGCTGACCACCACCTCCGCTTTCGCGTGCTGGTCGCCGTGGCGGATCTTCACGTGCCGCAGCACCCTGCCTTGCTCGGGATCGGTGACCGGCGGCAGCACCTCGTAGGCGACCTTCACCGCCTCCGCCGCGCGGCGTGCCTGCTCAGGGTGCTCGGCGGCTATCAGCGCCACGGCCTCTCCCCAATAGCGGACTTCGTCGTGCGCGAGCACCGGCTGGTCCTGGATCTCGAGGCCGTACGAGTTGCGCCCGATTACGTCTCTGTGCGTGAGCACCACATGCACACCGGGCATGGCGCGCGCCGCGGCGATGTCAATCGATTTGATGCGCGCGTGCGGATGCGGGCTACGCGTGGTTGCGCCCCACAGCATCCCGTCGGCCTGCAGGTCTGACGAATACGTGAACTCGCCGCGTGCCTTCGCCCGGCCGTCCGGCCGTTTGACGCTTTCGCCGATCCTCATCTGTGCGCAGCCTGGTTGACCGCGTCGATGATCTTGGCGTAGCCAGTGCAGCGGCAGATGTTGCCGGCCAGAGCCTCACGAATCTGCGCGTCGCTCGGGTGCGGGAAGCGGCGCAGCAGGTCCTCGGTGGCGACCACGAAACCGGGCGTGCAAAACCCACACTGGACCGCTCCGGCGTCGACGAATGCTTCCTGGATGCGGCCTTGCAGACCTTCGATGGTCACCACTTCGCGGCCCTCCGTTTGGCCCGCCCCGACGAGACACGCGCACACGAGCACGCCATCGAGGAAGACCGAGCACGAGCCGCATTCGCCTTGCTCGCACGCGTTCTTGGAGCCGTACAGGCCGAAGCGTTCGCGCAGCACATAGAGCAGGCTCTCGCCGGCCCACAGCCCGTCGGCCTCACGCGGTTCGCCGTTGACGGTGCAGGTGACCTTCATGCCCAGCCGACCCTGTAGTCCTGCCACGCCCACGCGAGCCCGCGGCGCGCCAGCACGGAAAGGGCGTGACGGCGGTAGCCGGCCGTGCCGCGGACGTCGTCGATCGGCTTGGCCGCCGCGGCGACGAGCTCGCCGAACCGTTTGACCGCTGCATCCGTGGGCGGCCGCCGGCCCTCCCAGTCGAGCTCGGCCGCGATGAAGTTCTCCGCTTCCGTCGCGGCGAGCGGGGTCGGCCCGGCCGAGCCGATGCCGGTGCGCACCTCGCGCTTTTCCGGATGCAGCGCCAGCGCGAACGAGCAGACCGCGATCACCATCGCGTTGCGGGTTCCGACCTTCGAGAACTGCTGAGGTCCGGGCGCCGGCTCGATCAGGAAAGCCGCGATGAGCTCGTCCTTTCGCGCTGCATTGCGCTTGGGACCAGTGAAAAATTCGTTGATCGGCACGCGTCGCGTGCCCGATGTCGACGCCAGTTCCACCTCCGCACCGGCCGCGAGCAGCGGCGGATGCGCGTCGCCGGCCGGCGAGGCGGTGCCGAGGTTGCCGCCGACGGTGCCGCGATTGCGGATCTGCGGCGAGCCCACAGTTCGCGAGGCCATCGCCAGTCCGGGCATCCGGTCACCGAGCTCGTCGATGATCCGTGTGTAGGTCACGCCGGCGCCGACGCGGACGAAGCCGTTGTCGCTGGCCCAGTCCGAGAGCTCCGAGATTTTGGTCAGGTCCATCACCGTCTCCGGCCGGCGATGGTCGAGATTGATCTCCACCATCACGTCGGTGCCGCCGGCTATGGGTACGGCCTCCGGGTGCGCCGCTTTCATCGCCAGCGCCTCGGACCAGGACGACGGCTGCAGGAATTCCATCTACCAGGCCTGGCCGGGATCGGGCGCGTTCTCGCGCATGACAGTGCCTTCGATCAAGCCGTAGGGCCGGTCCGCCGCGAAATAGACCTCGTGCTCGTTGGTCAGCTCGAAGGGGGAGAGGTCGACGAGGAAGTGGTGCTTGTTGGGCATCGCCATCCGCACCTCGACCACCTCCGGCACCGCTTGCAGCGCCGTCTCACCCATCGCGTACAGGGTTTGTTGCAGGGAGAGGCTGTGATGGGCGGCGAACTGTTCTTTGAGGCAGCCGGTTACCGTGGCGAAGCATCTCTGCCAGTCTGCCTGCGTGACGCCGAAGCGCCAGCGCGCATCCACCGAGGTGGCCATGATCCGATCGCTGGTCTCCGCGAGGGTGGTGTAACGGTCCTTGATGTAGCCGTGGAACTCGGAGTCGGTTGTCTTGAGCAGCACCAGGTCGCTGACCCCGCCGACGACCCAGGCCTGCTCGCGAGTGACCGTCACGACGCAGTTTCTCTTCTCCGCGCCGGCGCGCTGGAAGGCATGGTCGTGGAGGCGATGCCAGGCGAATTCCTCGATGGTGACTCGGGCCGAGTGCACTGACTCGAATTCGCCCACGAAATGTCGGGCGAGCCGCAGGCCAAAGTCCTCGATCTCGCCGATTCCATCCCGCGCGAATGCGAAGACCGTGTTCTTCTGGGTGTCGGTCGGAACCACCTGGCTGTTGTCGCCTGTGAGGTGGACAGCTGTGAAGTCGCCTGCAAGGGCGACGCTGACGTTGAGATCTTTGATCTGGTGCGCCGGCCCGCTGCGGTCGACGCGCACCACCCGCGTCTCCGCCTTGCCGTATCGGTTGTCCCCGAGAACTATCCCCACTCACACACCTTTATATGTGGTGTACCCGTACGGGCTCAGCAGGAGCGGCACGTGGACATGGCCGGCCTCGTCGTCGAGGCTGAACACCACGCTCACCTCCGGGTAGAACGCGGTGAGCCCCGACCGCTCGAAATAAGGCTGCGTCGCGAAGTGCAGCCGGTAGTCGCCGGCCTCGAGGTCCTGGCGCGAAAGCTCACGGATGCGTCCGTCGGCGTCGGTCTCCTCATGGGCGATGTCCTTCCAGTCGCCGTCAGCCTCGCGCCGGCTCAGGGTCACGCGCAGCCCGGCCGCCGCCGTGCCGCGCATCGTGTCGAGAACGTGAGTGGAAACGCTCATGCGTGCGCCAGCCTGGCCACGCGCATCAGCGCGATGCGCCGGAGCTCGCGCTTGGCCTCCTGGAGCTCGGTCGCCGGATCGTTGCCCATGCGCCGGCGCAGCTCGGCCAGGATCTCCTCGCCGCTGCGGCCGCTGGCGAAGATCAGAAACACGTGGCCGAAGCGCTCCTCATACCGCCGATTCTCGGCGGCCAGAGCCTCCAGCGTCTGGCGAGAAGACTGCGTCGCTCGGCTCTGCTCTCGCTCCGAGCTGGCCGGAGCGTCGCCACCACGCTCGCCGATCCGAGGATGGGCCTTCATCGCCGCCAGCCACTCGTCATCGGTGAGCGAGTCCATCGCGTCGCCGGGGTCTGCTCCCGCCGCCACGGCGCGCGCCCAGCGGCGGCTCGCGAGGCAGGCGTAGAGCTGGTCTTCATTCAATTCCGAGCGGCACCAGCTCGAACCGGCCGACGTCGACCAGGCCGCGGTCGGTGATCTTCAGCTCGGGAATCACCGAGAGGGCGAGGAAGCTCAGGGTCATGAAGGGCGCCGCCATCGTCGAGCCCATCGCGGCGAGACGCTTCTCCATCGACCGCAGACGGTTGTGCACCTCGGGCAGCGGCCGGTCGCTCATGAGGCCCGCGATCGGCAGCGGCAGCTCCTCGACCACCTCGCCGCCTTCCGCGATCACGATGCCGCCGCCGATCTGCGCCATTCGCATCGTGCAGGCGGCCATGTCGCGATCGTCCACGCCGAGCACGACGACGTTGTGCGCGTCGTGCGCCACCGTCGAAGCGAACGCACCGCGCTGCAACCCGACGTTGGTGGCGAAGCCGAGGCCGATGCGACCGGTCGCGTGGTGCCGCTCGACCACCGCAATCTTCACGAGGTCTCGCGATGGATCCGCGACCATCGACCCGTCACGCACGCACGGTTCCGCGATGTCCACGCCGGTGAGCAGCTGGCCTGGCACGACGCGCATCACGCGAATCCTCTTCGCTCCAGCGAGTATGCGAAATGAAGACGCGTCGACCGGCGCGAGGCTCACGGTCTGGCGCACCCACTCCGGGACTTCGAGCTTCACGTAGCGCGGCTGGGCGCCGCGCTTGAAAACCTGGCGCGGCTTGAACGATTCGAGGTCGTCGAGGATGAGGATGTCCGCCTGGTAGCCGGGCGCGATCGCGCCCAGCCGCCAGAGGCGGTGATACGTCGCCGGGTTGATGGTGGCCATCACCAGCGCGTCTTCGGGCTTGACTCCCTCGGCGACGGCGACGCGGACCATCTGGTTGATGTGGCCCTCCTCGACGATGAAGTCCGGCTCGCGGTCGTCGGTGCAGAACATGCACCGCTCGCTGCCGTACTGCTTGACCAGCGGCAAAAGGTCTTTCAGGTTGCGGGCTCCGGTGGCTTCGCGCAGCATCACCCACATTCCGAGGCGGCGCTTCTCCAGCGCTTCTTCATAGGTGGTCGACTCATGGTCCGATCGGATGCCCGCCGCCAGATACGCGTTGAGGCGCGGGCCGCGCACTCCGGGCGCGTGGCCGTCGACGTGGTCGGTCAGGTGCGTCTCCAGCTTGGCCAGCTCGCCCGGCGCGCCGTTGATGACGCCAGGGAAGTTCATCATCTCGGCCACGCCGATCGTGCGGTGCCGGCGCAGCAGGCTTTCGATGTCGCCCGTGGTGAACGGCCGGCGCGGCGATTCAAAGCTCGAGGCTGGGACGCACGACGAGGCCATGACGAAGACGTCGAGCGGCAGGTCCTCGCAGCAGTCGAGAAGCCAGTGAATGCCGTCGGTGCCGAGGACGTTGGCGACCTCGTGCGGGTCGGCGACCACCGCGGTGGTGCCGTGCGTGAGGACCGCGCGCGCGAACTCGTCGATCATCAGCTTCGACGACTCGATGTGCATGTGCGCGTCGATGAAGCCCGGCACTAGGTAGCGGCCCGGCACGTCGATGCGCTCGCGGCCGTCGTACTTGCCCAGCCCGACCACGTGGCCGTCTACGATCGCCACGTCGACGTCGAGCCATTCCTTGGTGAAGACGGACAGCACCCGCCCGCCGGCGAGCACCAGGTCGGCCGGCTCGTCGCCACGCGCGACAGCCATCCACTTCGCGTCGATTCGGGGAAGCTAGCACACTGACCGGGGTCGCCCCGTATCGTGGCGGCGTGGCCACCAACGAGACGGGCCGGCTGACGATGCTCGAGCCGCTGGCGCACGCCTACGAGCGGTCCGTTCCGGAGCGCCCGAGCGACGAGGGACTGTTCGGGTCGGGCAGCATCGTCTGGCGCGTGCACCGCGACCGGAGCTTCCCGCTCGCCGGAATGCGCGCGCTGATGGTCCAGGCCCTCCACCCGCTGGCAATGGCAGGCGTGGCCCAGCACAGCGACTGGCGCCGCGACCCGTTTGGCCGGCTGGCTGCGACCAGCGGCTACGTCTTGACCGTGACGTACGGCGACACTGCA
>DATDML010000083.1:0-5881 GCA_036518815.1 Candidatus Dormiibacterota bacterium
AGCGAATCCCGCCGGCAGCAGACGCTGCTTGGCCAGGTTGTAGATCGCGGGCAGGAGCTTCTTGCTGCTCAGGTCCCCGGTCGCGCCGAAGATGACCATGATCGACGGCTCGGCGACGCGGTAATCGTGGAGTCCCTCCGCGAGGGGATTGGTGGTCACCTCCCCACCCTGTGGGGAGGTCGGGCCCGCGGAGCGGGTCCGGGTGGGGGAACTCAAGTGGAAATCACTTCTGGGCTGCCGCTTCCGCCTTTGCGTCACTCACGACGGCGTGGCCGCCGAACTGGTTGCGCATCATCGCCAGCAGCCGGTCGCCGAAGGTGTTCTCCATGCGGCTGCGGAAGCGCGCGAAGAGCGACTCGGCGATGATCGGCACGGGCACCGACTCGTCGATCGCCGCCTCCACCGTCCAGCGGCCCTCGCCCGTGTCCTCGACCCAGCCCTTGATGGTCGAGAGCTCGGGGTCCTGCGACAGGCCGCGAGCGATCAGGTCGAGGAGCCAGGACCTCACCACGCTGCCGGTGCGCCATGCCTCGGCGATCGCCTGCATGTTCATGTCCGGAAAGGCCTTCGACATCTTCATGACCTGAAAGCCTTCCGCATAGGCCTGCATCAGGCCGTACTCCACGCCGTTGTGGACCATCTTCACGAAATGCCCCGAGCCCTCGGCGCCCGTGCGTACGAGACCGCCGTCGTCCGGCGCGAGGTCCTTCAGCAGCGGCATGCAGTGGTCGTAGATCTCCTGCTCCGCGCCGACCATCAGGCAGTAGCCGTACTCCAGGCCCCAGATGCCGCCCGATGTGCCGGCGTCCATGTAGTGCATGCCCTTGGCGCGGACGCCCGACGCGTCCTGCATGGCCACCTTCCAGTTCGTGTTGCCTCCGTCGATGATGATGTCGCCGGGCTCGCCCAGCTCCGTGAGCTTCTTGATGGTCTGCGTCGTCGGGTCGCCCGCGGGCACCATCACCCACATGACGCGCGGCCGGTCCTCGAATGCTTTGACGAAATCCTCGAGCGTGTTCGCGCCGACGGCCCCCTGCGCCACGTGCGACTTCACGGCGTCCGGCGATTGATCGAACGCGATCATCCGGTGTCCGCGCTTGTGGAGGCGCAAAACCATGTTGCCGCCCATGCGGCCCAGCCCGACCATCCCCATCTCCATGGCAGTCCTCCCGAGTAAGTTGAGCTAGCGGACGGCGGACTTCGCGACCGCGACCAGCGACCTCCACCCCGCCGCGGCGTTGCGGCCGAGCGTGACGCGGAGCACCGGCAGCCGGCGCGAAGTGAGTGATTGCAGGTCACCCAGTGACTGCGCCTGCTTGAGGATCGAGAAGCTGTAAGGCTGGCCGGGGATCTTCACGTCCCTGGCGTCGTCCTGCACGATCTGCAGGAACAGCCCGACCTTCGGCCCGCCCTTGTGCAGCTGGCCCGTCGAGTGCAGGAAGCGCGGCCCGTAGCCGGCCGTTGTCGCGAGATGAGTCTTGTCGCGAACCGCGGTGCGGATGGCGTCGATCGCCGCCTCCGAGCCCGGTGTCCGCGTGGTGTAGGCCATGATCGCGAAGTAGGAGCTTTTCTTCGCGCGCCCGAGCAGGGTCTTGAGGGCGGCCCTTGACTTCGCGGCCGCCACCGATTCGGCCGCGGGCAATTTCTTACGCGCCTTGAATGTCGCGAGAACCTTCTTGGTGTTGTCCTTCGACTCCTGCACGTTGGGCTGGTCGAACGCGTCGATGCGCAGGATCGCGCCGGCGATCGCTGTCGCGATCTCCCAGCGCAGGAACTCGCCGCCGAGGTCCAGCTTGTCGCGGAGCGTAAGCGTGACCACAGGCTGGCCCGCCTTCTCCAGGGCGCGGACCGCGCGGTTAGGCGCGTCGCCATCCATTCGGATGTAGACGAAGAGGCGGTCGTCGCCGTAGCTCGCGGGCCTGCCGACCGGCTCGCCCTCGATGGGCACGATGCCCTTGCCCTCCTTACCCGTGCTCTCGGCGATGAGCTGCTCGACCCAGTAGCCGAAGGTCGCAACCTTGGGCGACGCGATCAGAGTGACCTTGTTGCGCCCGCGCGTCGCGAGCTCACCCATAACGGCGCCGAGCCAAACGCCGGGATTCTTGTCCGGCGGCACCGAATCCGCGCATGAATGCGCCATCTCCACCGCGCGCTCGAGCATCTCCTCGACGTTCACGCCGATGAGCGCCCCGGGCACGAGCCCGAAGTAGCTCAGCGCCGAATAGCGGCCGCCGATGTCCGGTGGGTTGCGGAAGATCCAGCGGAAGCCGTGCTCCTTGGCGAGCTTCTCCAGCGACGTGCCGGGGTCGGTGATCGCCGCGAACTGCCGCCCCTTCCCCTTCGCCTGCTCCCAGAAGTAGGCGAAATGCGAAAGCGTCTCGGTCGTCTCACCAGACTTGGACGCGACGATGAACAGCGTCTTGGCGATGCGGATCTTCGCCCGCACGCCGAGGATGGTCGCGGGGTCGGTCGTGTCGAGCACGTGCAGCTTCGGATGACCCTTGGTCGAGCCGAAGGTGTTGCGCAGCACGTCGGGGCACAGGCTCGAGCCGCCCATGCCGAGCAGCACGACGTCCGAATACTCACTACCGTCGCGCGCGAGGTTGCGGAGCTCCCCGACGTGCTCCAGCATCTTCTCGGCCACAGACAGCCAGCCGAGGCGGTCGCGGATCTCGTCGCGCTTGGCCGGATCGGCGGTCCAGAGCGTCGAGTCTTTCGCCCACAGGCGGCGCGGAGCGTCATCCTTGGCGAGCTGCACGAGCCGTGCGTCCACCGCCGGCTGCAGCTTCGCGAGCGAGTACCACTGGCGCGGGCCCTTGCCTGCGCGGATCTTCTGGCTTTCCTTCTTCAATGTGTCGAGCAGCGACTCGAACGACTTGATGAACGCGTCGACGCCCTCGACCTCGAGCTCCTGCGTGACCTGCTCGAGGCTGATGCCCGCGTCGGCCAGCTGCTTCAGCTGGCGCTTCGCGAGGTCCATGTTCTCGTCGAGGCTGCGGCGCACCTCGCCGTGCTCGCGGAACGCGGCCAGCGTCGCCGGCGGGATGGTGTCGACGGTGTCGGGCCCGATGAGCTCCTCGACGTAGTACGTGTCGGGGTAGCGAGGGTCCTTCGTCGACGTGCTTGCCCAGAGGCAGCGCTGCGTGCGCGCCCCGGCCTTGCTCAGCTTCTCCCAGCGCGGGGTGCTGAAGTGCTCTTTGAAGTGCTCGTACGCGATCTTCGAGTTGGCGATCGCGGCCTTGCCGTAGAGCCGCTCCAGGTTTCGCTTCTGCGCGGGGTCCGTCGCCTGGTTGACCTTCTCCGCCAGCTGCTTGTCGACCTTGGTGTCAACGCGACTGACGAAAAAGCTCGCGACACTCGAGACCTTGCTCAGGTCGCCGCCGTTTTGGTGCAGCTTCTCCAATCCGGAGATGTACGCGTCGACGACCTCGTCGTAGCGATCGACTGAAAAGATCCGCGTGATGTTGATGTTGTTGCCCTTGCTGATCTGGTCGTAGATGGCGGGCAGACCTTCCTTCGTCGCCGGGATCTTGACCATCACGTTCGGCCGGCGGCAGCGGTCGTGCAGGTACTCGGCGAAAGTGATCGTCTTCTTCGTATTGCCGGCGATGGTCGGACCCACCTCGATGCTGACGAAGCCGTCCTTGCCCTTGGTCCTGTCGTAGACCGGGCGGAAAACGTCGGCCGCGCTCTGGACGTCCTCGACCATCAGGTCCCAGAGCATGTCGTCCGGCCGCTTCTTCTCCCGCACGAGCTCGACCATCGCCTCGTCGTAGTCGGTCGACCCGCTGACCGCCTTCTCGAAGATCGTCGGGTTGGAAGTGACGCCGGTCACGCCCTCGTCGCGCAGGCGCGCGAGCTCACCAGAGGTGACGAGCTGGCGGCGGATGTTGTCCAGCCAGAGCGACTGGCCCTCTGCGTGAAGCTCTTTGATGGCGCTGGTCTTGCCTGCCATTTACTTCCTCGCCACTAACTTGGTTGCCGCCGCGATGATCTGTTTGGCCGAGATGCCCGCGGCGTTCATCAGCTCCTGCGGCGTGCCCGACGTCGGCAGGCCCTTCACCGCCAGGTGCGCGACGCGCAATCCATCCTCCTCCGCAAATGCCTCCAGCACAGCGGCGCCGATGCCGCCCTCGGGGTAGTGATCCTCGACGATCACAAACCTCCCCTTGGTCACGCGCGCGGCCTCGCGCAGGGTCTTCACGTCGACAGGCTTCACCGAGTACAGGTCGATTACGCGCGCCGGGACCTTCTTCTTGGCCAGCGCGTCCGCGGCCTCGATGCAGTTGTGCAGAGTCACGCCGGCGCCGATGAGCGTCACGCGGTCCTTCGGCGTCTGGCGCACGACCTTCGCGCCGCCCACCTTGAACGTCTCGTTGGGGCCGTAGATCGTCGGGTACGCGCCGCGCGTAGTGCGCATGTAGGCGATGCCGTCGAGGCCGGCCATGATCTGGGTGAGCTTGGCGGTCTGATTGGGGTCGCTCGGGTAGAGGACCGTCGAGCTGTGGATCGCGCGCATCGACGCGAGGTCTTCCAGCGCCATCTGCGAAGGCCCGTCCTGCCCGATCTCGACGCCGGCATGCGAGCCGACCAGCCGGATGTTGGCCTGTGAGATGCCGGCCATGCGGATGAAGTCGTATGCGCGCGAGAAGAACGCAGCGAATGTCGACGCGAACGGCTTGTAGCCACGCACGCTCATGCCCACGGCTGTCGCCACGAGCTGCTGCTCGGCGATGTAGATCTCGAAGAAGCGATCGCGGTGCGCCTTGGCGAACTCGTCGGCGTGGGTGGAGTTGGAAACCTCGCCGTCCATCGCCACCACGTCGGGAATCGCCGCCAGCGCCAGCAGCGCGTCGCCATACGCCTTGCGCGTGGCGACCTTGTCCTCTTTCTTGTAGACCGGAAGCGTCACCTTCGGTGCGGTGCCCGCGCCGTCCTTGCGCTTCTGCGCCGGAGTGCCGCGCTCGGGGCGAGCGGTCTTGATCTTGATGTTGCGGATGCCGCCCAGCTCCTTGATCGCGCGCTCGGCCATGTCCGGCGGCAGCGCCTTGCCGTGCCAGCCGTCCTTGTTCTCGATCTCCGAGAAGCCCTTGCCCTTGATGGTCTTGGCGATGACGACAGTCGGCCGGCCGGTGTTGGAGAGGGACGAGCCCAGCGCGCGGTCGACCGCCGTCAGGTCGTGCCCGTCGATGACGATGGGCGTGCAGCCGAACGCCTCGGCGCGCCGGCGGTAGATGTCGGTGGTCCAGCCGTACTCGGTTTCGCCGCGCTGGCCCAGGCGATTGATGTCCAGGATCGCGGTGAGGTTCGACAGCTCGTAGAACCCGGCCTTGTCGAGCGCCTCCCAGATGGAGCCCTCGGCCAGCTCGGAGTCGCCGCAGAGGCACCACACGTGGTACGGGAGCTTGTCCAGCTGCTTGCCTGCCAGCGCGACACCGACCGCGATGGGCAGGCCCTGGCCGAGCGAGCCGGTGGCCACGTCGACCCACGGGATCGCCGGCGTCGGGTGCCCCTGCAGCCGCGAGCCGAACTTGCGGAAGGTCATCATCTCCGCGTCCGTCACCGCCCCGACGGCCTTGAGCATCGCGTAGTAAAGCGGCGACGCGTGGCCCTTGGAGAAGATCAGGTGGTCGTTGTTGGGGTCCTTCGGGCGCGCCCAGTCGTACTGCAGGTAGCGGGCGATCAGGACCGCGATCAGGTCGGCGGCGGACATGGACGAGGTCGGATGCCCGGAACCGGCCGCGGTGCTGCAGCGGATCGAGTCGACCCTCAGCTGCTGGCCCAGCTGGCGGACGAATTCGAGGTCGGTGGTGGCCTGCGTCTCGGTGACAGCCATGGGACTCCCTTCTTCAAAAAGAGGTGGGAGCATCCCGCCGACGGG
>DATDML010000084.1:0-3275 GCA_036518815.1 Candidatus Dormiibacterota bacterium
GCTGCTCCTCCAGCCGCGTGATGGTCACGTCCGCGGCCATGCCGCCGTTGGGCTCGAGCAGCTGCGTGTAAACCACGGTGCCTATCGGGCGGTCGATCAGATTGCCGGCCGATCGCTCCAGCAGCGGCAGCGCGCCGGGCCCTGAGATCTCGATCTTCCCGAACGAGCTCATGTCGATGATGCCGGCGGTCTCGCGAAACGCACGGTGCTCTTCGGCGACGCGCTCGAACCAGGGCGGGCGAGCCCACCCGAATGCGCGCTGGTCGGCGCCCGCGCGACGCCACGGCCGTCCGGGTTCGAAGTGCTCAGGGCGCTCCCAGCCGTGCTTGGCGCCGAACACCGCGCCGAGGTCCTGCATTCGCGTGTGCAGCGCGCTGGTCCGCTTCGGCCGGCCCCATTCGTCGGCGTCCAGCGGATATCTCAGGAAGTAGTAGTAGCGGTAAGACTCCCGCGCGAGCTCGGCGGCGTAGCGCGGGTCGCGGTGAACCGGCCCAAAGCGCCAGGGCCGGTAGGCGAACAGGTCGACGTCGGTCTCGCCGGCGGTGATGAGCTGCGCCAGCGAGCGGCCGATGCCGCCGGCGCCCCCGAAGCCATTGAGCGAGAGTCCCGCCGCGATGAACATGCCCGGCACGCCCGGCATCGGACCGACCAGCGGGTTGGAATCCGGCGTCATCGCGTCGGGATGGCAGACCAGCTTCACGATCCCCGCCTCTCCGAGAAACGGGAACCGCCGTGCCGCGCCATGCAGCAGCGGCTCGAAGCGCCGTTCGTCCGGCGGCAGCGAAACGCCGGAGTGATCCCACGGCGCGCCGTCGAGCCACCGTGCCACCGGGTCGCCCTCGTAGCCGCCGAGCACGACGCCGCCCGCCTCGCCTTTGCCGTACACCAGGTTGTCGGGATCGCGGAAGCACGGCATGTCGTGCGGGACTTCGTGTCCCGGCACCGCGCGCAACGCGGCGTGCTGGTGATCGACTGGCGTGGAGACGATGAATGCGCCCGCCATCGCAGCGATCTGCGGCGCCCAGAGGCCGCCGGCCACAACGATGACCTCGGTCTCGATGCGACCTTCGGGTGTGTTCACTGCGCGCACCGCACCGCGATCCGACAGCTCGATGCCGGTGACTCGCGTGTCAGTCATCACCTGCGCGCCGAGTTCGCGCGCGGCTTTGGCGAGCGCGTGCGTCGCCGTGTGCGGGTCGAGCGCGCCATCTCCGGGCACCCAGACCGCTCCGTACAGCGAGGTCTTCGTGATCACCGGCATCAGGCGCGCCGCCTCGTCGGCGGAGACGAGCTCCACGTCCAGGCCGATGCCGCGCGCGCGGCTGACACCGCGCTGCAGCTCCTTCAGCTGCGCTGGGCTGGACGCGAAGCGCAGGCTGCCGACCGTCTCGAACACGCCGAGCTCCCGATACAGCTCGATGCTGTAGCGGCGAAAACGCATCATCGTCGGCGAAGGGTTGAACTGGGTCACCAGGCCCGCCGCGTGGCACGTGGAGCCGCTGGTCAGCTCGCCCTTTTCGAGGAGCATGGTGTCCTTCCATCCCGCTCTCGCCAGGTGGTAAGTGACGCTCGCTCCGGTGATGCCGCCGCCCACGACGACGGCCCTGGCCCGTTCCACGGTCGATTCAGGGTAACGGCGGCGCCTCCACGCCGTTCTGCTGTCATGCGCTTGCTTGGGGCCGTCGCCGTGCTGCTGCTGACGGCCGGTTGCTCGCCGTCCTCCGCGGCCACCGGCGTCGCCCCGACGCCAAGTCCGAGCCCTTCGCCGACGCCGCGGTTCGCGATCATGGTTCACCGGGCCGGCGTCGGTGAGGCCTACATCATCCAGATCGTCGCGCCCGACGGCATCGGCGGCGCGTCAGTGGAGCCGACCAGCCGCTCGGACAAGACACTCTTTTCCACCACACCATGCCCGCCGAACTCGATGTGCGCCGACTCCGCAACGGCTAATTACTTCCTGCCGGAGACGAGCATCTCGCGGACGCACGTCTACTTCCTCGATGGCGACAACGAGGTCAAGTCGATGGACTCGGCCGGCTCGGTCAGGCCGATCAAAAACATCGACACCCCAGCCAACAGCCAGGTCATGTTCGCGGTCAGCCCGGACGACAAGCGAATGGCGGTTGCGGTCATCACCCTGGCGACGAAGCTCAATCCGGCCGGATCCTTCAGCGAGCATATGTACGTCGAGGACCTGGCCACGACCGCGAACCGCGTCGTCCTCTACTCCTCCATGACGCAGGCCGAATGGCCGATCGCGTGGCACGCCGGTCAGCTCGTCGTGGCAACCGGAACGATGGAGGTCGCCAACTACGACAACCCGTACGCCGCCGCGGCTTACGAGCTCGTCGACCCCACCAACGGCGCTGTGCTATCGAGCCTGGGGTGTGCCGACGGTCTGCTGGTGAGGGCCGGAACCGTATGCGTCGCCGGCGGGTGCCCGGCCATCAACAGGTGCGAAGCGCCGGCCACCGCCTACACCGAGGCCTGGGACGGTTCGCAGACCCTGCTGCGGATTCCAAGCGGCCCGGCCGGCGACATCTTCAACACCCGCACCTACACCTACCTGTCGCCGGATGGCACGCGGCTCGCGGCGGAAGCGGTGACCGACCCGGCGACCGGTGCGACCCAAACGGAGATCATCCAGAACGGAGCCGTGATCCAGACCACGTTGCTCGGAGGACCTCAGGGCTGGCTGGACAACGACCATCTGATCGTGGGCAGCGCAGCTGAGGTCGACGTCCTCGACGTGGCGTCCGGCGCCGCCGTCCCGATGCGGAATCTCATAACCATCCCCCACCAGGGGATGCCCCACTTCGTGGGCATGTACCCAGAGGACCTGGACTAGCGCCCAGGAATGGCGGCGGGTTCCGGGGGGTAAGAATCGAGCGGTGCAGACTCAGTCCATCGCGGCCCGGACCGGCATGGGTGCGGTCGAGCTGGCCGTCACAGACGGCGACCGCGCCCTTCGCTTCTACCGCGACTACGTCGGCCTGACGCCCCGACCGTCCGAGGACTCGGCGCTTAGGCTGGGCGTCGGTGAGCGCGAGCTGGTCGTCCTCCATGCCGACGCTGAACGCCCGGTCGTGCCGCGAACCTCGGGCCTCTACCACCTGGCGTTGCTCGTCCCCGATCGGCGCGAGCTCGCGCGCGTCATCGCCCGGCTCGCGCGCCTGCGCTGGGACCAGTACCCGACGGACCACGTCATGACCAAGGCGAACTACCTGTGGGATCCTGACGGCAACGGCATCGAGATCTACACCGAGTCGCCAGAG
>DATDML010000085.1:0-10544 GCA_036518815.1 Candidatus Dormiibacterota bacterium
CTTTTCGAGATGCTCATCCAGGTGGACGGGGTCGGGCCGAAGGTCGGCCTGAACATCCTCAGCGCCGCGAGCATTGAGGTGTTGAAGCGCGCCATCACCGGCGAAGACCCGGCTCCGATCCGGCGCGCCAGCGGCGTCGGCCCGCGCACCGCGGCGAAGGTGATCATCGAGCTGAAGCCGAAGCTCGACGCTGAAGAAGCGCTGGCGGTGCTGCCCAAGGCGATCGCCGCCGCGGGCGACGGCGCGGTGCCGAAGGCCGTGGAGTCCGCGCTGCGCAACCTCGGCTTCTCATCACAGGAAGCGAAGATGGGCCTCGAAGCGGTCAACTGGAAGGCGTCACCGTCCACGCAGGAGGCGCTGGCCACCGCATTGAAAGCCCTGGGCAAGAAGTAGATGAGCGACACCGAAGATCGAGTGCTCGACGCGCGCTCAGACGACGACCAGTTCGACCTCACGCTGCGGCCGCGGCTGCTGTCGGAGTATGTCGGCCAGGCGCAGGTGCGCGAGAACCTCGGCATCCTGCTGGAGGCGGCGCGCATGCGCGGCGAGCCGGTCGAGCACGTCCTGCTCTGCGGTCCGCCCGGACTCGGCAAGACCACGCTGGCGCACATCATCGCCAACGAGCTGGGCGTGGCCATCAAGGTCAGCTCCGGGCCCGCGATCGATCACCAGGGCGCGCTGGGGTCGATCCTGCTGAACCTCACCACGCGCGACGTGTTCTTCATCGATGAGATTCACCGCCTCAACGCGGTCGTCGAGGAATCGCTCTATCCGGCGCTGGAGGACTTCCGCTTCGACGCGGTACTCGGCAAAGGAGTGGGGGCGAGCGCGGCAACGCTTCCGCTGCCGCATTTCACCTGCGTCGGTGCGACCACGCGCCAGGGTCTGCTCAGCGGGCCGCTCCGCGATCGGTTCGGCGCCGTCTACCGGCTCGACTTCTACTCAAAAGGCGAGCTCGAGAGCATCGTCCGCCGCTCCGCCCGCATCCTGGACATCGAGATCCACGAGGAAGCCGTTTCGGAGATCGCCCGCCGGGCGCGCGGCACCCCGCGCATCGCCAACCGTCTGTTGCGGCGCGTGCGCGACTACGCGCAGGTTCGCGCCGACGGCCGGGCGACTGTGGAAGCCACGCGCGCCGCTCTGGCCATGCTCGACATCGACGAGCTCGGCCTCGAGCCTCTCGACCGGCGCCTCCTGGAGACGCTGATCAAGAAGTTCAAAGGGGGCCCGGTCGGCCTCGACACCATCGCGATGTCCGTGTCCGAGGAGCCGGAGACCATCGAGGACGTCCACGAGCCCTACCTGATCCAGATCGGCTTCATGGCGCGCACGGCGCGCGGCCGCATCGCCACTGACCTCGCTTACGCCCACCTGGGAGAAGAGCCGCCACAGGGCCAGGCGCGCCTTTTATGAGAGGGAGCAGGCTCCCTCTCATCGGGCCGCTCCGCGGCCCTGCTCTCCCACATTCATCACGACGCCGGGCGACGATGATGACAAAGTCATGGCCGGGCGAAGCCCGGCCAACCCTGCCACGCTAGTTCCCTCCGCTGCGAGCAGCGCCTGCCGGGCATTGCCTAGACTTCACGAGCCGTGCAGTTAGTTCTCGCCTGGCCTATCCGCCTGTTGATCATCGCGATCCTCGTCTTTTCGATCGCGGTGGATGGCGCCGGCTACATCTATCGCGCGGTCAACCATTACCCGCCCACCGGAAACGTGCCCGGTCTGCCCCCGAACTACTTCGGCTGGCAGCTCTACATCCACAAAGGCCTCGACCTCGCCGGCGGCACGCACATCGACTATCAGATGACCAACTTCCCTGCGGGCCAAAACCGCGCGGACGTCCAGCAGAAGACGGTCGATGTGATCAACAAGCGCGTCAACTCACTCGGGGTCAGCGAGCCCGAGATCCGCGGCGCAGGCTCCAACAACGACCGCATCACCGTCGACCTCGCCGGCGTCACCGCCGACCAGGCGCAGAAGGTGATCGGGCGCATCACCAGGCTCGTCTACGCCAAGTGGGTTCCGGATTCCAAGGTGACCAACGGCCCGGAGCCGGGTTACAGACCGGAGCTCGTCAAGCTCACGGGCGACGACATTCAGACCGCCAGCGCAGGGCTGGATCAGAACGGCGTCTCGTGGGTCGTGAACCTGACCTTCACATCAGCGGGCGGCGACACGTTCTCGAAGCTCACGCAGGACAACGTCAACGCGTGCCCTGGGGATCCGAGCACCAGCGCGACTGCCAACTGCGCCCAGCGTCATCTGTCGATCTGGCTCGGCCTCACCCAGCACGACATCGACAACTGGGAGAACGCCGATTACGTCGGCGTCGTGTCGCGACCGTGGGACTCGCCGCAGAATGCAACCGACCCGACCCCAAAACTGCTGACAGACCCGATCACTCAGGAGCAGATCACGGGCGGTCAGGCCGTCATCAGCGGCAACTTCACGCAGCAGAGCGCCACCGACCTCGCCACCGGCATCAACTCCGGCTCGCTCCCGGTGACGCTGGTCGTGCTCGACGTCACCCAGGTCGGATCGACGCTCGGGGCTGAGTCGGTCAAGTTGAGCCTTGCCGCCGGCCTCCTCGGCCTGTCGATCGTGGTGATCTTCATGATCGTCTACTACCGAGTGCCCGGCTTCTTAGCGAGCCTCGCCCTCCTTTTCTATGCCGCCGCGGTGTTCGCTGTGTTCAAAGCCTTACCAGTCACGCTCACGCTCGCCGGAATCACGGGCTTCATCTTGTCCGTCGGTATGGCGGTGGACGCGAACGTGCTGATCTTCGAGAGGTTCAAGGAAGAGGTGCGCGCTGGGCGAACCATACCCGCTGCGGTCGACGCCGCCGTGCGGCGCGCGTGGCCCGCGATCCGCGACTCGAACACGTCGACGTTGATCACCTGCGTGATCCTCGGCTTTGTCGGCCCGGCGCAGGTGAAAGGTTTCGCGATCGTCCTCGGCATCGGCGTTATCGCGAGCCTCATCTCGTCGATCGTCGTGACCCACAACCTGCTGGCGATCGTGCTGACCTCGACGAGGCTGCGCCGGCCCACGCTCCTGGGAGTCGATCGTGCTCGATCCGTCTGAACAAGAGCTCGAAGAAGAGGAGCCCGAAGAGGATGAGGAGGCTGAGGGTGAGGCCGAGGCCGAAGAGCCCGAGGAGCCGGCCAAGCCTGTAGTAGAGAGGGCTCCGGAGCCGCCGAAAATCCGGCGCCTCGACATCGTCGGCCGCCGCAACTGGTTCTTCCTCGCCTCACTGCTGATCATCATCCCCGGCATTTTCTCGATGGTCACCCATCACTTCCTGCTGGGCATCGACTTCGCCGGCGGCACGGAATTCACTGTCACCTTCTCCAATCACCCGACGCAGGCCGACGTCGAGAGCGCGGTCATCGCCGAGAACATCGACGGCTCGGTGATTTCCACCGGGCAGGGTGGCTACATCATCCGCACGCCGCCGCTGTCGCCCGCCCAGCAGAAGGTCGTCGAGGACGATCTGCAGAAGGCGCTCGGACCGATGCAGCTGGGATCGGTCCTGGAAGTTGGCGGCATCATCGCCGGCGAGACCATCGAGTTCGCGCTCATCGCGGTGCTGCTGGCCGCAGTCGGCATCCTGCTGCTGCTGGCGATCCGCTTCCGCAACGTGCCAGGAGGCTGGCGCGCGGGCTTTCAGTTCGGCGGATCAGCCCTTGCCGCGTTGCTGCATGACGTGTTCCTGCTGACCGGCCTGTTCTCGATCATGGGCGCCTGGCTCGGGTTTCGCATCGCTGAGATCGACAGCCTTTTCGTCACCGCAGTACTGACGGTGGTGGGCTTTTCCGTGCACGACACGATCGTCGTGTTCGACCGAATCCGCGAGAACCTGCGCGTGAGCCAGCGACTTTCGTTCGAGCAGGTCGTGAACCTCAGCATCATGCAGACCGCTGCGCGGTCGATCATCACGAGCTTCACCGTCGTCCTGGTGCTCGTTTCGATCCTGGTGGCGGGCGGGTCGACGCTGAAGGGCTTCGCCCTGGCGCTGCTCATCGGCATCGTGTCGGGCACGTACAGCTCGATCTTCAACGCGGCGCCGCTGCTGGTCGTATGGCGGAGACTGCAGCCTGTAAGGTAGAAGCCAGGTAGTTCGCTCAAACAATGCCGACCTGGCCAATACCGTCAATAAGAACCTTGCTCGAGCCGACGCTCAAGCACATGGGTTATGAGCTGTACGCGGTGGAGCAGTCGGGCCAGGGCGGGCGCACGCTGCGCATCTCCATCGACCGCCTCGAGCCCATCACCATCGACGATTGCGAGCGCGCGAGCAAGGTCATCGGGCCGCTGCTGGACAACGCCAACCTTATCCCCGGACCGTACGCCCTCGAGGTCTCGTCACCGGGCGCCGAACGGCCGCTTCGCCGGAAAGAGGACTATGAACGTTTCAACGGCAAGCGAGTGAACGTACGCTATCGGACGGGGGAGAGTGAGTCGGTGGTGGAAGGACAGCTGGTGGCTGTCGACGGAGCGGGCATCGCGATCCAGTCCCCTGGTCCGCGCGGCCGCGCCCCGGTGATCGTGCATATCGGATGGGATGACGTTGCCTCGGGCAGGCTCGCGGTCAGTATCTGAACCGTCCACCGAAAGCCTCGCCGACGCGCTGAACGCGTTGTGCACGGAGCTCGGCATTCCGCTGCCCGAAATGCTGCGCACGGTCGAAGATGCTCTCGCCGCCGCTTACGTGCGCGCCTTCAACGCACCCGGCGCGGTCACCGTGAAGCTCGACACGAAAACGGGCGGGCTGGATGTGACCAGCCGCGTGCGAGAGGCCGACGGCAGCGAGACGACGGTCGTTCTCCCCTCCGACGATTTCAAGCGCATGGCCGCGCAGACCGCGAAACACGCAGTGCTGCGCCACATCCACGACCTCGAGCGCGACAAGGTTTTGCGCGAGGTCTCCGAGCATCGAGGCGAGCTGGCGACCGGCGTGATCGACCGAATCGAAAGTGGGACCGTTTACATCGACCTGGGACGTGCGGAGGGCGTAATGCCGCCGGAGGAGCAGATCCCCGGTGAGCAGCTGCACCCCGGCCGGCCGGTTCTCGTCGTCATGCTCGAACCGCAACGCAACCAGCGGCAGGCGCAGGTCCGTGTTTCACGCGCGGCTCGCGTCTTTGTGCACCGCCTGCTCGAGGCCGAGGTACCCGAGATCAAGGCCGGGACGGTCGAGGTGAAGGCAATCGCCCGCGAGCCTGGCCTGCGCGCGAAGATCGCAGTCCACTCCAACGAGCCGGGGCTGGATCCCGTGGGCGCTTGCGTAGGGCCCAAGGGCGTGCGCCATCGGGCGATCCTCAGCGAGCTCGCCACCGAGCACGTCGACATCGTCCCGTGGTCCGACGATCCGGAGGCTTTCGTCGCGGCCGCGCTGGGACCGGCGAAAGTCGAATCGGTTTCCATCGACCGCACGACCCGCACCGCAACCGTCCTGGTGCCGCGCACGCAGCTCTCGCTCGCCATCGGCCGGGACGGGCAGAACGCGCGCTTGGCCGCGAAGCTCACGGGCTACCGCATCGACATCAAGCCGTCCGAAGCCGAGGCTGTCACCGACGCCGAAGCAACGTCACCAGCCGGTTAGGACCTGCGTCGCCTGCCGGCAGGAAGCAGGCAAGGCGGCGCTGATCCGGGTGGTGCGCCGGCCTGACGGCTCGGCGGGCGTCGACCCGACCGGCCACGCGCCCGGCAGAGGCGCCTATTTGCACCGCGATCCCGCCTGTATCGAGACCGCGCGGAAGCGCCGGCAGCTCGAAAGATCCTTGGGTGCGGCGGTGCCGCAGGAGCTCTGGTCCCAGCTCGGTTGAGATTGGTCCCTTCGGCGGTTGGGGATAATTAGAAGTTCCGCATGAAAGCACACGAACTCGCGCGCGAACTTGGGATCAGCCAGAAGGAGCTGCTGAACTTCCTGCAGCAGCACGAGCGCAAGCGCAATCACAACGCCGCGGCGCCTCTGGCGCAGGCGACGATCGACGCCGCCCGCTCAGCTTTCCGGCCGACCTCGGTCGCGGTCAAGATCGAAGCCAACGGCGATCGCAAGGTGGTGCTCCCGCCCACCCTGACCGTCAAGGATCTTGGCGAGAAGCTGGGAGTCAGCCCGGTCGAGGTGATCAAGAAGCTGATGGCCTCGAAGATCCTGGCAACCATCAACCAGGTCATCGACTACGCCACGGCCGAGATCGTGGCCGACGAGTTCGGCTACACGGTCGAGCCGGTCGCCAGCGAGGACGTGATCGCGGTCGAGGCTCAGGAGGGCGACGGCGACGTCGTCACCACCTCGCGCGAGGAGCTCTTCTCGCTGGCCAACGAAGACCCGACAAAGCTCATGGCACGGCCTCCCATCGTCACGGTCATGGGCCACGTCGACCACGGCAAGACCTCGATCCTGGACTCGATCCGCAAGACGCGCGTAGCCGCGGGCGAGGCCGGTGGCATCACCCAGCGCATCGGCGCCTACCGCATCGACACCGCTGACGGACATCCCGTCGTCTTCATCGACACCCCGGGACACGAGGCTTTCACCGCGATGCGCGCTCGAGGTGCGCAGGTCACGGACCTCGTCGTGCTCGTGGTCGCGGCTGACGACGGTGTGATGCCGCAGACGGTCGAGGCCATCCAGCACGCGCGGGCTGCGAAGGTGCCGATCATCGTCGCAATCAACAAGATCGACCGCGACAACTCCAACGTCGATCGTGTGCACCAGGAGCTCGCGGAGCAGGGCATCGTCACCCGGCACTACGGCGGCGAGTACGAATGCGTGCACGTCAGCGCGCGCACCGGGCAGGGCATCGAAGACCTGCTGACCACCATCGTCCTTGCATCCGACATCCTCGAGCTGAAGGCCAACCCGAACCGCAACGCCATCGGCACCATCGTCGACGCGCACCTCGAGCGCGGCCGCGGCCCGGTCGCGACGGTACTCGTGCAGGCCGGCACGCTCAAGGTCGGCGACGACTTCGTCTGCGGCCACATCTATGGCCGCGTGCGCGCGCTTGCGGACGACAGGGGACGTTCCGTCACCGAGGCCGCGCCCGCGACGCCTGTCGTCGTGTCCGGTATGAGCGAGGTCCCGCAGGCCGGCGACATATTCCAGGTGGTCGGCTCCGAGAAGGCGGCGCGCCAGATCGCGCTGACCAAGCTCATGGAACGCAGGACGCAGGAGGCCGCGCGCGACGTGGCCCCGCGCATCACACTCGAAGAGCTCGCCCGGCGCGCCAAGGAAGGCGAGGTCAAGGAGCTCAGCCTGGTGGTCAAGGCCGACGCGCAGGGCACGCTCGAGGCTGTGCTCGCTGCGCTGCAGAAGATCGAAGACCCAGTCGTGGCCATAAAGATCGTCGGCCAGGGCGTCGGCCAGGTCAGCGACTCGGACCTGCTGCTCGCGGGTGTGTCGAACGCAATCATCGTCTGCTTCAACCTGAAGCCGACGCCGCAGTCGCAGGGCGCGGCCGAGAAGGCGAAGGTCGAGGTCCGCTACTACGACGTCATCTACAAGCTGACCGAGGACGTGGAGCGCGCTGCGAAGGGCCTGCGCGAGCCGACGTACCGGCAGATCCGCGAAGGCCGGGTCGAGGTCATCACGCCGATCAAGATTCCGCGCCTCGGCATCATCGCCGGCAGCCGCGTGCTCGAAGGCAAGGTCAGCCGCGGCGGCTGGGTCAAACTGTATCGAGGAAGGGAGATGGTCCACGAGGGCCGCATCAGCTCGCTCAAGCACTTCAAGGAAGACGTGCGCGAGATGCCCGCGGGGCAGGAGTGCGGCATCGGGCTGGAGGGCTATGAGACCTTCACGGCCGGGGACACGATGGAGACATATCGCCTCGAGCGGGAAGAGATCTAATTTTCGATTGAAGTTTGTGTTTAGGGGCCCCCACGAAATCTCGCCGCAGGCTCTGATTTCGTGGGGATAGTTCCGGAGGTCTTGATGACCAGCTACCGCACCGACCAGGTCGGCGAACAGGTGCGCGAAGAGATCATGTCGATCATCAAGCGGGATCTGAAAGACCCGCGCATCGGTTTCGTCAGCATCACCGCGGTCCGCATGTCGCCGGACCTGCGGTCGGCGCGCGTGCGCATCAGCGTCCTCGGTGACCCGGACCAGAAGAAGTCGTCGTTGAAGGGGCTGATCTCGGCCAAGGGCCTCATCCGGCACGAGCTCGGCCGGCGCCTCCAGAATCTGAAGTTCTCGCCCGACCTCCATTTCGAGATTGACCCCTCTATCGAGTACAGCGTGCACATCAATGAGCTGTTGAAGGAAGTGATGCCGCCGAACCACGACGGTTCCGACGAGGAGGAACAGCGATAGCCACCGCGCCCAGCGAGACCGGCGACCTCTACGACCAGATCAAGGAGCTCATCGACGCGAACCAGGAGATCCTGATCTTCGGTCACAAGGACGCAGACGGCGACACTCTCGGCTGCAGTCTGGCGTTCGCCGAGGCGCTGCGCACTATAGGCAAGCACGTGTGGGTCCTCATCCCGCACCCGCTGCCAGACATGTACGAGTTCCTGCCGGGATTCGACGACATCCACGAAGGGCCGCCGCCGGGCGTCGAGCCGCAGCTCGTGCTCTTCTTCGACTCGGGCAACCTCGAGCGCTCCGGCAGCACCGTCAAGCACATCGCGTCGCAGGCGACCATCGTGAACATCGACCACCACCCGTCCAACTCGCGGTTCGGGGACGTCAACGTGATCGACCCCGACGCCTCAGCCGTAGGGCAGATGGTGATGGAGATGCTCGACCACTTCAGCTACAAGATCACGCCGACGATGGCCACCAACCTGTACGTCGCGCTGCTGACTGACACGGGCGGCTTCCGCCACGAGAACACGACGGTGCGCGCGCTCGAGGACGCGGCGCGTCTCGCCAGCCTTGGGGCCGATCCTGGCCACATCGCAACGATGGTCTACAAGATGCGGCCCGAGACCACGCTTAAGCTCAGCGGCCTGGCCCTCGCGACCATGCGGGTGGAGATGCAGGGTCGCCTCGCCTGGGCGAAGGTGACGAAGCGGATGCTGCGTGAGGCCGGCGCCGTGATGGCCGAGTCGGAAGGCATCATCGACACCCTCAACTCGATCGCGGGCCTGGAGCTCGCGATCCTCTTCAAGGAAGTGCAGAGCGACCTGACGAAGATCAGCGTTCGCAGCCGCGGCGCCGTGGACGCGGCCGAGATGTGCGAGCGGTTCGGCGGTGGCGGGCACATTCGCGCCGCTGGCGCCGAGATCCAGAAATCGATGGACGAGACCATCAGGTCTGTGCTGGCGACCGCCAAGGAGGCGATCCTTGCCGCCTCACCCAAAGAATGACCCGCCTCGATTTGCGACGGGGATCCTCAACCTAGACAAGCCGGCCGGCGAGACCTCGTTTTCCGCCGTTCGCCGTCTCCGCCGCTTGACCGGCGCGCATCGCGTGGGTCACGCGGGCACCCTGGATCCGCTGGCCACTGGCGTCCTGCCGATCCTCTTCGAGTCGGCCACGCGCCTCGCCGACTTCGCGTTGCTGCTGCGCAAGACGTACGCGGCCGACATCCACTTCGGCTTCACGACCGCGACCGACGACGCCGAGAGCGAGCGACAGCCGGTGCGCGACCCGAGTGCGCTGACGCGTGGCGATGTCGAGGAGGGACTCACGGCATTCGTCGGGCCTATCCGGCAGGAGCCACCGGCGTTCTCGGCGGTGAAGGTCGACGGCGAGCGCTCGTACCGGCTCGCGCGCCGCGGGGAGGAGCCAAGCCCGAAGGCGCGCGAGGTGGTCGTTTACGAAGCCGAGCTGTTTGACTTCATCCCCGGAGCTGAGGCGGTAGCGCGCGTGCGCATCACGTGCGGCAGCGGCACGTACTTGCGCTCGATCGCGCGCGACCTGGGCCGGAATCTCGGCGTCGGCGGTTATCTCGGCCGGCTCGTCCGCACCTCGTATGGACCGCTGAACATCGATTCCGCGGTGCGCATGGACGCGCTGTCGGGCGCGGATGACGTGAAGGGTCGCCTGCTTCCGGCCGAGGTCATACTGCCGGAGATGCAGCCGGTGCGCTTGAACGTGGAACAAGAGGCGATGGTTCGGCAGGGACGAGCCGTTCGCGTACTGCCCGAGCCGGGCCCGGGCCGATTGCGTGCGCACGACGCCGGCGGCCGCCTCATCGCGCTCGGCCACGCCGACCCGCTGCGCCGGACGTTCGTCCCCGAAAAGGTGCTGAGCTGAAGACACACCTGGGACCGCCGACAAGCCATATCGGTCCGGTCGCCGTCACCATCGGCAGCTTCGACGGCGTCCACCTTGGGCATCAGGACGTGATCCGGCGCCTTGTCGCCGCTGCGAAGGAATCGCGAGCGGCGCCCGCTCTCATCACTTTCGAGCCCCACCCACGGTGCGTGCTGGACCCGGCGAACTGCCCGCAGTCGATCACCACCCTGCAGGAAAAGCTCGCGCTGCTCGAGTCGGCAGGCATCGAGCACGCGATAGTGATGCGCTTCGACCGAGCGCTGGCCGCTCTCACGCCGGAGCAATTCGTCGACCTGCTGGCCACGAC
>DATDML010000086.1:0-29258 GCA_036518815.1 Candidatus Dormiibacterota bacterium
TATAGACCACGTACTCTGTCCCGCGATGGCGGCGCCGACGGTCCAGATCGAGCATGTATCGAAGCGGTACGGCCAGGTGCACGCGCTGGACGATGTCAGCTTTCAAATCGAGCCTGGCGAAGTGGTCGCCATGCTCGGCCCGAATGGCGCGGGCAAGACGACATCGATCAGCATCATGCTCGGCACCCGCAAGCCCACCACGGGCACCGCCCGCCTTTTCGGCTTGGATCCTCGCGACCTCAAGGCGCGCAGCCGCATTGGGGTGATGCTCCAGGATTCAGGCATCCCGGGCATGCTGCGTGTGAGCGAGATCGTCTCTCTGTTCGCGGCCTACCACCCAGATCCTCTGCCGGCCGGTGAAGCGATCGCCATGGCGGGCCTGCAGGACAAGACGAACAGCCTGGTGAAAGACCTCTCAGGTGGCCAGCGGCAGCGCCTCTATCTCTCGCTCGCTGTTTGCGGCAACCCAGACGTCTTGTTTCTTGACGAGCCGACCGTCGGCATGGATGTCGAGGGCCGCCGCAATTTTCTGACGGAGATCGGGCGATACGCCGCCCGCGGCCGAACCATCGTGCTGACAACTCACTATCTCGAGGAGGCCGATGAGCTCGCCACGCGGGTCATCGTCATAGACAAGGGCCGGCTGATCGCCGACTCGACGCCGGCTCAGATCAAAGCCAGAGTCGCGGGCAAGCACGTGGTCTTTACAGCCGCCGGTGGATTTGGCCAAGCCGACCTGGAAGGTCTGCCGCTGACGGCCTCTCACATCGAAGACCATCGGGTTCGGCTTCTCACCAACGAGCCCGAGGCGGTCGTGCGCGAGCTGTTCCGGCGGGGCGTGGACCTGCGCGATCTTGAGGTCGGCGGCGCCGACCTCGAGGAAGCATTCGTGGCGATGACGCACCACGAGGCCGGCCGCTGATGGCAACCGCCCCGCGCGCGGCGACCGCACCGCTCGGACCGATGCTCTTGAAGCAGTCGCGCGCGGAATTCATAAAGATGTTTCGCGTCCCAGCGTTCAGCGCGACCAGCATCATTCTGCCGCTCATCTTCTTTGCGTTCATCGGCCTGGGCCAGGCGAAACAGCCGGCATTCCCAGGCGCGTCAGTGACCTTCGGCGCCTACTTCCTCGCTTCCATGGCGCTTTATGGCGTCGCCAACGTCATGGTCCTCGGCTTCGGCATCTCCATCGCGAACGAGCGCGGGCAGAAACAGGACTTGCTGATGCAGGCCACGCCGCTGCCGGCGCCCGTGTTCTTCGCCGCCAAGGCGATCTCGGCGCTGGCGATCGCGGCTCTGGCGCTGGCAGCCCTGGCGATATTTGCGACGGTGGTCGGTGGCGTGCGCCTCACCAGCTCCGAATGGGTGACTTTGATCTCACGCGCAATGATCTGCTCGATCCCGTTCATCGGGTTGGGTTTCGCGCTCGGCTACATATCGAGTCCCAACTCGGCGCCTGCGATCGCCAACCTCGTGTACCTGCCGACAGCGTTTGCGTCTGGCCTTTTCTTTCCGCTTCGGTTCCTGCCCGACTTCCTGCACAACATCGCGCCTTACCTACCGCTTTATCGGGGCGCGCAACTGGTGTGGGATGCGGTCGGCGCTCCCACGGAGGGCGGCAGCATCGCGCGCGATTGGACTTACATGGCCGCCTTCACCGTCGGGTTCTTCTTTCTGGCGTTTTGGGCCTACCAACGGGACCAGGGGCGCAAATTCAACTGAAGAAGCGGGCGGGGAGTGCCTTCCCGAACGCTTGAGTGAAGCGCTCAGAAAACTCGTCCTTTGTGTACGTGTGCTCGGCTGTGCCCACCTGCTCGATGGCGTACGTGGCCGTCAGCGATGCCACCCTTCCGGCGGTCGCGAGGTCGAGGCCGCGCATCAATCCCGCGACGAGGCCCGCACGGTACGCGTCGCCGGCGCCCGTGGGATCGACTTCGCGGCGCGCCGGAGCGGGGGGAATTCTCTCGACTCCGTCTCGATGCGCGATGCGTGAACCTTCGCGACCCAGCGTCGTCACCACCATCTCGGCGCACTCGAGCAGGTCGCTGTCGCCGCACTGCATGCGCTCTTTGACCAGCTCGATCTCGTAGTCGTTGCCGATGAGGATCCACGCGCCGGTCGCAGCAGCCGTCAGGTCCTTGCCCTCGAGGCGCGGCAACTGGTGCGCCGGGTCGAAGACATACCGCACTTTGCGCTCGCGGCACTCGGCAGCGAGTCGCATCATCGCGGCCGGGTCATTGGGACCGATGACCACTGCCTTCACGTCCGGCGGAGCGTCATCCAGCCCCAGCGAGGCAGCCCTTCGCATCGCGCCGCCGTAGTAACCCGTGATCTGGTTGTCGTCCATGTCGGTCGTGGTGAAGCCAGTCGCGGTGATCTCACCGTCGATGAGGCGAAGACCGCGGCAGTCGATGCCGCGCGCCTCCAGCCAGACGCGATATTCGGCCGCGTCGGCGCCGGCCGTCGCCAGCACGGCAGCCGGATAGCCGAGCAAGGAGAGGTTGTAGGCGTAATTGCCGGCGACGCCGCCGCGGCGCTTGTGCAGGTCGTCGACCAGGAAGCTGAGGTTCAGGATGTGGGTCTTGTCCGGGAGGATGTGCTCCCGGAAGCGGCCCTTGAAGTTGAGGATGTAGTCGTAGGCGATCGAGCCGGTGCAAACGACCAAGGCGCAATGAAGGTAACAGCAACAAAAAAGGGCGGGCCCTTGAAGCCCGCCCCCTGTTTAGCGATTCTGTCTTAAGCGGCTCGGCGTGCGCGCGTGCGGCGCACCCGGCGTCGCGGCGCTGCCGCGGGCTTGGATGCCGGCGTCAGGTCGCTGGCGGTCTCGAACTTGGTGGCGTAGCGGGCCACGGTCTTGAAGGAGCGGTTGAAGAAGCGCAGCGTCCGCTTGGCCGCGAAACCGGCCACGTCCGGGCGCTTGGCGGTCTGCTTCATCTGCCGCAGGCCACGCATCACGATCTTCTCCGGCACGAGCTCCTCGGCCACCTTGCCGGCCGCCTTGGAAGCGGTCTTGGTGATGGTCTGGAACGCGTCGCGCGCCGGCTCGGCGACCGCGCTCACACGCGTGTTCACCTTGCGGTTGATCCGGCGGGCGGTCGGGGTGCCCTTCTTCTCCAGGTTCCTAACCTGCCGGCGCACCGAACCGATCGGGTCGCTCGCCACCTCAGCCACGGTCTCAGCCGCGCCGAAGGCGACCTGCTCGACCGTGCCGGTCATGTCCTTGGTATCCGTACTCATGGTTTCCTCTCCTGCCTGTAATCTGTGTTTATGACGCAATGCATCATAACGCATTGCGTCATGCCGTGTCAACCCTTCCCGCTCGCGGGGAGGTGGTCGAGGGCATCAGGCCTGCTTCAACCTGTCGATGAGCTCCTGGGCGAAGCCGCCGAAGACGTCGTAGTGCGCCACGCGCCGGCGCTTCTCCGGCTGGATCCACTCCGGCCGGAGCCCGTACCGCCGGCCCCACTCCTCGAGCCGCGGCCGCAGCCCGATCACGTGCAGGAACGGCCGCTCGCGGCGCATCCCTCTGATCGTCGAGCCGTGGTAGTAATCGAAGTTCCTGTGCACCGCGATCCCGCCGGCCTCGGCGAAGGCGATCGCCTCTTTGATCTCCCGGCGCTCGAAGTACTTCTCTTCCAGCCGCCCAGAACTCACTATTTGCGGGCGTCTTTACAGACTGGCCGGTAGGCGCAGAGCACGCACGGCCGCTCGGCGTGTTGCGGGCCGAGAGCAAAGTCGCGAGCCACGATCTTGGCCACGTCAGCGACCACACGCTCCATAACCACCGCTTCGTCAGGCGTGATCCGAATCGCCTCACCGTGACGGAGGTCGAAGAGGATGAGGTCGGGATCCGCTGCGCCGGGCAGCAGGCCACGAGCCGCGGCGAGGTGATACAGCCGCAGCTGCAACGCGTACGCGTCCAGCAGCTTCGGATCGAGCTTGGCATTCGTTTTGTAGTCGATGAGAACCGTGCGGCCGTCGACCTCGCAGACCCGGTCGACCAGGCCCCGGAACCGGGCGCCGGCCAGCCGCATGTTGAACTCGACCTCGACCCCGAGCGTGCGGGCCTTCGACAGCGGATGCGCCGCGTACCGCTCGAGCATTGCGACCCCGGCTTCGGGCCCGGAGTAGAGCGCGTGCAGGTCCGCTGCAGCTCCGGCAACATGCCACGCAGCCAGGGCTGCGTGCACGGCCGAGCCGAGCTCGCTGGACCGCGAATCGCGGGCCGCCCGGTTCAGCAGCTCGTCCGGCGGCGCCGGCACGCCCCAGACACGCGCGAATCGATACCGCACCGGGCAGATCTCGAAGTCATGGAGGTCGGAGAAGCTGAGCTCCAGCTCGACCGGCGCGGCGCTGCTCGCAGCCGCCGGCTTCGGCCGCACCTTCTCGTAAGCGTCGAGCACCTCACCGACCACCGTGGCGGCGCCGTTCTTGCCCGCCGGCAAGGGCTCCATCGCCGGCAGCTCGAGCTGTTCGGCCTCCATCACCACCGCTTGCTCGGGGTGGGCCAGCGCCCAGCGGAGGATCTCAGCGAAGTGGTCGTGCTCGCCGATCTCGACCTCGGCGGACGACGGTTCTTCCCGCGTGGCCGTCACGTAGAGCGAGTCCATGGCGCGCGTGAGGCCCACGTACACGACCCGGCGCCGCTCGCCTCTGGCTAGAGCGACGGCCGGTTCGCCCGGCAGCGTCTGCAAGTAGCGCGGATGCTTCTCCCCTCGCCAGCTCTTCATGACGAAGCCGAGCCGGTCGGGATCGAAGAAAAGGCGCTCCGTGTCGCGCGGTCGCGGCGGCCGCAGGTTGACCAGGAAGACGACCGGGAACTCGAGGCCCTTGGCCGAGTGGATCGTGAGAAGCGAGACCGCTTCGGCGGTGGCGATCCGCTCCAGGGCTTCGCCCACCGGCAGGTCGGCGTCGATGACCTGGTCCAGATGGCGCACGAAATCGCCGATGCCCGCGAGCGCGAGGTCGCGCTCGAAGAATGCGGCCAGCTGAAACACCTTGCGCAGGTTGAGCAAGGCGCGCGGGCTGCCATCGCGCTGCGCGCGCAGCTCGGCCCAGCGCAGGTAGCCCGATTCCTCGAGCAGGCGGTTGAGGATGTCGGCGACGGTGAGGGCGTCGCGCATGCCGCCCAGCCGGTCGGTTATCTCCAGCAGCGCTGTCGCTTGTTGCGCCACCCGCGGCGGCATCTCGGGGAAGCCTTCGCGACGCGACTCCTCGAAGCAGTCGCGCAGGCGCATGCCTCGACGCTCGAACCTTCGCGATGAAAGCTTGTACAGCGCGCGGTCGTCGAGCCGGACGATAGGTCCTTGCAGCACTCGCACGAGCGCGCCGTCGTCCATCGGGTTCTCGGTGAGCCGCAGCAGGCCGAGCACGTCCTTTATCTCCTGCCGGTCGAAGAAGCCGGAGCCTCCGCTCGTCAGGTACGGGATGCCCTGGCGGCGCAGCTCGTCCTCGAACTCGCGCGGGAGCATCCGCACCGAGTGGGAAAGGATCGCGATGTCCGAAAGCTTCCGGCCGGACCGATGCAAGCGCCGGATCGTCTCGGCCACGGTGCGCGCTTCAATGCGCGAGTCGGGCGCCATCACGACTGTCACCGGCGTGTCCGAGGCGCCGCGCGTCGCCACCAGCTCGGGCTCGTTTTCGAAGTCGGGATCGCGCCGGATGAAGTCGGTGGCGCAGTCGAGGATCCCCTGGTACGAACGGCGATTGTGCGTCAGCGGCAGCCGGCGCCCAGGAAAACGGCTGCGGATGTTCTCGATCTCCGCGTCACGCCAGCCATAGATGGACTGCTTCGCATCGCCGACCGCGGACACGTTGCCGAATCCTTCCGCGGCCAGCAAGCGGATCAGGTCGAGCTGGATGCGGTTTGTGTCCTGGAACTCGTCGACGAGCAGATAGCGAAAGCGGGCGCGGCATCGCGCGCGAAACTCGGGCACCCGCTCCAGCGCGTCGATCACAGCGAGGATCAGGTCGTCGAAGTCGCGCAGCCCCGATTCAGCGAGCGACGACTCGTAGGTGCTGTAGATCAGGTGCAGCACGTCGATCGCCTCGCGCTCCGCCTTCGCTGCCAGCTGCGGGTTGCCTGAGCCGTTGCTTTCCGGCGTAACGGGCCAGTTCTCCAGGTGCAGCTCGTGCGCGCGCTTGTGGAACGACTCGGGCCGGATGCCGCGGCCTTTCAGCTTCAGCACGAAGCGCAGGCCGAGGCGCAGCAGCTCGTCGAGCTCTTCGACGCCGAGTGCGGTGAAGGAGTCCGGGTCGAGCGGCGCGGCGACGCCGCTGCTGAGCTTGGCGATCAACGACTGCTCGAAGAGCCGCTGGCCGGCGTCGTCGAGCACTCGTAGCTCGCGCGGCGTGCCGACGAGATATGCGAACTCCTCGAGGAGTCGCGCGCACGTGCCGTGGAACGTGCCGATCCACGCGCCGTCCATCGCCTGCGCGGGAATGTCGGGGCGCCGGCGGCCGAGCTCCGCCGTGATGCGCTCCCTCAGCTCGTCTGCAGCCCGATCGTTGAAGGTGACCGCGAGGATGTTGTCCGCGGGCACGCCCTGCTCGACGAGCCAGCAGAAACGCTCGGTCGCGGTGTAGGTCTTGCCCGTACCGGGGCCGGCCGCGATGAGGAAGGCGCCGTCGGGACCGGCGTGTGCCGCCGCCGCCTGCTCAGCGCTCAACGACTTGACAATCACACTCATTCGGGTGGCTGGCCTCCGAACGGACATATGGCGGAGTGCGGGCAGCTCGAGTAGCGGCTGACGCACGTGCCCGCGAGGTCGCGCGGATTGGGCTCGAAACGTCCCGCCTGGATGCCCGCGATCGCATCCATGACCCTCACGCGGCTGCGTTCGAGATCCTCTTCTGACAGCAAACGCTCGCGATATTCCTTCAGCCCGGCCGGCATGCCGATGCTGAAGATCACTTCGCGGATCGATCCCCACACCCATTCCTTCGGGTACCAGAGCGAAAGGAAGCGCGGCTTGAATCCCAGGGGCTTCCCCTCGTCGTCGAAGCCGAAGCGGCAAGCGAGGTAATAGAGCGCGAGCTGGACGTCATAAAGCTCTTCGCCGAAGTACGACTCGTATGCCCAGCGCATGCTCTTGCCGGCGCCAGTCTTGTAGTCGACGACCTCGACCAGGCCGTCGCCGACATCGTTGACGCGGTCGATCTTGCCGACTATCTCGACGCCGTCGAGTTGGAGATGGAAGCGCTTCTCCAGGGCCACGGTGCCGAGGCGGCGCAGCCGCTGCAGCCCAGTGACGAAGCGGATGTAGTTGCCCAGCACGTTGCGCACCTGGTGCTCTTCGCGACGGCGATCGAGCTGGCCTTCCATGCGCGAGAGGTACGAATCGAGATGTTTCTGCAGCGCCTGCTCCAACCATTCGCGCTGCCTGTCTCCTTCCAGCGGCCGCCAATCGGGCTCCTGGGCGTGGAAATCCTCCAGCACCTCGTGCAGGAAACCGCCGCGCTCCATCAGCACCGATCTCGGCTCCGCGACCAGGCCGGGATGGTGGTTGTACCAATAGAGCCGCGGGCACTTGAGGTAGTCATTGAGCGTCGTCGGGCTGAAGTGATCAACCGCAACACCGACCGGGTTGCGATCACCGCCGTATGGCTCGAAGGGTTCGCCGGCCTGCGGATCGGCCAGGAACGTCACGTCCAGGCCGAGCGCGTGCGCGCGCTGGTGAAGCCCATCGGCCAGCGGAGCGCGCGTCGACGCGATCATGACCTCGGCCTCGCGCGCGAGCAGCAGCGCAGCGGGCTCGAGGTGCGTCGACGCTCTGGTCAGCTCGCGCACCTCGGCGGCCGGAGACGCGAGCTCGAGAAACACCGACGGCCCCGCCTGGCGCAGGTACTGGTCGGCATACGTGATGTAGACGCGCTGTCGCGCGCGCGTGAGCGCGACGTAGGCCAGCCTTGCCTCCTCGGCCGCGTGTCCGTCGGGATCGGCGGACCACGACGGCATGAACCCGACCTTGAAGTTCTCGAGCCATCTGCGGTCCGAGTCGTCGAGCAGCGGATGCGGACGGGCTGCGACCGGAAACAGGCCGTGCGCGAAGCCTGCGCAGAAAACGTGCTCGAACTGCAGTCCCTTGGCCTGGTGCACGGTCATGATCTGCACCGCATCGCGCCGTGCGGGTGCGGCTTGCGAGTCATCCGCTGCGGCGGCAAGGAGCGCGCCGATCGGCCCGGGCAGCTCCGACAGCAGTGGCTTGTGCCCATGGAGGCGTTCGAACACCTCCTCCACGCCCTGCAGACCTTCGATGGCGGCGCGCAGGTCGGCCATCACCTCGATGCGCGTCTCCTCCGCAAACTCGATCTCGAGCAGGCGGCCCATCGCTCCCTCGTCGATCAATGCTTCATACGCGAGCGCCGCGATCGGTAAGTGGCCGGCCTTGCCCAGGAGCCTGTCTCGCGCGTCCATCGCGACGCGCAAGCTCGAAATCTCATCGGGCGTCAGGAACTCGAGGTAATCCGGCGGCTTGAACTCGTCCTGTTCCTCACGGTTTTCTTCGCGGGCCGCGAGCACGGCCATGAGCCGCTTCATCACGCGCAGGAGGGGCCGCCCTCGCTCGTAAGCGTGGGCGCGCACGCGGCTCAGCGTCGCCGGCTTCACCGGCCCCAAGGTCGAGGCCAGCGACGCCTGGAATGCGTCCGGGTCATCGGGGCGGCGCAGCGACTCCAGGTAGCCATAAAGGAACCGCACCACCTCGTTGCGCGCTCCCGCGCCCGAACCGCGGACTTCGAACGGCACGCCCAGCGCGCGCAGCGCCTCCTCATATGGAGGACTGAGCGTCGTGGTGCTGCGCAGCAAGATCGCGATGTCGCTGGGGCGGAGGTCGGGCGAGGTGGCCAGCAAACGCTTCACCTCTCGCGCGCAGAAGAAGGCCTCATCCACGGCGTCGCTCTCGCGCGCCACCACGATCGCGGGCGCGGCGACCGCCACCTCGCGAGCCTCGCGCAGTGTCCGCGGCGCGCGCGTACCTTGCGTGGCCAAGAGAAGGCGCTCGCCCGCGTCGAGCACGTCCTGCGCGCAGCGCCGGCACGCATCGAGCATCACCGTCTCGCCCCCATAGACGGCGGCGAAGTCGACGCTCAGCAAGCGCGGTACTGTGCCGCGGAAGCCATAGATCGACTGGTCGGGATCGCCGACCACGACCAGCCGGGGATGGCTTTCGGGCGGCGCGAGCATGCGCAGCAGCGCGAACTGCGCGGGGTCGACGTCCTGGAACTCGTCGACCAGCATCAATCGGAACTTCGCGCGCAGTCGCTCGAGGAGCTGGGCATCTGAAGCCAGTAGCGCCACCGTGCCGCTGATGAGGTCGCGGAAATCGACCATGCGCCCGCTCTCCAGCCGCTGCTGATAGGCCTGGTAGACGGAGGCGAGCGATTGCAGCCGCGCGCTCGCGCCGGCCTCCGCGGCAAGAAGCAAGGCCGAGGGATGGACCAGGTTCTGCTTCATCAGCGATACAAAGCCCAGGAGGTCGCGTGCGAAGGCGTCGGAGCGCCGCACGCCGGCCAGCGGCCCGAGCACGGCAGGGTCGATGTCCGCCAGCACCTGGCGCATCACCATCGACTCCTGCAAACCATTCAGCAGCAGGCGGTGTGGGTCGGGCCGGTGGTCGCGCCAGAGGCGCGAGCAAAAGCTGTGGAACGTGGAGATCCAGGCTTCGCCATAGTCGTCCTGCAGGCGCGAATCGATGCGGCTCGCGAGCTCGCCGGCCGCGCCGGTCGAGAACGTCAGGACCAGGATCTGGCTGCGGTCGGCCTCAGCCGTACGGACGGCCTGCTCGTAGAGATCCACGAGCAGATGCGTCTTGCCGGTGCCCGGACCGGCGAGGACCCGCAGCGGGCCGCGAATGGCTTGTATGTCGAGTTGCAAGAAGTCCCCTGTGGTGGCGGCAGGCCACCCGATTATGCGGGGGCTTGCTTCCCGAAGTCAGCCCTGCCTGTTAAGACGGCCGCCCGCTGAGCGAGCGCGTTCTCCGGCAGCCACGCCATGACCGCGAGCACCAGGCCCAATCCCATCTCGTAGATGAGCCACCGATTGACAGGCGGACCGAGGCCCGCTATCGCGTCCAGCGGCGTCGCCATCAAAACGCCGAACGTGAGGATCGCGCGCAGCAGCGGGTCGGCCCGCTCGTGCCAGATCATCCAGCCGGCCGCGATCAGCACGCAAAGGTCCGAGGCGTGCAGATACGGGGCAATCATCAGCGACCCCATCGCGCCTGCCGCGAGCACGAGGCCCACGCGATGGCGGTAGCGGAACGCGGTGATCAGAGTGACGGCGATTATCAGTACGCGAGCGACCGTTGCGGCTGCACCTGCAATACCGAAAGTTCCGTTCAACGTGAGGCCGTTGGCACCAGACGGCAGGCGGCTCAGTTCCGCCATGTACGCGCCGAACCCGTGCACGCCGAGCGTGACGAAGCTGATGCCGGCGACGATCGCCGCCGCGCCGACCCACACTGCGAAAGCCCGGAACCTTCCGGCGACGAGCAAGGCGAGCGGCGCCAGCAACGCGGTGTTGGGCTTGAGCAGCAGCAGGGCCAGGACAAGACCGGCGGCCACGTCATGGTCGTCGCGCAGGAGTCGCCACGAAACGAGCAGCGCGGCCGCGACCAGCGGCACCACCTGCCCGACCATCAAGGCCTGCGCACCCCACCAGGGAATCAGTGCCACGAGCACCGCCGCCACCCGCGCCGTGCCGCGGTATGTGGAGGACCAGGCCAGCGCGAACAGCATGGCGCTCAACGTGATTGCCACCCAGAGTTCGAAGGCAAACGTGTACGGCAGCGCCTGCAGGGGCGCCACCACCCACGCGACCGTCGGCGGGCTCAGGAATGGCTGCGCCCGGTAGCCGGGCACGAGCGTCTTCTGCGCCACCGTGACCAGCCCCTGGTCATAGATCCGCGACCAGCCGTCGTGCAGGCCGATCATCGCCGCAGCGGCGTACGTGTGGAAGTCGATGCCGATCAGGGCCGGCCGGTAAGCGAAGTCCAGGGCCAACGCCGGCACGATCGCCACTCCCACCCCAGGAAGCACGAAACGACGCGCGGAAGTCACAGCTCGACTTAATTGCAACGCCCAGGCGCGCGATTCTGGCTCGCGCTGGGCCCCCTTCCTCAGCCGCATATAGTCAAAAGGTAATGGCGTCCAGGGCGGTTACGCTGCCGCGCTCAGAGGCGCGGCCGCTCTGGCTGCTGGCCGGCGGCGGCGCCCTCGTCGTGTTGCTTGCGCATCTGCCGGTATTCGCGCACCGGCTGCTCGACGGCGACGAGGGCGTCTACGGCTCGATCGCGGCGCTGATGAATCTGGGCGGCCATCTGTATGCGGACGGCGGCGTCGACAACAAGCCGCCGGGAATCTTCTGGACGTACGCGGCGACGTTCGCGCTGTTCGGCCAGTACCAGATGAACGCGATCCACGCCCTTGCCCTGGTCGTCACCGCGGCGACGTCCGTCGCGCTCTTCCTCATCGGCCGTTCCACGGCCGGACCGCGGGCGGGGGTCCTTGCTGCCATCTTCTACGGCATCCTCACCGCGGCCGGCAATCCGCGACTGCTGGCCGCCAACACCGAGCTGTTCATGACCCTGCCGCTGACGGTTTCCTTCCTCTTGACGGTCCGCCGGCAGTGGCTGCTGTCGGGGCTATTGCTCGTGGTGGCGGGCGCCTTCAAGCAGGTTGCTGCCGCGCAAGTCCTGCTGTTCCCGGCGGCGCTCGTTTTGATCACCGTCGCAGGCGAGCGCCCGGGCGCGACCTTACGTTTCGGGGCAGGCATCTTGATCGGGCTTGTGGCGGGAGCGGCTGTGCTTGCCGCTACGGGGTCACTGGCCGGTTTCTGGCGTTGGTCGGTCGAGACCCTGGCGGGCTACGCCGCCGGCAACTGGAACCCGGGAGTGGTCGTGTCCCGGGCGCGCGACAGCCTGGTGCCCTTCGTGCTCGACATGGCGGTCCTATGGATCGCAGCCCTCGCCCTGATCGTGCGTCGCCGGCGTTTGACCACCCTGGAGAAGCTCGCGATCGCGTGGTTTGGCGTCTCATTTCTCGGCTCGATCGCCGGCGGCCACTGGTCGTGGCACTACTTCATCCAGGTCATGGCCCCGCTCGCGCTCCTCGCCGCGCTGGCGGTGGATCGCGCGCTCGAAACCGACATGCGGCGTTGGGTCGCCGCGGTGGTCGGGATCGGCCTGCTCGTGCCGGCGGCATGGTGGGCCGTCTACGACACGCAGGCCGACCCGCTGACCTACGACTGGAGCCCGCCGGTCGCGCAGCACGAGGCTGTCGCCGCCTACATCAACGAGCATTCCAGCCCGGGCGATCGGGTCTTCGTGTGGGGTGACTGGGCCGCCCTCTACATCGAGTCCGATCGCGTGATGGCCGGCCGCTTTCCCGGGTTCCTGCGCGGCTTCGCGCGCACGTCGGGTCTGCGGCCGAACAACTGGGATACGGCGCCCGATGTCTGGTCCGAGTTGCAGTCAGATCTCGCGGCGCATCCGCCGGCGCTCATCGTCGACACCGCTGCCGCCGGCTGGAGCGATTTCGCCGGCTATCCGATGTCGGATTACCCGGTGCTCGAGACCCTGGTCACGTCGAGCTATCACCGCATCGCGACCGTCGATGGCGTGGTGATCTACGCGCGCAACGCCTAGGGCACTGGCGGCGGCGTCGGCAGCGGTGGAGGCGATGGCAGTGGTGGCACCACGTTCTTCACACTCCCCACGACCGTTTTGACCGAGCCCTGGGTGGCCGCCACGGTGCTTGTCACCGCGTTGGCGGCCGCCGCTGTCGTCGCGACGGTGGCGGCGGACGCGCTGGCGACCGGCGGCGACGGAAGTGGCGAGGCGGCGGCGCGAGGCGCACCGGCAGCAGGCGTGGCGGCGGTGGCGTGAGAGGCGGACGCAGGTGTCGATCCAGCTGCGCCGACGACCACCGCCGCAGTGGCGCCCGCGGCAGCGACCGCCTGCACCAGCGTCGGGTGAGATTCGATGAGCCGCCGCAGCGAGAGCCAGCCGGCGATGGCGTAGATGGCACGCCGGCCGGCGGTGCGGCCGTGCTCGACGTAATCGCTCAGCTGCTCGAACGCAAGCTTCAGCCGCCGCTCCACGCCGCCAAGGCTCATGCCCAGCCGCTGCGCGATCTGCGAGTTCGATAGACCGCCAAAATACGCGAGCCAGACGACATGCGTCTGGTCGGTGGGCAGCGTGTTCAGGCCGTCGTTGATGGCGAGGCGCACCATGGCGCCCGAGAAGTGCTTCCACGTTTGCGGCAGGTCGGTGCCTGTGCCGTCGACGAGCATCTGCTTGAGGCCTCGGTGCGACCCTCGCACCCGGCGCCTGTCCGTGACCACGCCCGACTTGCCGGTGAGCAGCCAGGTACGCCAGGAGTCCACCGCGGCCGGAGGCAGCGCTCCTTCCCCGCGCGGCGCATCGTCGTCCTCTGTGCTGTAGGGACCTTCTGGCGCCCCCCACCGATTTGCCATCGCTAGACCTTGCCTTCAAAGAGAAAACAAAGCCGCGAGTGCCAGTACCCGGGAGTACGAAGCTCCGAACTCAGTCGGCCGTTGGTGGCACCGGTCGCTTGATCTCGAGGATGGCGGGCTCGCGGGCACCGATCGCGACGATCTCGTCGAGGATGCGTACCGCGTCACCGTTGAGCGGATCCGGGGCCAATCGCACGTACGCGGCAGATCCATCCCGAAAGAGAAACGTCGGCGTGCCGAACACCCCGTGCTGCGAACGCGCGGTTTCGTGGTCGCGGGCAAGCGCCTGCAGGATGGTCGGGTCGGCGATGTCACGACGCAGCCGATCCACGTCCAGGCCTGCCGAGGCGGCGACCTCATCGACGACGTTCGGATCGTCGATGTTCAAACGGTCGCGATGACGCGCTCGCAGAAGCGACATGTGGAAGGGATCGAACATGTCCTGGCGGCGCGCGGCTTCGGCGGCCTGGAACGCGAGCCTGCCCTTCACGAGCTCGGACTCCGGCGCGCCCCACGCGGTCCACGAATCCTGCCTCGAGTTGACCTGCGAGAGTGAGAAATATCTCCACGTCACTTCGACCTCACGCCCGCCGGATTCGCGCACCGATTCCAGCATCTCCGCGGCTCTGTAGACGAACGGGCAGAGGTAGTCGTAGAAAATCTCGAACTCGATGACGTCCACCAAAAGTGCAACGCGCATCGCTCTGACCAATATTCCCGACAGCTGGCGGTGGATGAAGCCCGACTTCGCCATCCGGTTGCTGCCGATGGCCGCGGCGTTTCTGCTCGTGCAGCTCGTTTGGCGGCCGGCGTGGACGGGGTGGTCGCTCGGGCGACTCGACGTCCAGCTTGCCTTCGGCATCGTCGCCGCCCCGGTGATGTTCGTCGCCGCGACCTGGGTGCAGCTGCAGCTCGCACGCCGCCGCGGCGCGCTCGGCGTGCCATCGGGACCCGGTGACGCGTGGTTCCAGGCCGGCTTCTATCTATTGAATGGGCCGGTCGAGGAGGCGTTCTTTCGCGGCGTAGTGCAGGGCGGGCTGGGCGTGCTGATCGCGCCGCCTGTCGGCTATCTGGCCGGAACACTCACCTACGTCCTTTATCACCGGCTCGGCTGGTCGTGGGCTGACACGCTCGCGACCGCGCTGGTGGGCGTGCCCCTTGGGGTGGCCTTCTGGCTTCTGCCGGGCCCGACGTCTCTGCTCGGCGTGTCGATCGCTCACGTCGGCGCCACGTGCGGGTTCCTCGGACCGGGACCCTATCTGCTCCGAAAGCTGCGACTCGTCGGTTGATGGGTCTCGACGCGCGTCAACGTGCGACGCTGGTGTGGGCCGGGCTGGCGATCGTCCTCGCGGGCTTCGACGGCTCGGTGCTCGTGCTCGAGCTGCCGGCAGTCGCCAACAGCTTTGGCGCCCGGGTCTCGGACCTCTCGAACCTGGGTTCGATCGTCATCCTCGGCTCGGTCGGCGCGCTGCCGCTCGCGACCCTCGCCGACCACTTCGGCCGCCGCCGCCTCATCGCCGCGGGAGTCGCTCTTTTCTCGCTGGTCAACTTCGCCACGTCGTTCGCGCCGAGCCTGGTCGCGCTGGCCATCTTCCGCCTGGCCGCCGCGTGCTTCGAGAGCCTCGTCCTGGCGGTGGCGACCGCGCTCATCGTCGAAGAAGCGCCGCGCGCCCGTCGCGGGCAGGCGGTGAGCGCGCTCGCGCTCCTTTTCGGCGCCGGTCAGGCGATCCCGGTCTTCGCCTATCCGTTCGTCGCGCCGAACTGGCGAGTTCTGTTCCTGGCAGGCGGCGTCGGCGTACTGGTTGCTCCCCTCGTCTGGCGGCGGCTGCCCGAAGGCAGGGCGTGGGAGCGTGCCCACATCAGCGGCTCGACCATCAGAGTCCTGATGCAGCCGCCGTGGCGGCGGCGGCTGATGATCCTCGTCGCGAGCGCGATCATCGGAGCCATCCTGGGCGAACCCTCCGGGCTTTTCTTCACCGTCTATGCCAGTCAGAACCTGCATCTCAGCCCAGGGGTCATCAGCCTGATGATCGCGTCAGCCGCCGTTTGCGCCATCGCGGGCTACGTCGCCGGCGGGTATCTCAGCGACCGATACGGCCGCCGCTTCCTCGGCGTGGCGCTCGGGGTGATCACCGCCCTGTTCACGGGGGGCGGTTTCGTCACCGGAACGGCCGGCTTCATCGCCGGCAACCTGCTCTGGAGCGGCTTCGCCAGCGCCGACACCCCGGTGCTGGGCGCCTGGTCCGGCGAGCTGTATCCCACGCGGGCCCGCGCCACCGCCGAGGCGACAGGCGGTGTGGGCGGCGCGATCGGCGGCATCTTCGGCCTGCAGGTGGTCGGCGCGCTCACTCCCGTGATAGGGCTGGGCCGCGCCCTCGCTCTCGCGGCGGTGGCCGGGGTGGCGTCAGCGCTGGTACTGCTGCTGCTGCCGGAAACGAAGGGCCGCCCTCTGCCCGACTGATTTGACGGCACGTCGGGTCGGTGCTACGGTTCCGCCCGGTATATCGCCCGCATATCGCACGGGTGATTGGGGTCGGCAGGGAGAGCAGAGGGGATGGCTTCCCAGGTCCGGATCCGCGAGGTTGTCACGGCACGTGACACCCAGGCGCCGCGCTCCCAGAGCGAGGCTGCCTATCTGTCGATCCGCGATCGCATCCTGTCGCTGGCGATGCCGCCCGGCTCGCTCGTGCACGAAGGACGGTTGCAGGAAGAGCTCTCCATCGGACGCACGCCGATACGCGAGGCGTTGCAGCGTCTGGCGCACGAGAAGCTCGTGCGCAGTGTCCCCAACCGCGGCACGTTCGTCACCGACGTCAACATCACCGACCTCGCGCGTATCACCGAGGTGCGCGTGGTGCTCGAGGGACACGCGGCGCGGCTGGCCGCGGAACGCTGCACGTCGGCCGACCGCACCGACTTCAAACGCCTGCTCGACGAGCTGCAGACCGAGCGCGTCAACGACCAGCGGGAGCTGATGCGGCTCGACCAGGAGATACACCGCCGCATCTATCGGTGTGCGCGCAACGCCTTCCTGGAAAGCACGCTGGAGCGCTACTTCAACCTGAGCCTGCGGCTCTGGTTCTTGGTCCTCGATCACGGGGTCCGGTTGCGAGAGGCCGTGGCAGAGCACACTTCGATGCTCGAGGCGGTTGTGGCCGGCGACGGGGATCGCGCCGAGGACGCGATGCGGAGGCACGTTGCGGGATTCGAGTCGGAGATCCGGAAAGTTTTGATGGAGCGCTAATTGCCGAAGATCTTTTTCGCCACTGACCTGCATGGATCGGAGACCTGCTGGCGCAAGTTCATCAACGCCGCCAAGTACTACGACTGCGACACGCTGATCTGCGGCGGCGACATGACCGGCAAGGCGATCGTGCCGCTGGTGCAGGAGAACGGGCGCTTCACGTACGCGCTCGGCGGCGAGCAGCAGGCGGTCGCGAAAGAGCAGGTGGCGGATGTGGAGGCGCAGATCCGCCGCAAGGGCTACTACCCGCTGCAGATGACCCCGGACCGGCTCCACGAACTGGACCAGGACCCCGCGCAGCGCGCGGCGACATTCCAGCAGGTGATGCTCGACGGCGTCGAGCGCTGGATGAACCTGGCGGCCGAGAAGCTGGAAGGCACCAAGGTTCGCTGCTTCGTCTGTCCCGGGAACGACGACGAATTCGAGGTCGACGAGGTCGTGAGACAGGCAAAAGCGGTCGAGCTGGGCGAGGGTCGGATCGTGGAGATCGAAGGCTTCTCGATGATCTCGAGCGGTTGGTCGAACCCGACGCCGTGGAACACGCATCGCGAGGAGACCGAGGAGAAGCTCAGCGAGCGCATCGACGCGATGGCCAAGGACCTCCGCGACCCGGCGAAAGCCATCTTCAACCTGCACTGCCCGCCCTACAAGTCAGGGCTCGACGAGGCGCCCGCGATCGACGCCGACCTGAAGCTCCTGCACGGTGGGCGCGCGCTGCGACCGGTCGGATCGACCGCAGTGCGCGAGGCCATCGAGCGGTATCAGCCGATCCTCTCGCTGCACGGGCACATCCACGAGAGCAAGGGCGCGGTGAAGATCGGCAAGACCCTTTCGATCAACCCAGGTAGCGCCTACGAGGAAGGGATGCTGATGGCCGCGATCGTGAACATCGATGCCGGCAAGGGCATCAAGAGCTACCAGTTGGTCAACGGCTAGTTCGTCTTTTCGGAATTAGGGAGGAAAAGCATGGCTGACACGACGATGCCCCCTCCAGGGATGGCGACAGGTGGCTCGCGGCCATCGCTGTTCCTGCGAAACGCGACAGGCCTCGTCAAGGCCTGGTCGACGTTTGATGCGTTCGTCTATTCGTTCTGGTCCGTGAACCTCATCACGCTCGGCCTGTACGGCATGTCCTTCGCTTACTTCGTGCCCGACGGGCAGGTCCTCACGGCGGTGTTGCTCACCGGCGTGCTCGTCACTTTCCTCGTGCTGGCTTACGCGTTCCTCGTCAGTGTCATGCCGCGCACCGGCGGCGATTATGCGTGGCAGAGCCGCGTCCTCGGCGGCGGTATAGGCTTCGTCCTTTCCATCACCGGATGGTGGTTCACCCTCTGGCTGTGGACCCCCATCTACGCCAACATCCTCGTGGTCCAGTTCTTCGAGCCGCTCGCGTACACGCTCGGGCTCACCAACATCGCGACCTTCTTCGCGACCCAGTGGGGCGTGTTCACCAGCTGTGTGGTCGTGCTCGTCTTCGTGAGCCTGGTGGTGACGCTGGGCATGGAGACCTACGCGCGCATCCAGAAGATCTGCTTCTGGATCGGCCTGGTCGGGCTCGCCGTCGTATGCGGGCTCCTGCTCTTCGCGAGCCACGACGACTTCGTCAATGCGTTCAACCGCGAGGCGGGGTCCCTGTTCGGCGCCAGTGGGAACGCATATCAGGCCACGATCGACGCGGCCGGCAAGGGCGGCTTCACCTCGCATTCGTTCACCTTCTTCTCGTTCGGCCCGACCCTTCTGCTTCTGCCGTTCCTCGCCTTCTACCTGCTCTGGCCGAACTGGGGCGCGACCCTTTACGGCGAGGTGCGCGGCGCGAAGGACCTTCGTCGCCCGCTCCAGAGCATGTTCTGGGGCCTGTGGGTGACCGTCGCCCTCGTGGTGCTCGTCCTGGTCCTGACCGCCAAGACCATCGGCTGGGAGTTCTACAACGCAGCCAACGCCGCGTACTGGAACCCGATCTACGCCGTGCAGGAGCCGGCGGCGCCGGTGCCGATATGGCCGTACCCAGTCATGTTCGCGGGCTGGCTGGTCAACAACCACGCCTTCCAGGCCGTTCTCATCGCCGTCATGGGGCTGTGGTTCTTCGGCTGGGCGGGCACGCTGTTCCTGTCTTCGACGCGAGTCATCTTCGCCGCCGCCTTCGACCGCGTGCTGCCGGCCTGGGCCGCCAGCATCTCCACCGGCCGCCGCGTGCCCTACGGCGCATTGCTGCTGATGGTCGTTCCTTCACTGGCGGTAAGCGCCCTTTTCGCCTGGAACGTTTTCGGCTTCCAGGCCGCGTACCTCGACGCGACTGCCGTGATCGCGATCACGTTCCTGGCCACACTCGTCGCGGCAATGATCCTGCCCTGGCGTCGTAAGGACATCTACAACGCTTCTCCTGTCGCCAAGTACAAGATCGCTGGCGTCCCCGCCATCACAGTGGTGTCGGCGGTGGCGGTGATCTTCATCGGGTTCATGGTCTACGAGTGGGCCACGAACTCCACTTACGGCTCGAACAGCGTTCCCTCCGCCATCTATCTCGGCGCGACTTACCTGCTTGCCGTCGTTATCTACGGCGTTGCGTATTTCGTGCGTCGGAACCAGGGCATCGACCTGTCCCGTATCCATCACGAGATTCCGGTTGAATAGCAGTCCCATGGCCGCCGGGGGCAACCCCGGCGGCCTCCGCCCCCACATATAAGAAGGACGATGCTCGAGCACACACTCCGCACCTACCAGAGCCCCACCCGCCTCGTCCAGCGCCTGGGCGCGATCCGCGAGCTGGGCAACGAAGCCTCGCTGCTGGGCATGCGCCGGCCGCTGCTCGTCACCGACCCCGGCGTCAAGGCCGCGGGCCTTCTGGACACCGCGCTCGAAGCGCTGCGCAGCTCGGATGTCGAGCCTGTCGTGTTCGATCGCGTCAAGGCCAACCCGCCGGTCGAGCTCGTCGACGCGGGCGCCGCCGAATATCGCACTCAGGGCTGCGATGGCCTCGTCGCCATCGGCGGCGGGAGCTCGATGGACACCGCCAAGGGCATCGGCGTCGTGGCCGCGCACGACGGCAGCATCCTCAACTACGAGTGGGGTCACGACCCCATCAGCAGCCGCATCCCGCCGATGATCGCCGTCCCGACCACGGCGGGCACCGGCAGCGAGGTGACGCTGTGGGCAGTGATCACCGACCCGAAGCGAAAGATCAAGTTCAACGTCGGCGGCACGCCCAACATCGCGTCGTGGGTCGCCCTCATCGACCCGGAGCTGAGCGTGAAGCTGCCCGGGGTCGTCACCGCGGGCACCGGCATGGACGCGCTCGCGCACGCCGTCGAGTGCTACACGATGGTGTATCACCAGCCTTTCACCGACGCGGTGGCGCTGCTGGCGATGGAGTACGTCGCGCGCTACCTGCGTGTCGCGTTCTCGCAGGGTGAGAACCTGCAGGCGCGCTATTACATGAGCGCCGCGGCGATGCTGGCCGGGCTGTCGTACGGCACGGATTCCGCAGGCGCCGCCCACGCCATGAGCCAGACCGCCGGCGGCGTGCACGACGCTCCGCACGGCGCGCTCACAGCTCGCTTGCTCGGCCCGGTCATGGAGTACAACCACTCCGGCGAGCCCGAGCGCTTCGCGCGCATGGCGCAGGCATTCGGCCTCGACACGCGAGGCGTAACGCTTTGGCGGGCTGCCGAGATGGCAGTCGAATACGTGCACCAGCTGACCATCGACGTCGAGATCCCGAGCATGCAGGAGCTCGGCTTCAGCGAGGACGAGATCCCGATGCTCGCGCAGAAGGCGTTCGACGACCCGCAGACGATCGGCAACCCGCGCGACGTGAACAAGACGGGATACGAGCGCATATACAAGCAAGCCTTCGCTTTGGGGGAGAAGAGGCGATGACTGTCGATGTGGCCCGCTCGGTGAAGAAGATGTTCGTCGACGGCGCGTGGATCGACTCCGAGACCGGCCGGCACTTCGAAGCCGTGAGCCCGGCCACCGGCGCCGTCATCGCGGAGGTGCCGGAAGGCACCCGCGGCGACGCGCGCAAGGCGGTCGAGGCGGCGCACGCCGCGAAGGCGGCGGTCGCGGGACTCAAGGGTTTCGAACGCTCGCGCCGCCTGCACAAGATCGCGGACGCGATCGAGCATCGCCGCGAGGAGCTGGCCCGCATCCTCACCCTCGACCAGGGCAAGCCGCTGCTGGCCGAGGCCTACGGTGAGGTCGCCGAGGCGGCCGAGTACTTCCGCATCGCCGCCGAGGACCTGAAGCGGCTCGAAGGCAGCGTGGTCCCGTCGGCGAGCCCGAGCAAGCTCATCTTCACGCGGCGTGTGCCGCGCGGGGTCTACGGCGTGATCACCCCGTGGAACTGGCCGCTCACGATGGCCACCGAGCTCATCGCGCCGGCGCTGGCGGCGGGCAACACGGTGGTGTGGACGCCGGCCACGTCGACGAGCGTCATCTCGGTGGCGCTGATGGAGTGCATCGCCGAGGGCGATTTCCCGCCTGGGGCGGTGAACCTGGTCACGGGACCGGGCGCCGAGGTCGGCGACGAGGTCGCCGGCCATCCGCTGGTGGACGGAGTGGGCTTCGTCGGCTCGACCGCCACCGGGGCCTCGGTCGCGCGCCGCGCAGCCGGCAAGCATGTGATGCTCGAGCTCGGCGGCAACGGGCCGATGATCGTCTTCGAGGATGCGGACATAGACCACGCAGTCGAGGGCTCGATCGTCGGCTGCTACCTGTGCGCCGGGCAGAGCTGCACCGCCGGCGAGCGGATCCTCGTGCACGAGGCGGTCCACGACGAATACGTGGCCAAGCTCGATGCAGCCGCGCAGCAGCTGCGCCTCGGCGACCCGTTCGCCCCAGACACGACGCTGGGACCGCTGAACAACGAGGGCGTGGCAACCAAGATGGACGACCACATCGCCGACGCCCTCAACAGCGGCGCGCGTCTGGTGCTGGGCGGCCGCCGGGCGGAGGGCTTCCCAACCCGCCTCTACTACCCCGCGACCATCCTCGACGCCGTCACGCCGGAGATGCTCGTCAGCCGCGAGGAGACATTCGGGCCCATCGCCCCGGTCATCAAGTTCAAGGACGAGGCCCAGGCGCTGGCCATCGCCAACGACTCGCCGTACGGTCTGCTCGGCGCCGTTTACACGCGCGACCTTTCGCGCGCGCTGCGCATGGCGGAAGGCCTCGAGGTGGGCTGGGTCAACATCAACGAGTCGTCGAACTACTGGGAGGCCCACATCCCGTTCGGCGGCCGGGCCGGCAAGCGCAGCGGCATCGGGCGCGTCGGCGGCCACGGCGCGCTCGAGCAGATGACCGACCTCAAAACAGTGGTCATCGAGATAGAAGGTGCCTGACGGACCGCTGGAAGACCCGATAGAAGAAGCCGGCCGCATCGCCGACGCGGCCAAGAAGGCGGGGGTCAAGGCCAAGCTGCTGGGCGGCGCCGGCATCCACCTGCATTCGCCGAGCGCTACGCGGCCGCCGCTGAAGCGCAAGTACGGCGACCTCGACTACGCCATCCCCAAAAAGGACAGGAAGGCTGTGCTCGCCCTGTTCCCTTCGCTGGGTTACGAGGCCAACGAGCGCTTCAACCTGATGAACGGCGACACGCGGCTGTATTTCTTCGACGCAGACCACAACCGGCAGGTCGACATATTCGTCGACGTCTTCAAGATGTCGCACGTCATCGACCTGCGCGGGCGGCTCGACGACGAAGGCCCGTGCTGCAGCCCTGCGGACCTGCTGCTCAGCAAGCTGCAGATCTATGAGGTCAATCGCAAAGACCTGATCGACGTGATCGCGCTGCTGCTGGACCACGAGGTCGGATCCGGTGCCGACGCCATCGACGCGGCGTACGTCGCCCGCGTGTCCGCCGACGACTGGGGCATGTTCCGCACGCTCCAGCTGAACATCGAAAAGCTGCGCCACACGCTGGATGAGATGGAGGTCGATCGCGACGTCGTGCGCTCGCGCATCGACGAGATCTGGAAAGTGGTCGAGGCCCAGCCCAAGCCGTTGAAGTGGCGTCTGCGCGCGCAGGTCGGCGACCGGATGCAGTGGTACGAGCTCCCCGAAGAGGTGCGCTCGCCTTACCAGGCCGAATAATGCCGCTGCCCAAACACGCCCGTGTTGTGGTCATCGGCGCCGGCATCGTCGGCAACAGCGTCGCGTACCACCTGACGCGCCTGGGCTGGCGCGACATGGTCCTCCTGGACAAGGGCCCGTTTCCCAACCCGGGCGGCTCGACCGGCCACGCGTCCAACTTCATCTACCTGGTCGACCACTCCAAGGAGATGACCGCGTTGACCGTGGAGAGCGTGCGCCAGTACCGCGACCTCAGCGTGTTCACACAATCCGGCGGCATCGAGGTCGCGCGCACGCCCGAGCGCATGCAGGAGCTGACGCGGCGCATGGCCTCGGCGAAGTCGTGGGGTATCGAGCCGGTCTCACTCGTCTCACCGGCCGAGGTGAAGAAGCTCGTGCCCTACATCAACGAGACCATCATCCTCGGCGGCTTCTACACGCCAGGCGTCGGCGTCGTCGACTCGCTGCGCGCGGGCACGCTGATGCGCGAGCAGGGCGTCGCCTCCGGCGGGCTGCACGTATCGGCCAACACCGAGGTGAGTGGCATCGACGTAGAACGCGGTCGCGTGAAGTGCGTGCGCACCACTGCCGGCGACATCGAAGTCGAGAACGTCGTCGTCTGCTGCGGCGTGTGGAGCCCGCGCGTCGCGCGGATGGCGGGCGCCCGCATCCCCCTCACGCCGGCGGTGCACCAGATGATCGACGTCGGGCCCGTGCCGCGATTCGCCGGTGCGAAGAGCGATATCGAGCACCCGATCGTGCGCGACATGGACACCAACATGTACGAGCGGCAGGCCGGCGGCGACCTGGAGATCGGCTCGTACGCGCACCGGCCGATCCTGTACGACCCGGAAGACCTGCCGTCGGTCGCGCAGGCTGCCCTGTCGCCAACGGAGTTCCCGTTCACGCAAGCCGACTTTGCGCCGCAGATGGAGCACGCCCTGGAGTTGATGCCGGAGATAGTGGGCGACGAGAAGGTCGGGGTGAAGTACGCGATCAACGGCATCCTGTCGCTCACGCCGGACGGCATGCCCGTGCTGGGCGAGTCATCCGACGTGAAGGGCTTGTGGTCGGCCTCCGCCGTCTGGGTCAAGGAAGGCCCCGGCACCGGCAAGACGCTGGCCGAGTGGATGGTCCACGGCGAGTCCGAGATCGACGTCCACGCCTCAGACGCAGCCCGTTTCCACGAGCACCAGAAGACGCGCACGCACGTCCGCGCACGCGCCGCGGAGGGCTTCAACAAGACGTATGGGATCGTCCATCCGAGCGAGCAGTGGGCGTCGAACCGCAACGTTCGCCTCGCGCCGTTCCACCAGCGCGAGCGCGAGCTGCAGGCCTTCTTCTATGAGGCCGCCGGTTGGGAACGGCCCTTCTGGTACGAGGCCAACGCGGCGCTGCTTGACGAGTTCGGCGACCGCATAACGCGGCGGACCGCCGAGTGGGAGTCGCGTTGGTGGTCGCCGATCATCAACGCCGAGCACCTCGCCATGCGCGAACGCGCGGGCATCTTCGACCTTTCCGCCTTCACCATCTTCGACATCACGGGCCCGGGCGCCCTGGCGTCGGTGCAGCAGGTCGCGCTGCGGCAGATGGACGTGCCGGCCGGCCGCAACGTGTACACGCCGGTGCTGGCGCCGAACGGCGGCTTCAAGTCGGACCTGACGATCATGCGGCTCGGCGACGAGCACTTTCGAGTGATCACCGGCGGCGCCGCAGGCATGTCCGACAAGAAGTGGTTCAGCGACCACCTCGCGGAGGGCGCGCAACTGCACGACCTGACCAATGCGCTGACCACCATCGGTCTGTGGGGGCCGCGCGCGCGCGCCATCCTCGCCGCGACGACCTCAGACGACGTCTCGAACGACGGCTTCAAGTTCGGCACGTGCCGCGTCATCGACATCGGCACTCTGCGCGTGCTGGCGTCGCGCATCTCGTACGTCGGCGACCTCGGCTGGGAGCTCTACGTGCCGATGGAGCAGGGCTTGCGCCTTTGGGACACGCTGTGGGAAGCGGGCGAGCCGCAGGGCCTGGCCGCATGCGGCATCGGCGTGTACGGCACGACAGGCCGCCTCGAAAAGTGCTACCGCGCGCACGGCAACGAGCTGGAGACGGAGTACAACGTGGTCGAGGCGGGCATGAGCGCACCGCGCGTCAAGGCCGAGGACTTCGTCGGCAAGGCGGCTCACTTGCGACATCGCGAAGAAGAGCCCGGGGCGATTCTGTGCACGCTCACTGTCGACGATCACAAATCGAAGAGCGGTGAAAAGCGCTACATGCTCGGCCGCGAGCCGATCCTCACCCGCGAGGGCAAGCGCCTGGTAGATCGCCACGGTCGCGGGTCATACGTCACCAGCGCAGGGGCGGGGCCGTCGGTGGGCAAACACATCCTCATGGCGTATCTGCCACCCGATCACGCGCGCGTTGGCGAGCAGCTCTCAGTGGAGTACATGGGCGAGCGGTACCCCGTCAGCGTTGCCGTGGCCGGCGCGACACCGCTGTTCGACCCGGAGAACCTGCGCATCCGCGGAGCCGAGCCCGTCAAGACGGCGTCTTGAAGCTCCTGGTCTGCGTCAAGCGCGTGCCTTTCACGGGCGGCAAGATGGTGCTCGCCGCCGACAGGAAGTCGCTGGAGACCAAGCACCTCGGCTTCACGATCAGCCCGCACGAGGAGTGTGGCGTCGAGGAGGCTGTGCGCATGATCGAGGCCGGCGGCGGCGAATCAGTCGTCCTCACACTCGGGCCACCTGAAGCGGTGGAGCAGCTGCGCGACGCGATGGCGCTGGGTATCGATCGCGGGATCCACCTGCAGACCGACGGCCAGGAATGGGACGGCGAGTCGACTGCGGCGGCAATCGTCGACGCGATCCGCGCCGAGGAATCATCGGGTCCGTTCGACCTGATCCTCTTCGGCAACGAGTCCGCCGACGCGTGCGGCTACCAGGTCGGCCTGCGCGTCGCTCATGCGCTGGGACGGCCGTGCGTGACAGGGCTCAAGGGCGTGAAGGTCGACGGCGCCTCGGTGCGCTGCGAGCAGGACGCGGGCGCCGGGCGCGACGTCTATGAGGTGCCGCTGCCCGCGGTCGTCACGGTGAAGGAAGGCCTGAACCTGCCGCGGTATCCGTCGGTGCCAGGGCGAATGCGCGCCTCGCGCAAGCCCGTGGCTACCGTGACTCCGGCCCGGCCCGAGCAGAGATTGCAGCTCGTGGAGCTCGCCGTCCCGGGCGGTGCGGGCCGGCAGACGAAGCTGCTCGGCACGGGCGCGCCGGCCGCACCGGCGGTCGTCGAGATGCTGCGCGAGATCGGTGTCGCATGAGCGTGCTGGCCCTGATGGAGGATGGCGACGTCGGCCAGCAGACGCTGTCCCTGGCTCGCGTCTGGGGCCACGTGCACACGGTGCGCATGGACGCAGTGGCGCCATTCGCGCCGGACGCTTTGGCCGCTGTGCTGCAGCGAGCCGCCGACGACCTCGACGCGCGGGCTGTCTTCGCAGCGGGGACTGATCGGGGCAACGACGTGATGGCCCGCCTGGCCGCCCGCACCGGTCTGCCTTTCGCGGCCAACGTGGTCGCCGCAGATCCCTCCGGATCGGTGACCCGCCAGCGTTGGGGCGGGAGCCTGCTCGAGTCGGCGCAGATGCCGCCGAACAGGCTGCTGATGACGGTGGCGCCGTATGCCATCCGCGCCACCGACGGCCCAGCGCCTACCGCGGTCGACATCACTCGCTACATGGACGAGCTCGACCCTCGCGACCGCGTCGTGCAGGTGAAAGAGCACATCGACCCGCCCGGCGGCGGCGTGTCGCTCGCCGAGGCGAAGGTCGTGGTCAGCGGCGGTCGCGGCGTGGGCTCGAAAGAGGGCTTCGCGATCATCGAAGAGCTCGCCGGGCTGCTGGGCGGTCGCGTCGGATGCTCGCGCGTGGTGACGAGCGCCGGCTGGCGGCCGCACACCGACCAGGTCGGGCAGACCGGCACGAAGATCTCGCCGGATCTCTACATCGCATGCGGCATTTCGGGCGCGACGCAGCACATGGCCGGCTGCAAGGGCGCGAAGAAGATCCTCGCCATCAACGCCGACCCTGAGGCGCCGATCATGTCGCTCGCCGACTACTCGGTCGTGGGCGATTTGAAAGAGGTGGTGCCGGCAATCTCAGCGGAGATCCGCAAATCCCGATAGGCGGAATCGCGCTGGCGGTCGCGATCCTTGTCTCTTTCGGCCTGTTCGGGCGGCAGGCGTTGCGGCTCTATCGGATCGTGCGCGCGGGCAAGCCTTCGCCGCGTTTCGACGACCTGCCCGGCCGCGCCCGCGCAGAGGCGGTGGTGGTCGTGGGCCAGAGCAAGCTGCTGCAGCGACTCGGCCCCGGCCTGATGCACGCGGCGATCTTCTGGGGGTTCATCGTCCTGTTCCCGACGATCCTCATCGCGATGATCGGCGCGGCCGACCCGCACGCCACGCTGCCATGGCTCGGCGCGCAGGGGTGGTACGCGCTGCTGGTCGACGCGTTCGCCGTTTTCGTGTTCATCGGCGTCATCGCTGCGTACGCGATTCGACTTCTGCAGCGGCCGCGCCGGTTCCGCGGCAGCCACCTGGGCGAGGCCAACCTGATCCTCGCGTGGATCGCGGGGATCGTCATCTCGGTGGTCGCGTGGCACTCGAGCCAGATCGCTCTCGGCCTCAACGATTACCCGCGCGAGTGGGCGCCGGTGTCAAACCTCGTGTCGAACGCGTGGCACGGCTCATGGGTGCCGGTGCTCGAGCGCGCCGCGGTCTGGGCGCACGTGTTGCTCATCCTCGGCTTCCTCGTCTATCTCCCCTACTCCAAGCACCTTCACATCCTGGTCGCCGCGATCAACGTCTTCTTCACGCGCACAACCCGGCGTGGCCGGTTGGAGCCGATCGATTTCGAAAAGCCGGAGGCCGATGTGCGCTTCGGCGCGGCTACCGCCCAGGACCTGACGTGGAAGCAGCTCGTCGACACCATGTCGTGCACCGAATGCGGGCGCTGCCAGGACGTTTGCCCTGCCTACAACACGGGCAAGGAGCTGTCGCCGAAGCTGCTGATCATGGCGCTGCGCGACCAGGTCCGCGCCGAGAGCACGAAGCCGCTCGTTCCGAACGCCGTCACCGACAACGTCGTGTGGGACTGCGTCACATGCGGAGCGTGCGTGCGCGAGTGCCCTGTAGGCATCGAGCACATCGACCACATAGTCGACCTGCGCCGCAACCTGGTCATGGTCGAGTCGCGGTTCCCCGACGAGGCCGGCACGATGCTGCGCGACGTCGACCGCGCTTCCAACCCGTGGGGCAAGCCGCAGGCCGATCGCACGGCGTGGGCCGAAGGCCTGGGCGTCCGGGTGCTGCAGCCAGGCGAGGCGCCACCGGAGGTCCTCTTCTGGGTCGGCTGCGCGCCCGCGTTCGATGAGCGCGCGAAGCAGGGCGCGCGATCTACGGCGAAGCTGCTGCAGGACGCCGGCGTGGATTTCGCGATCCTCGGTCCGCGCGAGGCCTGCACCGGCGACCCGGCCAGGCGCATGGGCGACGAGTACACGTACCAGCGGCTGGCGCAGCAGAACGTGGAGACGCTGAACCAGTCGAAGGTCACGAAGATCGTCACGACGTGCCCGCACTGCTTCAACACGATCGGCAACGAGTACGCGGACTTCGGCGGGACGTACGAGGTCGTGCACCACACGGAGTTCCTGGCGGAGCTGGTGCGAGAAGGCAAGCTGAAGCCGCAGGCGGGCACTCGGAAGATCACCTATCACGATTCGTGCTACCTCGCCCGCCACAACGACGTGCTGTCGGCGCCGCGAGAGCTGGCCGCCGCGTCTGGCGATGCGGTGGAGATGCCGCGGCACGGGCGCCGCACGTTCTGCTGCGGGGCCGGCGGCGCGCGCATGTGGATGGAGGAGCGTCGCGGCCGTCCGATCAACGAGGAGCGCGTGCGCGAGGCCGCGTCCACCGGCGCCGACACGCTGGCGGTCGCGTGCCCGTTCTGCACGGTGATGCTTGACGATGGAGTGCGCCAGACGGGATCGAAGCTGCAGGTGATCGACCTCGCCTCGCTGCTCCGCGAGGCAGTCGAAAGGAAGGCTTCTAGCCCGCCGTCGTGAACAGCACGCGGTTGGCGGCGGGGTCGACCGCCGCGTAGCCCCCCGCCTCCTCGACGACAGCGACGTCGCCGTGTTCGAGCCGCGTGATCACATCGTCCAGGTCGCGCTGGCTCGGCAACTGCACCGTGAAACGCCGCAGGCCCGCAGATCCGGGCGGCGCGGGTTTGGCGCCTCTGCCCGCCCACTCGTTGAGGCCGAGGTGATGGTGGTAGCCGCCGGCCGAAACGAAGCCGACCCCGCGGACGTGGCCCATGACGTCGAAACCCACCAGATCGTGGTAGAAACGCAACGCGTCGTCGACGTTGCCAACGTGCAGGTGGACGTGGCCCATCTTCGTGCCCTCGGGCATCGGCGCATCGAG
>DATDML010000087.1:0-14677 GCA_036518815.1 Candidatus Dormiibacterota bacterium
TTCGGCGACGGCCCTGCAGACGATTGAAGCCGCCAGCGACCAGCTGGCGCAAAAGTACAAGGAGCCGACGACGTCGCCGATCCCGGCGATGCCGCCGCCGCCGGCGATGGCTCCGATCCCCGCCCCGAAATAACACACCGCATTCGACTCGTTTTGTCCATTTGGTGTGTCTTAGGCCGCTGAATTAGACGCGTTTTGCACCAATCGCGCGGATTCGGTCCCTACAGCCAGGGCTCCGCGCACCTGCGCCACGACTGCAGCCGGGCGGCCGCGTAGATCAGCAGCGGTAAAGCGGAGTACGGTGAAGCCGGCTCTGACGAGATCGTTCTGGCGGCGATCGTCCGACACCAGCCTGTCCCGATGATTTCCACCGTCGAACTCGATCACCAGACGAGCCGCGGCGTAATAAAGATCGGCGCGGCCGATGAACCTACCAGCGGCGTCTTGCAAATCCTTCTGCACGGTGGGCCGGGGCAGGCCGGCTTCGAGCAGCAGCCAGCGCAAACGACTCTCCATGGGCGACTCAGCCGGCTCGGCGTACCGAGCGAGGTCTCGAAGTCGACTCGCTCCCGGCAGACCGGCAGCGTCTTGGCCATAGCGGTAGAGGGAGGTCGTCGTGGCGAGGCGCAGCCGCAATGCCATGTCGCAGACAACCAGTGCTTCCACAGTCGGTTGAGAAAGGCACAAGTCCCGAAGCGTGCGCAGCATCGACGTTGCGCGGAAGCGCCGAAATTCGACCACGTCCTTTGGGTTGAGATCGCAATGCCGGACGGCAAGGCCGTCGCATGACCGCGCCGCCGAGGATGGCGTCACGATTACCTCGACCGGCGTTGATGGGTCGCAGTCGAGGCCGTGCATCCAGGCCGCGGTAGACCCGCCGAACGTGATTTCAGGACCCAGAGTTCTTCGCCATGCCGCGATCAGCAGCCATGGGTCTGGGTCGGCCTCCGTCCAGGTGTACATGGCCTTCCCGAGCCTCTTCCAGGGCCCGCTTCTCAGCGCTGTCGCCGTCAGGCCTGCCGAGCGTGCCTCGTCCAATGTGAAGGGTCCTTTGGTTAGCTCTGCGGGGACAAATGGTCGGCGTGCCACAGCACAACTATTTCTTCGGCGCGCGCAAATAACAACGCAGGCTGTTAATGGCGTGGAGCGTGCGACTCCTTTTGCACAAGTCGTGCGAATGGACCCGGGTGGAAGGACGCCATTTGGAAGAAAGGAGTGGAATCCCTTAAGATCGCGGCAGCCCAATAACCCTTAGGGGGTTCCGCCGTCACTGCCAACGTCGATCTAACGGGAATCCCGCGCATCCGCGGCCGCCGCCGGCGGCGCCGCGACCTCACGCTCGCGGCGGTCGTCGTTGCGGTCGTGCTCGCGGTGTCGCTCATCGGATTCGCATCCGCCCTGAGCCATCGCAACGTCGTGGGCCTCGTCATGCATCCAGCCGCCAATGCGCCTGCGCCGAAGGCTTCGAACTTCGACCACTTCGACTTCTCGATGGTGTGGCTCGCGATCCACAAGCAGCCCGCCCTGCCGATCCACGGCCAGGCCGCCTATCTCGTCGACGTCGACTCGCGAGTCGTCCTATGGGCGAAGGATCCTGACACCTCGCGCGCGCCCGCGAGCCTCACCAAGCTCATGACCGCGATGGTCGCGGTCGACGACGCCGGCTCGCTGGACAAAATCATCACCGTCGATCCCGCGGCCACGCTGATCGAGCCGAGCCTCATGGGCATCAGCAGCGGTGAAAAGCTGACGGTGCGCGAGCTCCTTTACGGCCTGTTCCTCGATTCCGGCAACGATGCCGCGGAAGCGCTGGCGCGAGGCCTCGTGCCGAGGGATCGTTTCATCAGGCAGATGAACGACAAGGCCAGGAGCATCGGCCTCACCGAGACGCACTACGTCAATCCCAGCGGCCTCGACGCGAGCGGCCACAGCATGTCCGCGCACGACATCGCGCATCTCGCCGCGTACCTCGACCGCTACTACCCGCAGCTCGCGGCCATCGCAGCGACCAAGCAGATCTCCATCGCCGCGACCGAAGAGCACAAGGCGTTTGCGATGCAGAACCTCAACCGAATGCTGTGGACCTACCCCGGCGTCACGGGCCTGAAGACCGGCCTCACCGACAACGCCGGCGGCTGCTGGCTCGCCACCGCGACGCGCAACGGCAGGCACCTGATCGCCGTCGTCCTGAACGCCACCGGATACTCCGCGGACGACGCCAGGGTCCTTCTCGATTACGGCTTCAGCATCCGGCCAACGCTAGACTTCCCGATCGGATGGTTCAGCTCACCGGACTGAGCGCCCTCGAGGTCCTGGACTCGCGCGGCAACCCCACCATCTCGGTCACAGCGTTCACAAAAGAGGGCAGAGGCACCGCGATCGTCCCCTCGGGCGCGTCGACGGGCAAGCACGAAGCCCTCGAGCTGCGCGACGGCGATCGCAGCCGCTACGGCGGCAAGGGCGTGCAGAAAGCCGTGTGGAACGTGGTGAACGAGATCGCCCCGCGCATCATGGGTGCGGACATCTCGGACCAGGCAGCGCTCGACTCCAAGCTGATCGAGCTCGACGGCACAGAAGACAAGTCGCGCCTCGGCGCCAACGCCATCCTCGGAGTGTCACTGGCCGCCGCGCACGCGTCCGCCGACGCGATGGGCGTGCCGCTGTATAGGTACCTTGGAGGCGCTCAGGCGCACCTGCTGCCGCTTCCACTCGCGAACATCCTCAACGGCGGCGCGCACGCGGACACATCCGTAGACCTGCAGGAATTCATGGTCTGCCCGGTGGGCGCGTCGACATTCTCAGACGGTCTGCGCGCGGTGTCCGAGGTCTACCACGCATTGAAAAACGTGCTCAAGAAACGCGGCCTCGCCACCGGAGTTGGGGACGAGGGAGGCTTCGCGCCAGGGCTGCCATCCAACGAAGACGCGCTGAAGCTGATCATCGAAGCGATCTCCGCCGCCGGCTACCGCCCGGGCGAAGACGTGGCCCTCGCGCTTGACCCCGCGGCGAGCGAGTTCTACAAGGAAGGGGCCTACGTGCTCAAAGGCGAGGGCAAGACGCTCACCGCCGCGCAGCTCGTGGACATGTACGAGGCCTGGTGCGGCCGCTATCCCATCATCAGCATCGAGGACGGCATGGCCGAGGACGACTGGATGGGATGGAAGTTGCTGACCGACCGCCTCGGCGGCAAGATCCAGCTCGTCGGCGACGACCTCTTCGTCACCAACGTCGCAAGGTTGGAGCAAGGCATAAACAAAGGCGTGGCGAACTCGATCCTCATCAAGGTCAATCAGATCGGAACGCTGACTGAGACACTTCACGCGATCGACACCGCGCGCAACGCGAACTATTCATCGGTCATCTCTCACCGCTCCGGCGAGACGGAAGACACGACCATCGCCGACCTGGTCGTCGCCACAGGCTCGGGGATGATCAAGACCGGTGCACCCGCGCGCGGTGAGCGAATGGCCAAGTACAACCGGCTGCTCGCCATCGAGGCAGAGCTCGGCGCCGGCGCCTACTACGCGCAGACCTCCACTCTCCCGGTCTGAGGTCATGAAGATCGGCTCGCGCGCGGTGCACGCGGGTCGCGACCTCGTGGCCCGCACCCCATTGGCCCCTGACATCAGCCCGGCGTCGGTGCACGTCTTCGACGACCTCGACGACTACGACGCCGTGGCCCGCGGCGAGAAGCCAGGAAGCTATTACGGTCGCAACACCAACGCCAACCGATCGATGCTCGAGAGCGCGGTCGCCGACCTCGAGGGCGCTGAGGCCGGCGTGGCGGCAGCCAGCGGGATGGCGGCGCTGCATGCGGCGATCCTCGCGCTCGCGCCGCGACCCACGACCATCGTCTGCACGCGCGAGGCGTATGGAGGCACGATGTCGCTTCTGCGCCAGGACCTCGAGCCGTCCGGCTACGAGGCGGTGTTCGTCGACGCGATGGACATCGACGCCGTGCGCTCAGCGATCGATCAATCGGCTGTGGTTCTGCTCGAGACGATCACCAATCCGCTGTGCCGCGTACCTGACATCGCGGGCATCGCCGCCATCGCGCATCAGCGCAATGCGAAATTGCTGGTGGACAACACCTTCGCCACGCCCATCCTGTGCCGGCCGATCGAGCTCGGCGCCGACGTCGTGATGCACAGCGTGACCAAGTACATCGGCGGGCACTCGGACCTCATCGCGGGCGTAGTGGTGGGCCCCGCGGACATCGTCAAGGCGGCGCGGGCCAGACTCGCGCGCACCGGCGCCACACTCGGCGCGTTCGACGCATGGCTCGCGCTGCGCGGTCTGCGCACGCTGGACGTGCGCATGCGCAGGCACGGCGAGAACGCCGTCGCGCTCGCTCAGGCCTTGCGGTCGTTGCCAGGAGTCAGCGGGGTCCACTACGAGGGCATCGGCGGGATGATGGCGGTCGACCTGGCCGGAGGTCGCGAGGCGGTGCAGCGCATGATGTCGCGGCTGCGCATGATCACGTTCGCCGCGAGCCTGGGCGGCGTGGAGACGACCATCTCCTACCCCGAGCTCACCTCGCACCGCAGCATGTCCGCGGAGGAGCGGGCAGAGCTCGGTGTCGGATCGGGCACGGTTCGCATATCGGTCGGAATCGAATCTGCCGAAGACATCGTTGCCGACTTCGCTCAAGCTCTCGGCGATTGACGTGTCGGCCTACACGCTGCTGCAGCTGGGCGAGGTCCTCGTATTTGCGATCGTGCTGCTGTATGGAGTCCTTGGCCGCCATCCGTCGATCGCCGTGCTCGGCGGAGGCTTCCTGATCGGCAAGGCGATCCTCAACATCCTGGCCCCTGAAGGCGGCAGCGTGACCCGCCGCTCGATCATCGGATACACGATCGGCGCGATCTACGTGGTGTTCGGAGTCGCCGCCGTGCATTTCCTCACGTAGCCAAGGAATCGGCGAGCTCTCGCGACCGGTTCATATCCTTTTAATGGTGCGCACCGTACCCGCGGGGATCGTCAGCCACATCGGCCACACGCCGCTTCTGCGCGTGCGCATGTTCGAGCGGGAGTACCCCGGCCTCGAGGTTTACGCCAAGGCCGAGTGGTTCAATCCCGGCGGCTCGGTGAAGGACAGGCCCGCGCTTTCAATGATCGAGGACGGGGAACGGCGCGGCGCCTTGACCAAAGACAAGGTCATCATCGATTCGACCTCGGGCAATACCGGCATCGCCTACGCGCTGGTCGGCGCGGCCAAGGGATACCGCGTGAAGCTTGTGATGCCGAGCAACGTGAGCGCCGAGCGCAAGGCCCTGGTCACCGCGTTCGGCGCGGAGATCGTCTACAGCGATGCCGGCGACGGCTCGGACGGCGCCATCCGCATGGTGCGCGAGATCGTGTCGATGGACCCCGACAGCTACTTCTATCCCGACCAGTACTCCAACCCGGCGAACCCGCGCGCCCACTACGAGGGCACGGCGGTCGAAATCCTGGAGCAGACCGGCGGCCGCATCACGCACTTCATCGCGGGGCTCGGCACGACCGGCACATTCGTCGGCACCGCGCGCCGCTTGAAGGAGCACGACCAGTCGATCCACACCATCGCCGTCGAACCCGACGACGCTTTTCACGGCCTCGAAGGCCTGAAGCATCTGCCGACCGCCATCGTGCCGCGCATCTGGACCGAGTCCAACGCAGACGAGATCTGGTACTGCCCGACCGAGCCGGCCTACGACCTCGCGCGCACGATCGCGAGCACCGAGGGCCTGCTCGTGGGTCACTCCAGCGGCGCCGCGCTGTGGGCGGTGCGCCGGCTTGCCGCGACGGTGAAGGAAGGGGTGGTCGTGACGGTCTTTCCCGATTCCGGCGACCGCTATCTCTCGACCGGGCTCTACGGCCGCCAGTGAAGATTGCCGCGGCCGCGATCGAGGCCATAAAGGCGCACGGCGCGGAGGGCTACCCGCACGAGATCTGCGGCATCCTGGTCGGACCACGGGGTGGCCGCACGGCCACCGAAGCGAAGCGGGCGAAGAACATCATCGTCGAGCGCGCGCGCGACCGCTATGAGATCGATCCGCGTGACCACATTCGCATCCAGCGCGAAGCCGACGCCGCCGGCCAGGACATCGTCGGCTATTACCACAGCCATCCCGACCACCCCGCGCAAGCGTCGCGATTCGATGCGGAGCGCGCATGGTCGGGCTATGTCTACGTGATCGTCTCGGTCGCGCAGGGCAAGCCGGTCGACGCCAACGCATTCGTCGCGGAAAAGGACGGCGGCCCGTTTCGGCCGGAGCCACTAGAAGTCGTCTAACTGGCTCAACCGCAACGTCGCCGGCATCGGCGTCGCGGACCTCGCCGCCGACGCGAACTACGAGATGGTGTTCGCGGTCCTGCCGCTCTTCATCACCGCGGGACTGGGCGCGCCGGCGCTCGCGGTAGGACTCGTCGAAGGCATCGCCGACGGCTCGTCCGCGATCGTCAAGCTCTGGAGCGGCTGGTACAGCGACCGCATCGCCTGGCGCAAAAGGCTCGCGGTCGGCGGGTACGCGACCACGGTCGTCGGCCTTGGGCTGCTGGTCGCGATCACGAGCTGGCCCCAGGTCATCTTCGCCCGCGCCCTCGCTTGGATCGGTCGCGGCGCTCGCCAGCCCATCCGCTCGGCGATGCTCGCCGGCTCAGTACAGCCGAGCGACTACGGCAAGGCTTTTGGGTTTCATGAAGCGCTGGACACGGCGGGAGCGCTGATCGGTCCGGCGATCGCATTCGCAACCCTCGCGCTTGGCGGGGGCTTTCGCACAGTGTTCTGGATCGCGCTCATTCCAGGGGTGCTCTGCGTGGTTCTATTCGCGATCCTCACCCGCGACCCCCGCCGGAAGCCCGCCGATCCGGTGCCGCTGCGCCAGCCAATGCCGGCGACGTTCTGGCGGCTGATGGTTCCGGTCGCGCTGTTCGGCACCGGCAACTTCGCGACAGCCTTCTTCACGCTGCGCGCGGCGCAAATGATGCAGCCGGAGCTGAGCCACTCCGCGGCCCTGTCGGCCGCCGTCGGCTTCTATCTGGCTCACAACGCCGTCGGCGCCGCGGTCTCGTTTCCCGCCGGCTGGCTCGCCGATCGCGTGGGCAAGGCGCCGGTGCTGGCAGCCGCCTACGTCACGTTCGCGGCCGCGTGCGCAGTGGGCATCGTCGGCCATGGCTGGTTCGCACTGGCATTCCTCGCGCTGCTGGTCGGCGCCCAGAACCCCGTCGTTTCCTCGGTCGAGTCCTCGATGACGAGCTCGCTGGTCGAAGAGAGGCGTCACGGAACCGCCTTCGGAATCCTCAATGGCATCAACGGAGTGGGGGACCTGGCGTCAAGCATCGTGGCCGGCGTGTTGTGGACGTTCGTCAGCCCCAGCGCGACATTTGCCGTGGGGGGAGCGCTCTGCCTGGCGGCCGCGGCGGCCCTTTCGCGTCTAATTCGCATGTGACCCGACCGATCGTGGCCATCGTCGGCCGGCCGAACGTCGGCAAGTCGACCCTTTTCAACCGCCTCATCGGCTGGCGCAAGGCCATAGTCGACGCGCAGGCCGGGCTGACGCGCGACCGGCTCTACGGCGTCGCCGAGTGGCGCGGTCGCGAGTTCACGGTGGTCGACACCGCGGGTCTGGACCTGGACGCGGCGAAGGATGCTTCGCGCGCCGCCATCGAGGCGCAGACGCAGATCGCCATCGACCAGGCCCAGGTGATCCTGCTGCTGCTCGACGTGCGCCAGGGCCTGACCGCGCTCGACCGGGACATCGCGCGGCTGCTGCGGCGTTCCGGAAGGCGCGTCATCGTCGCCGCCAACAAGGCCGACACCCCCTCGGAGCGCCACTTTGCTCACGAGCTCCTGGAGCTGGGGTTCGATGAGCCGAGCCTGGTGTCGGCCCAGCACGGTGTGGGGGTGGGTGACCTCCTCGATCGGGTGGTGGCCGAGCTGCCGCCGGCGGCCGAAGAGGCGGTTGAGGAGACGGCCGACCGGCTGGCCATAATGGGCCGCCCGAACGTCGGCAAGTCCTCGCTGCTCAACGCCTTGCTCGGCGATGAGCGTGCCCTGGTCAGCGCGACGCCAGGCACGACGCGCGACCCGGTCGACACCGAGCTGACCTTCGACGGCATACCCGTAGTGCTCATCGACACGGCGGGCATCCGGCGCAAGTCGTCGAGCCGCGATCGCCTCGAGCGGTACAGCCTGCTGCGCGGCATCAGCGCGATGGAGCGCGCCGACGCGGTGCTGCTGGTGATCGATGCTTCAGCCGGCGTTTTGGCCCAGGACCAGCACGTCGCCGGCTACGCGCTGGATGCGGGCAAGGGCCTGGTCATCGTGGTCAACAAGATCGACCTGGTCGAGCCCGCGCAGCGCAAGGCGACCTACTGGCAGAAGGCGCTTGCATCCCATTTCAAGTTCGCGACGTACGCACCTGTGGTGGCGGTTTCGGCGAAGACCAAAGAGGGGATTGGCGGCATCCTGCCGGTGGCGCTGGAGGTGGTCGGCCAGCGACGCATCAAGATGCCGGCCAACGAGCTCAACAAGGTGCTGCGCGCGGCGTTCGTGGAGCATCCGCCGCCGAGCTACAAGAACCGGCGCCTCCGGTTCGGCTACGCGACGCAGGCAAGCTCCGAAGCGCCGACCGTTGTGCTGTTCGTGAATGACGTCGGGTTGCTGCACTTCTCGTACCGGCGATACCTGGAGAAGAAGATCCGCGAGCAGTTCGGGTTGACCGGCAATCCGTTGAAGCTCGTGCTGCGAGCCGGAAAGGACAAGAAATGACCGCGTTTACATTTCCATCACGCAACTCGCACAGACCGCTGACGGCGCGGTGATTTGTTGGTGCTATGAGCTCTAAGGTCCTGGTCGTCGACGACGAAGCGCACATCGTTGAGCTCGCGCGCCTCTACCTCTCGCGGGAGGGCTTCGACGTCGAGGGAGTGGGGGACGGGTCGCAGGCGCTGACCCGTTTCGGCCAGCTCAAGCCTGACCTGGTCGTGCTCGACATCATGCTGCCCGGCACCGATGGCCTGACCATCTGCAAGGAGATCCGCAAGCAGAGCCAGGTGCCGATCATCATGCTCACCGCCAAGGACGAGGTCACCGACAAGGTGGTCGGCCTCGAGGTCGGCGCCGACGACTACCTGACCAAGCCGTTCCACCCGCAGGAGCTGGTGGCGCGCGCGAAGGCGCTGCTGCGGCGGGCGAAGATCGAGCCGGACCAGCCGAAGCTCATTCGCGCGGGCGCGCTGGAGGTCGACCTCGAGCGCCACGAGGTGCGCCACGGCAAGGCGCGGGTGCAGCTGCGGCCGAAGGAATTCGACCTGCTGGCCCTGCTCGCACGACATCCGGGCCGCGTCTTCCAGCGCAGCGAGCTGCTGGACCTCGTGTGGGGTTACGACTTCCCCGGCTACACGCGCACCGTGGACGTGCACGTGCAGCAGGTGCGCGAGAAGCTCGCGGCCGCGGAGATCAAGGACCCGAGCATCCAGACCGTCTGGGGCGTCGGTTACCGGCTCGAGCTCGCGGGTGCAGTCCACTGAGCCTTCGCTACCGGCTGCTCGCGGCGGCGGCCTTCATCGTGGCGACGAGCCTGTTGCTGAGCGGGGCCTTGACGTGGATTCAGGTCCGCAACGTCGAGCTGCAGGCCGCGCAGGACGACGTCGACCGCAACGTCCAGCTCGGCGCGCAGCTGGTCCGCCACCAGGAATGCTTCGTGCGCACGGGCGCGGCCACCAACGCGGGGGCCGCCGGCTGCCGGCTGACCGACAGCCAGGACTTCGCCGATCGCCTGAACAGCTCCGTGGTGCCGACGCTCGGAGGCGCGAGGCTGCTGCTTCTCGGCCGCCAGCGTCAGGTCCTCTACGACAGCGAAGACCCGAACGACATTGCGGTCATCGCGATCACCGCATCCAAGCGCGTGGCCAATGTGGCCGAGGCGCAGCCGGTCTTCGGCGGCGAGACCTATCTGGCGGCGGCGGTTGCGATCGCGCCGGCACGCGATCCGCTGGCCGCCGCCTATGTGGTGGTCGCGCGCCCGCAGAGGGCGATCACGACCGCGGCAGCGGGTGAGCTCGTTCCGCGGCTCCTGATCGCGGGCGGCGCCGCGCTGCTCGTGGCGCTCGTGCTCGTGCTGCTTGTCAGCCGGTCGCTGGCCGGGCCGCTCACGCAGCTCGCGGGAGCGGCTGAGGACATCGCGGGCGGCAACTATTCCCGGCGAGTCGGGATTCGCGGCCCGGACGAGATCGGTCACCTCGGCCAGGCGTTCGACAGGATGGCCGAGGCAGTTGAGGGCTCGCGGCGGACCCAACGCGATTTCCTGGCCAACGTCTCGCATGAGCTGAAGACACCCTTGACGAGCCTCATCGGTTTCAGCCAGGCGCTCACCGACGGCAGCCTGAAAACCGACGAGGAGCGGATGCGGGCGGCGACGATCGTGCACGAGGAGTCGGAGCGTGTGCTGCGCATGTCGCAAGAGCTCCTCGATCTCGCGCGCGTGGAGGCCGGCACCGTCTCGTTCCACATCACCGCCGTCGACCTCGGCGCGCAGCTCCACCAGGAGCTCGATATCGTGCGGCCGCGAGCGGAGGCGGGCGAGCTGGCGATCGAGTCCACCGTGCCGGTCGACCTGCCGCCGGTCGCCGCGGATCCGGAGCGGCTGCACCAGGTTCTCGACAACCTTCTCGACAACGCTGTCAAGTACGCTCCGCGCGGATCCAGCGTGCAGATCACCGCGAGCGCGGTGAACGGCACCGTGGAGACGGTGGTGGCCAACATGACCGGCGCCCACCGGCCCGACCCGGCCAGGATGTTCGAGCGCTTTTACCGTGCCGACGCGTCGCGCTCGGCCGCCGCGGGCGGCGTCGGGTTGGGCCTGGCCATCTCGAAAGAGCTGGTGGTTGCGATGAAGGGCACGCTGCGTGCCGATGTCGATGGCGCGGGCACGTTGCGAATGCGGCTTTCGTTGCCGGCGCGCTAGTGGGGGCCCCGGTTCAGCGCCTCCCGCGAACGCCGGTGCCGCTCGTCGGCCTCTGCCTGGTCGCCGCGCAGCTCTGACACGCGCGCCAGCGCGCGCCACGTCCAGCCGGGGATCTGCCGGTCGCCGAGCTCCTCGGCGATGCGGATGGCGAACCGCAGATCGTCCTCGGCTCCGTCGAGGTGGCCCAGCTCACGCTTCGTGATCCCGCGCGCCGCGCGCGCGTCGGCCATCTCCCACCGCGCGCCGAGCTCCGAAAAGATCGCGATGCCCTGGTCGAACCAAGGCAGCGCCTCCTCGCGCCGGCCGAGCTCGTCGAACAATCGGGCCTTTTGCACGTAAGTCATGGCGACGCTGAACTGGTCGCCGCATTCCTCTGCCAGCCGGCCCGCCTCCTCGATCAGCTGGAGCGAGCCCTCGAGGTCTTTCATCTCGGTGCGGTTGATCGACAGCGCTGTCAACGCGCGCACGCGGGCCCAGCTGTCGTCGGGTGCGGCCATGTCCAGCGCGCGTCGCCAGATGGCCTCCGCCTCATCGAACTTGTAGCGCGTCCACGGCACCCAGCCGGAGAAGAGGAGACTGCGTACGACCGCCCACGAGTCGCCCAGCCGTTCTGCTGCTTCCAGAGATCGCTGCAGCAGGATCTCTGCCTTCTCCACGTCGCCTTCGTAATTGATGGCGACATCGCCGAGGAACCGGAGCGCCAGGGCCAGTGAGAAGGTGTCGTCGCACGCCTCGCCGACCTGAACTGCGCGATTAAGAACTTCGAGCGCGGCGGGATACTCGCCCAGCCAGTACCGCGCCTCGCCCATGCCGGCGAGGATGCGAGCCTCGCGCTGGCCCCATCCGCTTTCGGCTCCGGACATGGTGAGAGCGCGCTCGTAGCGGTCGACCGCGGACCGGCTCTCCATGCGCCGCCGCGCGCGGTCGCCCGATTTCAGCAGGGCGTCCGCCGCCTGGTTGGCGGCGGTGCGGTCCATCGGGTCCAGGTCCAGCGACGCCAGCGCAGCCAGGTAGAGGTGGTCGGCTGCGGCCGTGTTGTGCCCGGCCGCGGCAATCTTCTCGGCGACCAGCCGGTGCAGCCGTAGCCGCTCGCGCTTCGGAAGGCTCGCATATGCGACTTCCTTGAGCATCGCATGTCGCATGCGCCAGCGATCCTCAGGCGGGCCTGTTGGCACTTGAACCAGCACCTCGGCTTCCTCGAGCTGCTCGAGCTCCTTCTGCGTCGCCTCGGGATCGACGATCGCCAGCTCGCCCATGTCGAATCCGAACATGAAGACCGAGACCCTGCGTGCCAGGTCGCGCAGCCGTGTGGGCAAGGCGTCGAGCCTCGCGCTGACCACCGCATGCACAGTCGGCGGCACTACGCGGCTGGGCGACGCCGACCCATTGCCGTCCGCCATCAGCATGCCGGTCGTCTCGATGATGAAGAAGGGATTGCCGCCTGCCCGTTTCGCTATCTCCGTGGCCTCGACGTCGCTCACCTGGCCACCCGCGGCGTTGCGCACCAGGCGGATCGACTCGTCGGCCGAAAGCGGGTCGAGTCGGATCAGCACGGCGTTGCCGCTGGCCGAGCCCCAGGCGGGCCGCTCGTCCAGCAGCTCGCTGCGGCCGAGCGCGAGCACAAGTGCGCGACGTGGTCCACGGCGGCTGGGAGTGCCGACGCGCTCGATGAGGTCCTGCATCGCCGGCCGCATGGTGTGTACGTCCTCGAAAAGAAGCGCCACTGGGTGGTCGCGAGACAGCGCGTCGATCAAGGCGATGAATCCCGCCTGCACGTCGTGCACGAATGCCGACTCCTCGCGGCGCTCGCTGACGCCGAAGAGAAGCCCGAGCCAGTCGGCGGTGCGCGCCGGGTTGCCCTGCACGCCGGCGGTATCGACCAGCTCGCGGAGGCAACGCCGGATCGCGTCTGGCGAATCCGTGCTCTCGATGCAGGCGAGGTCGCCGACGATGGCCGCCGCGGGCGAGAACGTGGAGCTGTCCTCGAATCCGCGTGGCTGGCCGCGCAGGATGCGAACCGTCGCGCTCATGCCGGCCGCCAGCTCCTCGGCCAGACGCGACTTGCCGATGCCGGGCTCGCCCACGATGGTCACGAGCACCGGCTTGCCGGTGGTGCTGGCCAGGCCGAGGCTCTGGCCCAGGATCGCCTGCTCGCTGACCCTGTTGACGAACGGGATGGTGCGGCGCGTGGAACGGTTGGTCAGGCCCTCAACCGGGAAGGCGTCGAGCGGCACGTCGAAGCCTTTGGCCTTGAACCGGCGCCGGCGCCCGAATGAGACCTTGTTCGTGGTCAGCGCGTGCGCGGTCGTGCCGGCCAGCACCTGGTTGGGGAGGGCGGCGCTCTGCAGCCTGGCGGCCGTGTTGACCACTGATCCGGTGACCAGCAGCTGACCGGCGGGGCCGACGCCAGTCGCGGCCTCACCGGACTCCACGCCGACCCGAACCTGGAGGTCCTCTTCTAGGCCGGCGTCGAGCGCTAGCCGCCGAGTTCGGCCGCGGATGGCGAGGCCGGCGCGGATCGCGCGCAGCGCATCGTCCTCGTTCACCTGGGGCAGCCCGAACACGGCCATGACGGCGTCGCCGATGAACTTCTCGGGGCGGCCGCGCAGGGCCTGGAGCTCCTCGGTGGCGGCATCGAAGAACCGGCCCAGGACGTCCCGGGCGCGCTCAGGATCCAGCCGGCGGGCGAGTCCGGTCGAATCGACGATGTCGGCGAAAAGAACCGTCACCATCTTCCGCTCCTCGGTCCCGAGCAGGCCGCCGACGGACGCACCACAGCTCGGGCAGAACCGCGCGCCGGGGGGAAGAGGACGGCCGCAGACCGGGCAGGCCATGGACTGAGGATAGAGAGGCGGTTATTCTGCTGAGGCCATGCCTGACGCGAAGGTGAAAGCGCTGAGCCAGGTGCCCCTGTTTGCGGACTGCTCCCAGCGAGAGCTGGCGTTCATCGCCAGCCGGACGGACGAGGTCCCGGTCGGCGCCGGCCGGCAGCTGACCCGGCAGGGCCGGCCGAGCAACGCGTTTTACGTGATCCTCGACGGCGAGGCGGACGTGGAGATCGACGGAACCAAGCGAGGAGTACTGAAGAAAGGCGACTTCTTCGGCGAGATCAGCATGCTCGACCGTGGCAACGCCACGGCGTCGGTCACAACGCGCACGCCGGCCAAGCTGATGGTGATGAGCCACGCCCAGTTCCGCGACGTGGTGAAGACGAGCGACCCGATCCTGGTCAAGGTGCTGGCGGTGATGGGCCGGCGCCTGCGCGCCGACCTCGAGACCACGAAAGGGAAGAAGCGCTAGCCCGTCGAGAACTTCTGGGCGTTGCCCATCCGCGGCCACACGTAGGCCTGGATGTTGCTGAGCGCCTGGCGGAAGTGATTGCTGTCGTGATGCACCCACTCGTGCAGGAGCTCTTCAACCGTCAGACGGCCGACCTCCGGATGGTTGCCTGACCGCAACAGCTGGTCCGGCCGCAGCGAGCGGACCATCTCGACGCTCTCGCGACGCACGGCGCCGACCTCCTCGGCCAGCTCCCTCGGCGCTTTCTCGCAGTCCTTGCGGGCGTGGCCGATCGACGCGCGACCCCACGTGGGCAGGTCGGGGTGATCGGCGCCGAGGATGATCTTGATGCGGCCGGCGAAGCCGCGCTTTTCGGCCTCGATGATGTGGCCGATGCATTCATTGATGCACCACTCGCCCTGTGCGGGATGCCACGACGCGAGCTCCTG
>DATDML010000088.1:0-6387 GCA_036518815.1 Candidatus Dormiibacterota bacterium
GGCAAGATCACGTTCGACGGCCGCGACATCACGACGACCGGGGCTGCGCAGATCGTCGGTCTGGGCATCTGCCAGTCGCCGGAAGGCCGCCGGCTGTTCGCGCGCATGACCGTGGAGGACAACCTGGTCATGGGCGCGTACTCGCGCAACGACCGGCCTGGCATCGCCTCCGACATGGAACGTGTCTTCACCCTCTTTCCGCGACTGAAAGAGCGCCGGACCCAGATCGCCGGCACTCTGTCCGGCGGTGAGCAGCAGATGCTCGCGATGGGACGCGCGCTCATGGCCCGGCCGAAAGTCCTGATGCTCGACGAGCCGTCGCTCGGCCTCGCGCCGATTCTCGTGGAGACGATCTTCAGCATCATTCGCGAGATCAACTCCCAGGGCACGACAGTGCTGCTGGTCGAGCAGAACGCCCACAAGGCGCTCGAGGTCGCGCATCGCGGCTACGTGCTGGAGACCGGGTCGATCGTCAAGACCGGATCGGGTCAGGAGCTCCTGGCCTCAGAAGAGGTGCAGAAAGCCTACCTCGGGATGTAGCTAGCTCCGGGACTGGTAGTTCGACACGAACAGGTACACCAGCACGGCGGCGAAGGCCACGTACTCGAGAACCACGTGCCGGGTGAAGCTGTCTTCGACGGTGTGCCGGACGAGGCCGCGGTTGATGTACCAGGCGAAGAGCAGCATCACCGCGAACGTGCCCTCGTTGAGCACGAGGTAGGTCTCCAGGGCGGTCACAGCCCACGCGAGGAACGTCACCACCTGCGCGACGAAGACGGCAAAGATGAAAGCCCGGCTCGGCGCGATCGCGGCGCCGTTGATGCGGAAGCTGCGATAGGACGCCAGGAAGGTGATGGTCAGGATCCAGAGCAGCTTGAGGATCGGGTTGAAAGGCAGCGTCACCACCACCAGGTAGGCGCCGGCGACGACCAGGATGAGGATCGCCTCTTGCAGCACCACGTGGCCGCGCTTCTCGGAGTTGCGCAGGCGCAGGTAGTCGAGGCGGCCGGCGATGACGAATCCGATGCCGAAGATCACGGTCAGGGCGGCGAACTTCCACAGCTCGGGGATGAGGATGGCGAGGCCGGCCAGCGTGATCGCGCCCAGCGCGACCGGGATGTAGTGCTCCACCGCGGGCGGCTCGCCGGCGCTGCGCAGGTAGCCGACCAGCACTGGCGCGGCCAGAACGATCAGGCCGAGGCCGAGCGCCCAGACCTGGTTCTGAGCCAGGAGCTCGGACTTGAATCCAAGCGCGATGGCGACCAGGACCACGCCGCCGAATACGAGGAACCTGCGATCGCGCTCGCCCTCGGCTGCACTCACTACGCGCGCCGGTGCTTCGCGCTGACCTGGCGGGGTCTTCATCGGTAGGGCAGTTTAGCGGGCAGGTTTAGCTGCCGGCCCTGCCGTAGCGATCTTCGAGGCGGACGACATCCTCGATCTCCGGCGTCGAAACCTCGTAGATGTCGGCGTCTTCGACAGCGGTGATCCGGTGGCGGGTGAGCGGCTCCAGGTGGACCGAGTCGCCCTCGCTCATGCGGTGTGTTTTCAGCTGGCCGTCCTCGACCCCAAGCTCCACGTCGACGGTGCCCCGTGTGATGAGCAGCCATTCGTCCTTGCGCTCGTGGTACTGCAGCGAGAGCGCTTCGCCTTTGCGCACGTGCAGGATTTTGCCGACGTAGCGGTCGGTGACGGCCCACCGCACCTCGTAACCCCAGGGCTTCTCGACCAGCGTCTCCTCGGCCCGCCGCACGGCCGGGAGATCAGGCGTGGGCAGGGGCTTCCTTCTTCAGGCCCACGATGTCTTCGATCGCAGCCAGCCGGGCCTCGACAGCGTCAGCGTCACGCGCCTCGGCGTAGATGCGGATCAGGGCCTCGGTGCCGCTGGTGCGGAACAGCACCCAGCTGCCGTCCTCGAGGTAGAACTTGAACCCGTCGTCAGAGCGAACGCGCGCGACCTTGACGCCGGCGATCTCTTTCGGTTGGTGGTTCGCGAGCTGCTCCGTGATGCGCTTGCGGTCGCGGTCGTACGTGTCGCGATTGAGATGGATGTCGTGGCGTGCATACGCGTGCGGCCCGACGCGAGACTCGAGGTCTTTCATGATCTGGGACAGTGGCTTGCCCCGCTTCACGATCATGTCCGCGAACAGCAGCCCGACCAGGATGCCGTCGCGCTCCGGGATGTGTCCGCGGATCCCAAACCCGCCGGACTCCTCGCCGCCGATCACTGCGTTCGTCTCCATCATCTTCGGCGCGACCCATTTGAAACCGACAGGCACCTCGTACACGTCGGCGTGGAACTGCTTGCCGAGGATCTCGACCATCTCGGTCATGTTCACTGTCTTGACGATCGGTCCCGTCATCTTCAGCACGTCGAACAAGTGCAGCACCAGCAACGCGAAGACCTGCAGCTGATTGATGAAGCGCCCGGTCTCGTCGATGATGCCGACGCGGTCAGCGTCGCCGTCGGTGAGGATGCACAGGTCGAATCCGCCCTTCTTCATGACCGCGATCGCGTCGTCGATGTTCGGTGGAATCGGCTCCGGTGGATGGCCGCCGAAGAACGGATTGCGGTCGGCGTGCAGCTCGGTGACTGTGGTCTTGCCGCCGCCGATCAGCTCTTTGACGTAGCCGAAACCTGAGCCGTGCATGGTCTCGTGCACGACCTTGAGGCCGGCGTTGCGGACCTCGTCGAGGTCCACCATTTTGCCGACCTGCCTGTAGTACGCCTCGCGCGGGTCGTAAACCGTCACCAACGACTCGACCTGCTCGCGGTCCGGCGATGCAACCTCGCCCAGCGCGTTGATGCGCTGCTCGAGCTCCTTGATGACCTCGGTCGGCGCCGAGCTCCCTGTTTCCGGCTTGTACTTGACGCCGTTGAACAGGTACGGGTTGTGACTCGCGGTGATGGCCACGCCGCCGGTCGCCTTGCGGTCGATGACCGTCCACGACACGACCTGGGTCGGCGAGGGCCGGTTGAACAGGAGGCTCTTCAGTCCGTTGGCCGCGAACACGTCCGCCACCAATCGCGCGAACTCCTCGCTCGCGAACCGGCAGTCGTAGCCGACCACAGCGAGCGGGTCGCTGGAGCGACTCTTGATGTAATCGGCAACGCCCTTCGCCACGCGCCGCACTGACGCGTAGGTGAAGTCGTCGCCGGTTATCCCCCGCCAGCCATCGGTCCCGAATTTGATCTCGGGTAGCGTCACGGTTACACGTTAACCGCTTGGAGAATCAAGCCGGGGTCCCCGCGAATCGATGATTTCGCGGGGTGACTATAGGTAACGGGTTTTGCCCGAACGTCTGAGCGCGTCGACCACGGCTTTAACGTCTTGCGCGCGCGACCGCGGGCAGACGAGGATCGCGTCCTCAGTGTCGACGATGATCAGGTCCTCGAGGCCGATGGCGGCGATGAGCCGCCGGTCGCCGAGGATCACGCTGTTGCGCGTGTCCACCAGCACGGTCTCGCCTTCGACGGAGTTGCCGCGCGCATCGGAGCGAACCCGCGCAGCCAGCTCGGCCCAGTTGCCGATGTCGGCCCACTCGAACTCGGCCGGGACCAGCAGCAGGCGGTGGGTCTTCTCCATGACGCTGCGGTCCACGACCTCGACCGGCAGGCGCTGGTAGATCGCCGCGGCAGATTTCTCGTCGCCGGCCACGCGCGCCGCCAGGACCTTGCGCAGCCCGGTGAGGTGCCGCGGAGCATGCCGTCCGAGCTCTGCGATGAACACCGGCAGCAGCCACGAAAACCAGGCCAGGTTCCAGTAGTAGCCGCCGGCCTTCAGGAAGCGGCGGGCGGTCGCGAGGTTCGGCTTCTCGACGAATCGCGCCACGCGGAAGGTTCCGGCTGGGCCGCGCCGCGGCGCGTGGATGTAGCCCAGGCCTGTCGACGGGAACGTGGGCTTGAGGCCGATGGCGACGATGGACTCGGCCGACGTGGCCGCCTTCACCGCCGTCATCACCGCCCGCCGCACCGCGGTTTTGCCGCGCACGACGTGGTCAGCCGGAAGCGTGAGCATCACCGCGTCAGCGTGACGCTCGGCGAGCGTCAGCGCGGCCAGCCCGTACGCGTTGGTGGTGCCGCGCGCTACCGGCTCGATGATGAGGTGCGCCGAGTCAACCTCCGGCAGCACGCCGGTGATGATTTCCCGCTGCCGCTCTTCGGTCAGGACGTACACCTCGTCCGCAACGTCGGTGGCGCGGTCGTACGCATCGCGCAGCAACGGCCGCCCGCTACCGCCCAGCGGCAGCGCGTGCTTGGGTGTGGAGCGTCGCGACCGCGGCCACAGTCGCGTGCCCGCCCCACCCGCCGGAATGACCGCGATCGTTTTCGTCAAGACGTCGTGGCGCCGCTCGGTGCGACTTCCGCCGCGAACTCTTTCGCTCGCGCGGTCGACTCCCACGGGAGGTCGATGTCGGTCCGGCCGAAGTGTCCGTACACCGCGGTCTGCCGGTACAGCGGCCGGCGCAGGTTGAGCTCCTTGATGATGCCCAGCGGACTCAGGTCGAACAAGCGCGTGATCGCCGTGGCGATGCGGTCCTCGGGCACGCGTCCCGTGCCGAATGTCTCGACGCGAACCGCGACCGGCTTGGCGACGCCGATGGCGTACGACACCTGCACCTCGCAGCGAGTCGCGAGGCCCGCCGCGACGACGTTCTTGGCGACGTAACGCGCGCCGTACGCGCCGGCGCGATCGACCTTAGTCGGATCCTTGCCCGAGAAGCACCCGCCGCCATGCCGAGCGTAGCCGCCGTAGCTGTCGACCATGATCTTTCTGCCGGTCAGCCCTGCATCGGCGACTGGTCCGCCGATGACGAATCGGCCTGTCGGATTGATGAAAACGCGCATCTGCTTGTCGCGCAATGCGTCGGGGATGACCGCGTTGATCACGTGCTCGGTGACCTCGGCACGCAGCTGCGCGGTGTCCACCTCGTCGTGGTGCTGAGCGGAAACCACTACGTTGTCCACTGCCTCGGGCTTGCCTGACTCGCCGTAGCGCACGGTCACCTGGACCTTGCCGTCAGGCCGCAGGTAGTTGAGCGTCTTGCTCTTTCGCGCATCGGCGAGCCGGCGCGCCAGCGCGTGCGCGAGGCTGATGGGCAGGGGCATCAGCTCCGGCGTCTCATCGCATGCGAAGCCGAACATCATTCCGGAGTCGCCCGCGCCGCCCGCGTCGACGCCCTGCGCGATGTCGGGCGACTGTTCGTCGATGCTGGTGACGATGCCGCATGTCTCCGCATCGAACCCGTACTTCGCGCGCGTGTAGCCGACCTCGCGAGCCGTCTGCCTGACGATGCGCGGGATGTCCACGTAGCAATCAGTGGTTATCTCGCCCACGACCATGGCCAGGCCGGTGGTCACGATGGCCTCGCACGCGACCCGCGCCAGCGGGTCCTTGGCGAGGATCGCGTCCAGGATCGCGTCCGAGATCTGGTCGGCGAGCTTGTCGGGATGGCCTTCGGTGGTCGATTCCGACGTGAAGAGACTGGGCAACGGATGGTCCTCCTTTGAATCGCCCGCTCCGGCAAGGACCGGCGGCCGTTTGCGCCGGTCCCCAGGCGCCAGGTTCATGCCGCTGGGACGGGCTAAATCCTAGCTTTTGCCGGCAGAAGTAGCCTCCAGGCCGCACCCGGACGTAGTTTTGCCGGCAAAAGTTGGGTCACGGCAAAGGCAGGTAATGAATTCCCGAGTGCCGAAAGAGCTTGGCCCCGCGCTGCGCCAGAAGCGCCCTGGTCGCCTCCCGCGAGCCTTCCATCACGGCTTCCAGGTGCATGCGTCGCATCTCCCACGTCGCCTTGGGCGACGTGACCGGGCACAGCACGACCATGCGCGCGCGGTCGCGTAGCCGCTCGTACTCCGCCAGCATCTGGTGGTGCAGCGTCAGCTGCAAAGTGCGGGCGATGAGCTCGGTCCAGGTGGTCGGCATCTCCTCGTGCTCCGCGCCCGCCATGAGGCTGATGGCGAGGATGTCCTTGCCGCCGTCCTCGACGGCGACGTCGAGCGGCGTGTTGTCGACCACGCCGCCGTCCATGTGCTCGCGGCCGTCGATCACCACCGACGGAAACACTCCAGGGATCGCGGTGGTCGCGAGCAGCGCCGGGGTCAGGTCGCCGGACTTGAAGATCGTCTTGCGGCCCGAGTTGTAGTCGGTCGCGACGATCGAGAGCGGCAGCCGGAGCTGCTCGAAGGTGGTGAATCCCGTGAGCTGCAGCGCGCGGTCCACCAGCCGCCGGACGTTGGTCTGCGGCAGCGCGCTGGGCCCCTCACGGCGCAAGCCCGACATGACCACCCCCAGGGGATGCACTCGGAAGACGGCGAGCGCCTCCGCCGACACCCAGAGCTCGCGCAGCATCATCACGCCCGCGAGCGACGGGTAGGCCGCGACC
>DATDML010000089.1:0-14796 GCA_036518815.1 Candidatus Dormiibacterota bacterium
ACCACCGCGAGCACCGCCGCGATCCCGCCGACCACGCCGGGAAGGATCGCGCCCGGCGACGACAGCTCGGTGATGATGCCGTAGGCGGCCAGCAGCAACAGCAGGGCGGCCACGGTCGGATCGATCAGCGCCCCGACGAAGACCTGCCAGAAGGGCATCGGGTCGTCGGTGACGATGGCGCCGGCAGTGTGGATGGTCAGCGAGCCGTTGGGCCTGGTGACCTCGCGGCCGTCCAGCGCGCCGAGCAGCGACGGCACGTCGTTGGCCTCGAGGTCGGCGACGTGCAGGCGGACTGCGTCCTCTGCGCTGATATTTACGCTGTTGCGAACGGCGTCCTCGGCCCAGTCGGCGTTGCGCCCGTGCATCGAGGCGAGGTTTCGCACCCGCGCGACCGCGTCGTTGAGCACCTTCGTGCCGAGGTCGCCGGTCAGGTCCGCGCCGCTCGCGTCGATCGGGTGCGCGGAGCCGATGTTGGTCCCGGGCGCCATCGCCAGAACGTCCGCCGCCTGGGCGACGAAAAGGCCGGCGGATGCGGCCCGCGCGCCGTCGGGCGACACATAGACGATGACCGGCACAGTGGAGTTCAGGAGGGAGGTGACGATCTCGTCCATCGACGTGGAGATGCCGCCGGGCGTGTTGAGCACCACGAGCAGGGCGCTCGAGCGATCGGCCTCGGCTCGGGCAACCTCTGTCGACATATACGCGGAGGTGATGTTGTTGATGTCGCCGGTCAGGTCGGCGCGGAGCACCGTCGGCGCGGCCGCCAGCGCAGGCCGCGGCATGAGCATCAGCACCACCAGCGCCACCAGCGTCAGCCGGATGAAACGCACGCCACGATTATTCGACGGACGCATGTAAAACGTGGAACATTCCTCCCCGCCCCTCCCCGCCTGCGGGGAGGGTAGGGTGGGGACAATAGGCCCGCTGATTACCGTCCTTAGAATCGAAACGATGGAAACGGAGGAGCAGCGGGAGCTTCTACGCCGCGCCGGCGCCGGCGACAAGGCGAGCCAGGACCGGCTCGTAGAAGCCTTCATGCCGACCGTTCTACGCCTGGCGAGGACACGCAGCGGAGAAGGCCTGCCGCTCGGCGACCTGGTCCAGGAAGGGTCGATCGGGCTCATTGAGGCCATCCATGCATACGACGGCAGCAGCGGATCGGACTTCGGTCGCTTCGCCGAGGCCCACATCGCCGCGCAGCTGACGATCGCCATCGACGCCGAGGCCGCCGCGGTGCACGAGGCTGAGCAGCTGGTGGTGGCTTGCGAGGACTACGACCGCGTGGAGACGCTGCTGCGCCGCGAGCTGCACCGTGCCCCGACCGAAGTCGAGATCGGCCGCAAGCTCGAGTGGTCCGCCGATCGCACGCGCTACGTGGCGCAGGTCGTCACGGACGCGCGCCGCCGCCACGACGAAGAGCTCCTGCAGTACATCGATCCCGAAGCGGTCGAGGTCGAGGCCGACGGCGAGGCCGAAATCGACCCTAGCCTCAACTGAGCTTGGCGAACCGCACACCCCTCTACGACCGCCACATTGCGCTCGGCGCGCGCATGGTCGACTTCGGCGGCTGGGACATGCCGCAGCAGTACACCTCGATCAAGGACGAGCACCTCGCCGTGCGCAAGGCGGCAGGCCTCTTCGACGTGTCGCACATGGGCCGGCTGAACGTCGTCGGCGAGGCGGCAAGCGACTTCCTGAACCATGTGGTGACCAACGACGTCGCGCAGCTGCAGCCCGGCCACGCCCAGTACAACCTCATGTGCAACGAGGCGGGCGGCATCATCGACGACCTCGTCATCTACAAGAGCGCCGACACCGATTTCATAGTTGTCGTCAACGCGTCCAATCGCGAGAAGGACGTAGCCTGGCTGCGCAAGCACCTGCCTCGCGGCGTGACGATGGACGACAAGACGCTCGACGTCAGCCTGATCGCGTTCCAGGGCCCGCGCGCCGAGGAGCTGCTGCCGTCCAAGACGAGCGACACCCGCCACCTGGCGTATTTCGGCTTCACCAAGGGCGCGATCGCCGGGGTCGACGGCTTCATCTCCCGCACGGGCTACACCGGCGAGGATGGATTCGAGCTGTTCGTCCCGTCAGCCCACGTCGGCGACGTCTGGGACGCGATCCTCGACCACGGCCGGGCGCAAGGCGTCTTGCCCGCCGGCCTCGGGGCGCGTGACGCGGCTCGACTCGAGGCGGCGTTGCGCCTGTGGGGCAACGACATGGACGAGTCGATCAACGCCTACGAGGCGGGGCTCGGATGGACTGTCAAGCTCGAAAAGGGCGATTTCATCGGCCGCGAAGCTCTGGCGAAGGTCAAAGAGACGGGGCCCGGCCGCCGGATGGTCGGTCTCAGCCTGCAGCCCGGCAGCATCACGCGGCACGGATCGGCGGTGCTTCGGGACGGCGCGAAGATCGGAACGGTGACCAGCGGCACGCATTCGTTCTTCCTCGGGCACCCCATCGCGCTCGCTTTGGTGGAAGGCCCATCATTGCGGGCTGGGGACACGGTCTCGGTCGACGTCCGCGGACGCGAAACCCCGGCCGAGGTGACCAAGCTGCCGTTCTACCGGGGCTCGGCCCACTCGGCGACCGCACCGGCGCGCAACTGAAGAAGGGAGTGGTCGATGGCTGAGCGGCGCTACTCGAAGACGCACGAGTGGGTGACGGTGGACGGCAAGACCGCCACGGTGGGCATCAGCGATTTCGCCCAGGCGCAGCTCGGCGACGTGGTCTTTCTGGACCTGCCGAAGCCGGGGCGAAAGCTCGGCAAGGGCGAGGCCTTCGGCGTGATCGAGTCGGTCAAAGCGGCGAGCGACCTTTACGCCCCTGTCGACGGCACCGTGTCTGCAGTGAACGAGAAGCTGACCGCCAACCCGGAGCTCGTGAACTCCGACCCCTATGGCGAGGGCTGGATCCTCAAGGTCGACCTCAAAGGCGACCTGCCGGCCGACCTCATGGACGAGGGGGCTTACAAGGAGTCTGCGGAGGCAGGCGGCCACTAGTGCCCTATCTGGTCCACTCGCCGCAGGAGCGGGAGGAGATGCTCGCGGCGATCGGGGTTGAATCTATGGACGCCCTGCTGGCGGACATCCCGGCTTCGCTCCGCATCCACGACCTCAAGCTGCCGCGCGGACTGTCCGAGTTCGAAACGATGACCGCCGTCCGCGACCTGGCCGCCGCCAACCGAGTGTTTGCCGACCGGCTCACGTTCCGCGGAGGCGGCGTCTACAAGCGCTTCATCCCGACAGCGGTTGCCGCCGTGACTGGCAAGCCCGAGTTCTACACGGCCTACACGCCCTACCAGCCGGAGGCCAGCCAGGGCACGCTCCAGGCCATTTTCGAGTTCCAGACGCTCATCGCCGAGCTCACGGGCATGGACGTCGCGAACGCGTCACTCTATGACGGCGCCACCGCCGTGGCAGAGGCGGCCATGATGGCCCGGGTCCAGACGGGCCGCGATGAGATCCTGGTGGCGGGCTACGTGCACCCCGAATACGTCGAGGTGCTGCTCACTTTCAGCGAAGGTCGGGGGCTGCGCGTGAAGCGCGGCGATCAGCCGAGCGCCAAAACCGCGGCGGTGATCTTCCAGCAACCGGACTTCCTGGGCCTGCTGGTGGACGCGCGGGCGCTGACTGAGCGTGCGCATTCGGTGGGCGCCCTGTCCATCGCGTGCGTCGACCCGATCAGCCTCGCGATCATCGCGCCGCCTGGCGAGTACGGCGCCGACATCGCGGTCGGAGAGGGCCAGCAGCTCGGACTGGCCGCCAGCTACGGTGGCCCTCACGTCGGTTTCATCGCGTGCACCAAGGATCTGGTGCGGCGGCTGCCCGGGCGGCTGATCGGCAAGTCGCACGACGCCCAGGGCCGGCGCGGCTTCGTGCTGACGCTGACCGCCCGCGAGCAGCACATAAGGCGCGAGAAGGCGACCTCCAACATCTGCACGAACCATTCGCTGTGCGCTCTCGCGGCCAGCGTGTACCTCACGTATATGGGCGAGGCGGGGCTGCGCCAGGTGGCGGACGTCGGCTTCCAGCGGGCGCACTACCTGGCGGAACGGCTGGCCGCGCTGCCGGGGTGGGAGATGGCATTCCCCGAGCGGCAGTTCCTGAACGAGTTTCCGATCATCGCGCCGAAGTCGAAGCCGCTGCTGCGCAAGCTGGCGAAAAAGGGAATCCTCGGCGGCCTCGATGTGAGCCGCTGGTTCCGCGAGCTGAAGGGCGTGCTGACGTTCACGTGCACTGAGGTCAACGACCCGGCCGCGATCGATGAGCTGATACAGGCTGTGAGCGCATGACCGAGCCCCTCAGCTTCGAGCTCAGTCGCGACGGCGCCGAGCCGCCTCGGCTGCCGGTGGCAGGTGTGCAAGCGCCCGGGCCCGCCGACGTGCTGTCAAAGGACGTGCTGCGGACGAGACGGCCCGACCTGCCGCGGCTCAGCGAGCCCGAGATCATGCGCCACTACAGTCGGATGGCGTCGCTGAACTATTCGATCAGCGAGCAGTTCTACCCCCTGGGCAGCTGCACGATGAAGTACAACCCGGTCGCCAACGAGGCCGCGGCGTCTCTGCCCGGCTTCGCCGGCCTTCATCCGTACCAGGACGAGGAAACCGCGCAGGGCGCCCTGGAGCTCATGTGGCAGCTCGAACGCGCCCTCTGCCAGGTGGTCGGCGTCGATCGCGTCACTCTGCAGCCCGCGGCGGGGGCGCATGGCGAGTGGACCGCGCTGCGAATGATTCAGGCCTACCACCGCTCCCGCGGCGACAAGCGGACCCAGGTTCTGGTGCCGGACTCCGCCCACGGCACCAACCCGGCTAGCGCCGCGCTCAGCGGCTTCCAGGTCGTTGAGGTGAAGTCCGGTCCTGACGGCCGGATCAGCCTGGCGGACCTGGAGTCGAAGCTGTCGGGGAGCGTCGCCGCCCTGATGCTTACGAACCCCAACACCTTGGGCCTGTTCGAGCGCGAGATACTGGATGTCGCGGAAATGGTGCATGCCACTGGCGCCATGCTCTACTACGATGGCGCCAACCTGAACGCCTTCATGGGCGTCTGCCGGCCGGGCGACATGGGCTTCGACGCCGTGCACATGAACCTGCACAAGACATTCACCACGCCCCACGGCGGCGGCGGTCCTGGCGCCGGCCCGGTTGGCGTCAAGGCCGAGCTCGTGCCCTTCCTGCCGCATCCGACCGTGGAAAAGTCGGACGGCCACTTCACGCTGGATTTCAAGCGCCCCAAGTCGATCGGCCGTGTGCGCAGCTTCTACGGCAACTTCGGGATGCTCGTCCGCGCGTACACGTACATCCTGGCCATGGGCGGCGACGGCCTCACGCAGGCGTCGCTGGACGCAGTGCTCTCGGCGAACTACCTGATGAAGCAGGTCGAAGGCGTGCTCGAGATCCCGCACGGGGGTCCATGCATGCATGAGTTCGTGGCGAGCGCGCACAACCTGGCGGCGGACGGCATTAAGGCACTCGACGTGGCCAAAGGCCTGCTGGAGCGGGACTTCTACGCGCCCACGATCTACTTCCCGTTGGTGGTGCCTGAGGCCATCATGGTCGAGCCCACAGAAACCGAGAGCAAGGCCACGCTCGACTCGTTCGCGGCGGCCCTGAAGGACATCGTGAGCCAGGCCCGCACCGACCCCGCCGCGCTGCATTCGGAGCCTCGCAGCCTGCCAGTGGGGAGACTCGACGAGGTCGGAACGGCGCGCCAGATCACCGCTTATCTGACCGGCCAGAGCGAGGACCCGATTTTGCGCTGGAAACGGCCCGCAAAATAGGCCTGTTAAGACCGGCGGCCCCGGCCATTTTCGTATTCGAAATCAGGTAAAATTGGAATCCTGAACCTCTCCCCAGTTGTCCCCTACAAGTCCACCCCGCTGGGAGGCCTGAACTAACCCCAAATGGCAGTTCGAAAACCCCTGCCCGAAGGTAGCCGCAGGCCTGCCTCCAGCGGCGCGGCGTCGGCCTACACCGCCGAGCAGATCCAGGTCCTGGAGGGGCGGGAGCACGTCCGGCGACGTCCGAGCATGTACATCGGCTCGACGAGCACCACGGGGCTCCACCACCTGGTCTACGAGGTGGTCGACAACGCCGTCGACGAGGCGCTCGCCGGCCACGCCAAGCGCATCGTCGTCACGCTGCACGCCGACGGCAGCTGCGAGGTCGACGACGACGGCCGCGGCATCCCTGTGGACGTGCACAAGAAGGAGAAGCTGTCCGCCCTCGAGCTGGTGATGACCCGCCTCAACGCGGGCGGGAAATTCGGCGGCGGCGGCTACAAGGTTTCATCAGGCCTCCACGGCGTCGGCGTGTCCGCTGTCAACTTCCTGAGCGAGAAGCTCGAGGTCGCTGTGCACCGCGACAAGCGCATCTACCGCCAGGCGTACGAGCGGGGGGTGCCGAAAGGCGCGGTGAAAGCTGAGGGCAAGACCGACCGCACTGGAACGATTGTCCGGTTCTGGCCCGACCCGCAGATCTTCCCGGACACGAAGTTCGATCACGACACCATCCAGCACCGCCTTCGCGAGATGGCTTACCTGAACAAACGACTCGAGATCGTGCTGAACGACGAAAGCCTCGGCGTGTCGAACACCTTCTATTTCGAGGGCGGCATTGTCTCGTTCGTGCGCGCGCTAAACCGCGGCAAGGTCGTGGTCAACTCCGCGCCCTTCTACGTGGACCGCGCAATCGAAGGTACGCAGGCAGAGGTGGCGCTGCAGTACAACGACACGTTCGTCGAGAACGTCCTCTCGTTCGCCAACACCATCCACACGATCGAGGGCGGCACCCACCTGACCGGTTTCCGGTCGGCGCTCACGAACGTCCTCAACCGCTACGCGCGCAAGGCCGGCATCTTGAAGGAGTCGGACCCGAATCTCACGGGCGAGGACGTGCGCGAGGGCTTGACCGCGGTCATCAGCGTCAAGGTGATCGAGCCGCAGTTCGAAGGCCAGACCAAGGGGAAGCTCGGCAACGCGGAGGTGCAGGGCCACGTTTCGCTGGCCCTGACTGAAGGCCTCACGCAGTATCTCGACGAGAACCCTTCAGAAGGCCGCCGCATCATCGAGAAGTCACTGACGGCGGCGCGTGCGCGAGAAGCCGCGCGCAAAGCTCGTGACCTCGTGCAGCGCAAGAGCCTTCTCGAGTCGAGCACGCTGCCGGGCAAGCTCGCCGACTGTTCGGAGCGCGATCCCGCGCTGTGCGAGTTGTACATCGTGGAGGGTATCTCCGCCGGCGGCACCGCGAAGGGCGGCCGCGACCGCAGGTTCCAGGCAATTCTGCCGATGCGCGGCAAGATCCTCAACGTCGAGAAGGCGCGCCTGGACAAAGTGCTGAGCTTCGAGGTCATCCGCGACCTCATCACCGCGATGGGCGCGGGCATCGGCGACAACTTCAACATCGAGAAGATCCGCTACCACCGGATCGTGAGCATGACCGACGCCGATGTCGACGGCAGTCACATCCGCACGCTGCTGCTCACCTTTTTCTTCCGCCACTTTCCGGAAATCATCGACAAGGGCTACCTCTACATGGCGCAGCCGCCGCTGTACAAGGTGCTGAAGGGCAAGCAGGCTTTGTGGTGCCGCTCCGATGGGGATCGCGACAAGGCGATGAAGCAGCTCGGCAAAGGCGCAGAGGTGCAGCGTATGAAGGGTCTCGGCGAGATGAATGCCGAGGAGCTGTGGGAGACCACGATGAATCCCGAGACTCGCGTGCTGCTGCGAGTCACCGTCGACGACGCCGCGGAGGCGAACGAGATTTTCGAGAAGCTGATGGGCCCCGACGTCGAGCCGCGCAAGAAGTTCATCCAGGCGCACGCCAAGAGCGTCCGCAACCTCGACATCTAAGTAGTAGGTCTCGTCACGTGCGCATAGCTGTCGACGCCATGGGCGGCGACAACGCGCCAGACCAAGTGCTGCTCGGCGCGGCGCAGGCTGCAGACGAATCGGACGTCGAGATCATGGCCGTCGGCCTGCCGGGCTCGATCCAACCGCTCCTCGACAAGTACAGGAAGCTCGTGTTGGTGCCCTGCACGCAGGTGGTCGGCATGGGCGAGCATCCGGCGCAAGCCGTGCGCGCGAAACCGGATTCGTCAATGGCCGTGTGCGCGAAGCTCTGTCGTGAGGGGCGCGCCGACGGTTGGGTGTCCGCCGGCAACTCGGGCGCCATCATGGCCACCGCGCTGTTCGTGCAGGGGCGCATCAGGGGAGTTGAACGGCCGGCGCTCGGCTCGATCATTCCGACGCGCGACGGCTTCGCCTATTTCCTGGACGTGGGCGCGAACGTCGACTCCAAGCCCGAGTACCTCGTGCAGTTCGCAGCCATGGGCGCCGTCTACGCGCGCGAGATGATGGGACGCGCTGAACCTCGCGTCGGGCTGCTGAGCAACGGCGAGGAGGAGGGCAAGGGCGACGAGCGCGTGCGCGAGACGAGCAAGCGCTTGAAGGGCTCGATGCGCGGATTCATCGGCAATGTAGAACCGAAGGACCTGTACGCATCGAAGGCGGACGTGATCGTCGCCGACGGTTTCGTCGGCAACGTGGCGATCAAGATGGCGGAGGCGACGGCGGAATTCCTTTTCCGCAATCTGCGTGACGAGATCCCCCGCACCGCGACCGGAAAAATCGGCGGCCTGCTCATTCGCAATGACGTGCGCCGGCTGCGCGCGCGCATCGACTGGCGAGAGTTCGGCGGCGCGCCCCTGCTCGGCATCGACGGTGTCGCAGTCATCGCCCACGGCCGTTCTGACGCACGGGCTGTTAAGAACGCCATCCGCGTCACGCGCGAGGCGGTCGCAAACGGGCTCGTCGGTAAGATTCGCGCTGAGGTGGGAAAGTGACCAAAACGAACGGACGCACGCGCGTCGTGATCACCGGGATGGGGACGGTAAACCCGCTCGGAAAGACGCTGGACGAGTATTGGGATGGGCTGATCGAAGGCCGCAGCACGGCCCGCGCGAGCGACAAGTGGCCGACCGAAAGGCTGAGTACCAAATTCGCGTGCGAGGTGCGTGGTTTTGACGCCGCGCAGTACATGGACCGTAAGGCTGCGCAGCGACTCGCGCGCTTCTCGCAGGTGGCAGTGGCTTCCGCGACGATGGCGTTGGCCGACGCCGATCTCGACGTCTCGAAAGAAGACAGCTTCCGCGTCGGGGTGGACCTCGGCACCGGCATCGGCGGCTTCATGGAGATGACCGAAGGAGCGGGGACGTATGCGGTCAAAGGCCGCGTCAGTCCCACCTGGATACCGACGATCCTCCCCAACATGGCAGCAGCCTCGGTGGCGATGAGGTTCGGAATACGTGGTCACAACGCCACCATGGTCACGGCGTGCGCGGCGTCTACACACGCCATCGGCGACGCGACACGTGCCATCCAGCACGGCGACGCCGACGTGATGCTGGCCGGCGGGGCGGACTGCGGCCTGTGCGAGGTCGGCATTTACGCGTTCGATGCCCTACACGCTCTGTCGACTCGTAACGACGCGCCGGAGAAAGCGAGCCGTCCGTTCGATCGCGACCGAGACGGGTTCGTGCCAGGTGAAGGCGCCGGGGTGCTCGTCCTCGAGTCGCTCGACCATGCACTGGGGCGTGGCGCGCGCATCTATGGCGAGGTGCTCGGCTTCGGGCTCACGTGCGACGCCTATCACCAGGTCGCTCCCGACGAGACCGGCCAGGCGCCGGCGCGGGCGGTGACGCTGGCGCTGATGGACGCCCGCGTTGCGCCAGGCGACGTCGACTATGTCAATGCCCACGGCACCTCGACGCAGCTGAACGACGCGGCGGAGACCAAGGCGCTGAAGCTCGCGCTCGGCGAGCACGCGTACAAAGTTCCGATCAGCAGCACCAAGTCGATGATCGGCCACCTGCTCGGTGCCGCTGGCGCCGTGGAAGCCATCGCGACTGTGCTCACCATCAACCGCGGCATGATCCACCCAACCATCAACTACGAGAACCCCGACCCAGAATGCGACCTCGATTACGTGCCGAACACCGCACGCCGCAAGGAAGTCAACATCGCGATGTCGAACGGCTTCGGCTTCGGCGGTCATAACGCGGTGGTCGTGCTCGGCAAGTTCCAGGAATGAACTAGGAGCGATATGGCTGACGACAACCTCGGCACCGTACTGACGCGAAATCTCCAGGAGGAGATGCAGACCTCCTACATGGAGTACGCGATGTCCGTCATCATCAGCCGGGCTCTGCCCGAGGTGCGTGACGGGCTGAAGCCGGTGCAGCGCCGGATCCTGTACGCGATGCAGGGCGCCGGCGCGACGTCAGCCAGCCGGTATCGCAAGTGCGCCGCCTTCGTCGGCGACGTGCTCAAGCTCTACCACCCGCACAGCAATGACGCGGTCTATGACGCGCTCGTGCGCATGGGCCAGCCGTTCTCGCTGCGTTATCCGCTGATCGACGGTCAGGGCAACTTCGGCAGCGTCGACGGCGACCCTCCGGCCGCCATGCGGTACACCGAGGCTCGCCTCTCCGCCATCACGGCGGAGCTGATGGCCGACATCGACAAGCAGACGGTCGACATGATCCCCAACTACGACGGATCGGAGACCGAACCCGCTGTTTTGCCGGCGCGAATTCCGAACCTGCTGATCAACGGCGCCACCGGCATCGCGGTCGGCATGACCACCAACATCCCGCCGCACAACCTGCGCGAGGTGTGCGCCGCGGTGAAGCACCTGGTCGAGACTCCGGATGCGACGGGCGAGGACCTGCTGGGCTTCGTCAAGGGCCCGGACTTCCCGACCGGCGGCCTCGTGATGGGCACCAGCGGCATCAAGGCCGCGTACTCGACAGGCCACGGCCGCATCATCGTGCGGGCGCGGCACACATTCGAGCAGGCGCCAAACGGCCGCGAGCGCATCATCATCGACGAGCTGCCGTACGCGGTGAACAAGGCGGCGCTTGTCGCGAAGATCGCTGAGCTGGTTTCGGAGCGGCGTCTCGAAGGCATCGCTGACCTGCGCGACGAGTCGGACCGCTCGGGCATGCGCATCGTCATCGAGCTCAAGCGCGAGGCCCAGGTCTACACGGTCCTGAACAATCTCTACAAGCACACGCAGCTGCAGCAGTCGTTCGGCGTGATCATGCTGGCGATCGTCGACGGCCGCCCCGTCGTGCTCAGCCTGAAGCAGGCGCTGCAGCTCTTCATCGAGCATCGCCGCGACGTCATCCTCCGCCGCACCCGGTTCGACCTCGAGCGCGCCCAGGAGAGGGCGCACATCCTCGAGGGCCTCAAGATCTGCCTCGACCATCTCGACGAGGTCATCAAGACGATTCGCGCGGCGTCTGACACCGACACCGCGTCGACCCAGCTGCAGACGAAGTTCGGACTCTCCGAGCGGCAGGCGAAAGCGGTCCTCGCCCTCACCCTGGGTCGCTTGACCCGGCTCGAGCGGCACAAGATCGATGAGGAGTACGAGGAGGTCATCAAGACCATCGCCTACCTCGAGAGCATCCTGGCCAGCGATCGCAAGGTGCGCCAGCTCATCAAAGACGAGATGGACGAGCTGATCAAGAAGTACGGCGACGACCGCCGCACCGAGATCAGCGAGCAGGAGGCAACGGAACTGTCGGCCGAGGACCTCGTGCACAAAGAGGACGTGGTGGTCACCCTCACGCATCGCGGTTATGTGAAGCGCCAGCCGCTGCGGGTGTTCCGCGCGCAAAAGCGCGGGGGCGTCGGCCTGAAGGGCGCCCGCCCGACCGCAGGTGGCGAAGCGCCGAGCGGCACGCGTGAGGAGGACTACGCGGAGCACCTCCTCACGACCCACACGCACGCCTCGATCCTTTTCTTCACGCAGAACGGACGGGTGTTCCAGCTGCGCGTGCACGAGGTGCCAGAGCGCGAACGGCAGGCGAAGGGCGTGCCGATCAACAACCTGATCGACATCGGAGGCAACGAGCGCGTGACCGCGGTGTTCATCCGTCCCGAGTCCGAGACGGAAGCGCACTACATGCTGATGGTCACGAAGAACGGATACATAAAGAAGACGGCGCTGCGCGAGTACGCGAACGTGCGCCGCAACGGTCTCATCGCCATCAACCTCCAGGAGGGTGACGAGCTCGACTGGGTGACGCCGACGACCGGTCGCGACGAGGTCATCATCGCCACCGCGCAGGGCAAGGCCATCCGCTTCAGCGAAGAAGAGGTGCGGGCCATGGGCCGCGACACGCAGGGCGTAATCGGCATCAAGCTCGGCCAGGGCGATTCAGTCGCAGGCATGGGCACGGCCGTCCCGGATGGGGATGTGCTCGTCGTGACGGAGCGCGGCTACGGCAAGCGCACCCCGGTCGCCGAGTACCCGATGCACCACCGAGCCGGCCAGGGCGTGTTCACCCTCAAGGTCACCGACCGGGTGGGCAAGCTGGCGGCGATGCGCGTGGTCAGCGATCCGGAGGAGGAGGTGCTGATCATCAGCGCGAGCGGCATGGTGCTGCGAACGCAGGTCGGCGCCATCTCGCAGATCGGGCGGCAGACGCAGGGCGTGATCGTCATGCGCGTGACCGCAGACGACGCCGGAGTCGTGGCGATCGCGCCAGTCGGATCGATCGACGAAGAGGGCGACGGCAAGGAGTGATCGGACCCTGGCTGCTGGCCGCGTCCGGAGTTGTGATCCTCGTCGAGGTGCTGGTGCTGGCGATCTGGACCCGCAGGCTCGCGAAGGGCGGCCAGGCGCTGGCGGTGATGGTTACGACCCAGCGCGGCCTGGTTCAGGCCGACCTGCAGCGTTTGCAGGCGACCCTGGAGGAGACACGACGGCTCTGGGTACCGTACCGCCGCGCCCTGCGGTGGCTGCGCCACCCGCTGGTGGCAGCCCTGATGGCCTCGTTCTGGAGGCGATGGCGCGCCGCCTAGACTAGGTCGCGATGCTGGAGGCCACTGAATCCGCCGTCGCCCGAGAGCGGGCGCGGATAGCGCGTGAGCTGCACGACGGCCTTGCCACTGAGCTGGCGGGCGCCATCTCCCTGTTCAAGGTCTATCTGGAAAGGCACCGCGGCGACCAGGACCGGACGCTGCTGGGTGTGTTCGAGATCGTCGAGCGCTCGCTGAAGCAGGTTCGCGAGACGCTCGACGAGCTTCGGCCTCGGCCGATCGGACCGGAAGGCCTGGTGGGCGATTTGCGACACCAGGCCGAGGAATTCGCGAGGCTCTATTCGATTCGCGTCGAGATTGCGACGAGCGGCACCGAGGAGATGCTGCAGCCGCCGCAGCGCGAAGTCGTCAACCTGGTGGTGCGCGAGGCGCTGACCAACGTCCGCAAGCATTCGGGATCGTCGATCTGCCGAGTGCGCATGCATTTCGCGGCGCATCCCTTCCTCGTCGAGGTCTCGGACGAGGGGCAGGGATTCGCATCGTCAAATGCCGCCGGCTACGGCCTCATCGGCATGCGCGAGCGGGCGGCGGGCATCGGCGGCCGGCTGGAGGTCGTCAGCACGGAAGGCCGAGGGACCACCGTTTTTCTCTTCGGTCCGAACTAGCCAGGTCACCAGACGCACACCGGGATGCGGTGCGGCGTCCGCTGATTGAGCTTCCGTTTCACCGACGCGATGAGCGCGTCGGCCTCGACCGAGCCGGCCTTGATCGCCTTTGCGATCTCCTCCCTTGACATGCCGCAGCTCATGAGGTGCACGACCTCGGCTTCCGGCTCGGTCATGCGGCCTAGGCGACCGCGCAGCTGCGACACCATCGGCGCGAGCGCCGCGCCGAGGCCGCTCGCGTACTGCACGTCCTCGTCGGTGTACCAGTAGTCACGCCGGCAGCCAAGCACGAGCAGGCCGGTGGGACGCTGACCCGCGTCGCCCACCGGCGCATACATGATCGCCGGCCAGTCGAGCTCCCAATCGAAGCCGCTCGTCGGCGTCATGAACGGAAAGACGGAGTTGACGACAAGCGGCCGCTGCTCGAACAAGGCGCGGCGCGACAGCGAGTTCAACGGGCGCGGCTGAAGCAGGCGGCGCGAGATTTCTGAGACGGCGATCGGCTGCAGCGCACCACCGCGGACGAACCCGAGCACCCAGCGGTCGTGACAGAGGACTTCGAGGGCCAGCCCCAGTCGGCGCCTGGCTTCCTGTAAATCAAGGAGCTGGCCCATGCGTGGCAGGCTAGGCAGGTCCGGGCGCCGCGACCTCAGCCCAGACTCATCTTTTCCTCAGCGTTGGCTGAACTTCCGTGTGTTAGCTTCCTGCCGGGGATGGGCGCGCCCGCCAGGTTGCTCGTCGTCGACGACGAACCGCGCACGGCTGAGCTGACCGCGGAGCTGCTGCGTCGCGCCGGCTATTCAGTTGACATCGCGCTGAGCGGCACGGCAGCGCTCGCGAGCGTGCGGTCGGGCATGCCCGACCTGATGCTGCTCGACTACGAGATGCCGGACATGGACGCGCCTGAGGTGCTCGACCAGCTCCGCTCGGGCGCAGATCGCCTCTCGTTTCCAGTGATCATCCTCACCGGTGCGCGGCCGTCGCCGGGCGACCAGGTGCTGAGCATCGAGCGGGGCGCCGCCGATTACATAACGAAGGGCACGGACCGGCAGGTGCTGCTGGCAAGAGTTCGGGGCGCTCTGCGCGATCGCATGCCGACAATGCATGTGCTGGTGCGTGGGCGCCTGCGCGTCGACGTGGGCCGCATGACGGCGAGCCTCGACGGTCGCGAGCTTCGTCTGGAAGGCAGGCCGTTGATGACGTTGCGAATCCTGGCCGAGAGGCCGGGCGAGGTCGTTTCTCGGAATGAATTGCTAGAGCGTGCGTGGGGCACCAGTTACGCGGGGTTCGAGCACAGCGT
>DATDML010000090.1:0-12781 GCA_036518815.1 Candidatus Dormiibacterota bacterium
TCGATGATCACCGCGTCACGCGTGTCCTCGTCCTCGACCAGATAGGAGTTCGTGCCGAATTGCCGATCCGCGGTGGACTCGACTCGGAGTTTCACTGGAGCTGCTTGCGGACGACCGAGTAGCGCTCGGTTTCGCGATAGGGCTCGAAGCCTGCCTTCTCGTACATGCGCCAGGAGCCGCGGTAGTGCGCCTGGTCGTTGCCCTCATCCTTGCGCCGCGGATAGGCCTCGATGGCACGCAGGCCGCGAGACCGCAAACGCTCAACCGCAGCATCAAGCAGCTTCGTCGCGACACCGTGACCGCGATATGGAGCAGCGATGACGAAGCAGGCGATCGACCCGACGCCCTTGTGCTCCGCGGCGTTGAGGTGCAGCTTGTTCATCACGCCGCTCAGACGCGTCGTTTCGCCGAAGTTGCACCACCCGACGGGCTTGCCGTCGACGTACGCGAGCAACGCGGTGACGCGACCGGCCCCGATCAGCTTCTGCATGTCGGCGCGGTTGTCAGCGCCAGTGCGCGCTGCCCACTCCTCGTCGGTGTGGTCGCGGTGCGTCTCCATGCAGTAGCACGACTGCCAGGCGGGGAAGTCGCGAAAGGCGCGATGGTCGAAGAAGTCGAGGTAGTCGCCGACACGCTCGGGCGTGACGTCTCGAATCTCGACCTCGCCGATTTCCGGGAGTCGCGCCAGCTCCTCGCGCGCCGAGGGGTCGACGGCCAGCCGCAGACCGCGCAACAGACCTTCTGCCTCCGACTCATAGAGATTGCTTGCGGCCGGCTCGGCTTCCCAGGCCAGCGTCACGCGGGAACCGCCATCCTGAGGCGCAATCTCCCAGACGAGCCTGTGTGGCGGCAGCGCTGCAAGGTTGGGAGCGAACAGCAGCCTCGTTCGCAGCTCGAGCCGGTGCGGCCGCTCCGCTGCAACCACCTCGGCCTCTTCTGCGACCTCGTCGCCGGCCTTCCAGACGACATGGTTGCCGGTCTCGAAGGCGCCTTCCACGTCGAGCAGGAAGTACCAGACGTTGCGGCCCTGCTTGGTGATCTCGTCCCACACCGCCTCCGGAGTAGCGGCGACTTGCATCTCGCGCCGCATCTCCGTCATGACGCCTCGCGCGCGACCGTGTGCACGTCGCGGACGCTTTCGATCTTTTCCATCAAGCGCGAGAGCTGAGCGAGCGAATCGATCTCCACAGTGGCGGACACGACCGCCGTCTTGTCGTCATGGACCTTCACCTCAAGCGCCGACATGTTCACGTGGTTCTCAGCCACGATCGTCGCGATGTCGCGGAGCAGGCCCTGCCGGTCGAACGCCTCGATCTTGATGGCGACAGGGTAGATCTGCGTGCCCTCGACCTCCCAGTCCACCGGCACAACGCGCTCGCGGTCCTGCGCGTTGACCGCGTTGATGCAATCGGCGCGGTGCACGGTGACGCCACGGCCGCGTGTCGTGTATCCGACGATCGGGTCTCCGGGCAGCGGTTGACAGCAGGGCGCGATCTTCGTGAGCAGGCCTTTCTCGCCGCGTACGAGAACCCGCGGAGTCGGCACCGCCGATGGGATCAGCGGGATGGAGCGCAAGTCGGTGCCTGCCCCGTCGGTCGTTATCGCCATGCGCATCACCACGGCGTGCGGTGACAGATCGCCGTATCCGATTGCGGCGAGAAATTCATCGACGCCGGGGTACTTGTACGTCGCTGCGATTTCCACGACCTTGCCTTCCGGCAGGTCGGTGAGCGAGACGCGATGCATGCGGTGCAGCTCCTTGTCGAGCATGTCCCGGCCCTTGGCCACGTTCTCTTCGCGGCGCTGGCTCTTGAACCACTTACGAATTCGCTCCTTGGCGGACGCGCTCTTGACGAAGTTCAGCCAGTCGCGGCTGGGTCCGTGCGGCAGCTTCGTGGTGACGATCTCCACGATCTCGCCGTTCTTCAGCTCGTAATCGAGCGGCACCATCCGGCCGTTGACCTTGCCGCCGACGCAGCGGTGCCCGACCTCGGTGTGGATGCGATACGCAAAGTCGACAGGAGTCGATCCCGCGGGCAGGTTGAGCACATCGCCCTTCGGAGTGAAGACGTAGACCTCGTCCTGGAACAGGTCGATCTTGACGCTGTCGACAAACGACTCGGCGTCCCCCACCTCGGTCTGCCATTCCAGGAGGCTGCGCAGCCAGGAGAGCTTCTGGTCGAAGCTCGCGTCATTGCCGCCCTCTTTGTAGGTCCAGTGGGCGGCGACGCCGAACTCGGCGACTCGGTGCATCTCATGCGTGCGGATCTGAATCTCGATCGGCTCGCCGGTGTGCGCGATCACCGTCGTGTGCAGCGACTGGTAGCCGTTCGACTTGGGCATCGCGACGTAGTCCTTGAATCGCCCGGGCACCGGCTTCCAGAGCGAATGCACGACCCCGAGGACGCCGTAGCAGTCGCGCACCGACTCGACCAGCACGCGAATCGCTGACAGGTCGTAGATCTCCGTGAAGTCCTTCTGATCGCGCGTCATCTTCTGCCACACCGAGTAGATGTGCTTCGGCCGGCCGGTGATGTCGGCGCCGATGCCAACCTTCTCCAGCTCACGCGCCAGGATCTCTCGCAGGTCCGTCACCAGGCGCTCGCGCTCGGTTCGCTTGCGAGCGATGCGCTTGGCCACGTCGTCGTACGCGTCCGGCTCGAGGTTGCGGAACGCGAGGTCCTCGAGCTCCCACTTGATCTGGCCGATGCCGAGGCGGTGCGCGAGCGGCGCGTAGATATCGAGGGTCTCGCGCGAGATCTTGCGGCGCTTGACCTCCGGCAGCGGGTCGAGCGTGCGCATGTTGTGCAGCCGGTCGGCGAGCTTGATGAGGACCACGCGGAGGTCCTCGGCCATGGCGACCATCATCTTGCGGATGTTCTCGGCCTGCTGCTGCTGGTCCGAGCGCAGCGAGATGCGGCCCAATTTGGTCACCCCGTCCACCAGGCGCGCCACTTCCGGGCCGAACTCGTGCTCGACCTCCTCGGCCGTCAGCGGCGTGTCCTCGACGGTGTCGTGCAGCAGCGCCGCCGCGAGCGTCTCGGCGTCCAGTTCCAGGTCCGCCAGGATCGCGGCCACCTCCATCGGGTGGTTCACGTACTCCTCGCCGGAAAGCCGCCGCTGGCCGGCGTGCGCCGACAGCGCCCGCTCGTAGGCCCGGCGGACGACTTCCTGGTCCTTCCGATCCAGGTGATCGGCGATCCGCAGCAGCTCGGAAACGGTCATTTCTTGAGCTTGGACAGAGTTTAGGAGAGCCCGACGCTTACCAAGTCTGAGTCCGTGATACCCACTCTTAGAATTTCGAACCGCGATGGCACAGCGGGCGTCGTTCGCGATGAGGATCGCGTTCGCGGCCGCCGCGGGCGTGCTGATCCTCGCCGGAGCTTCGATGAGCGCGGGCGCCGGGCGCCCGGGCTCAGACGTGCTCGTGCCCACGATCGCCGGTCTGATGGCGGCCATCGCCGGAGCCGCCTACTTCGAGTGGACCATCGCCGGGCCGATGGCGATCGGCTCGCTGCTGGTGACTCTCCTATCTGTGCACTTCGACTTCACCAACCCGAACCTGCCTTTCGACGTCGGCGGGCTGCTGCTGCTCGCGCTGGGCGGCCTGACCGGCGTGACCGCGTACCGCAGCTTCAGCGACGCGCTCTCCCGTGACAACGACTCGATTGCCGGCATGCAGGCGCAGCTGGAGGAGAAGCACCGCGCATTCCTGGCCGCCACGCAGGACGCGGACGGGGCGGCGCAGCCCGGCGACGCCGGCGCCCTGACCGCGCGCCTGGCCCAGAGCCTCGGCGCGACCTTCGCCTGCGACTACCTCGTCTCCGGCGACGGCAAGCAGTACGTGCCCCAGCCTCCTGGCGTCGGCCTCGGCCGCCTGCACCCCCAGCCCGTGACGCGCGGCGGTGCGACTTCGGGACCACTGCTCTCTTCCATCGATGCCGGGCGTGAGTTCATCGGCACCGACAAGACAGGTCTGGCCGAGCTCGTCAACTACATCCCCGATGAGCTTCAGGTGACCGGCCTGCTGGCCCTGCCGATGCTGATCGGCGATCGCGTCAACGGCTTCGTGCTTCTCGGCAACAAGCCAGGCGGGTTCTCGGACGACGACCGCCGCCTCGGCATGACGCTGATCCGGCGCGCTGGAACGCAGCTGGCCAGCGCGCACGCGGTGGCGGTGAGCCAGCGCGAGTCGGAGCGCTACACGTTCATGAGCGAGCTCGTCGCTGGTGCATCGGGCAAGACCGTGCAGGAGGTGCTGACGCTCGTCCTGGATCGAATCGGTCGCGTGGTGCGGTACGACTCGGGTCGCGTGGCTCTCTTCCAGGGCGACGACACATACGTATTCGTGGATGGGAAGGACGCGCCCGCCGCAGTCGACGGCGTGATGAATCGGGTGCAGAAGGGCGAGGTGGTGATCCGCAGCCACGCGCCCGCGGAGGACGGCGTTTTCAGCGGTCTCAAACCCAGCACGTCGGCGCGCACGGTCAATGAGGTGCTGGCGCCGATCCGCGGCGGCCAGGGCGTGCTCGGCGCGATCTGTCTCGGCCGCAACGCCACCGCGGGCTTCAACCAGCAGGATGCTGCGGCGCTGCAGGAGCTCGGATCGATGGCCGGTGTCGCGGTCGAGAACTCCCGCATCCTGGCGACAGTCACCGGCCAGGCATCCAAGCTCGACACGGCGCTGGATGCGCTAGGTGAGATCTCGCAGGCGCTGACCACCGTCACCCAGGGCTCGAAGGTCCTCGAGCAGAAGACGCTCGAGACCGCGGTGCGCGTCACGGGCGCGAGCGCGGCCATGCTCACACGGTCCGGCGCGGAAGGCACGCAGAAGGTGATCATGTCGCTCGGCTTTCCGGCCGAGGTCGAGAAGATGTCCTTCGACAACGGCCAGGGCATCGTCGGCGCCGTGATGCTGAGCGAGAGCGTTACGGCGCTCGAGGACACGAGCGCGAGCTTCGACCTGAGCTCGCCACCGGACCTCAACGCTTACGGCCTGCGCTCCGCACTGTGCACGCCGATGCTCGAGGACGGAAAGCTGTGGGGCACGCTCAGCGTTTACGACGTCCGGCCGCGCGAGTGGACCGCGAACGATCAACGCGTGCTGTCGACGCTGGGCAGCCAGGGCGTCGTCGCCGTGCGCAACGCCGAGCTGTACGACGACAACCAGCGCAGCATCTGGGAGCTGAAGAACCTGCAGGAGGCTCTGCAGGCCGCGACCTCCACGCTGGACCTCAACCAGGTGCTGCAGCAGGTGCTGGCGGGCGCGGCCAAGGCGTCGGCTGCGCAGATCGGCTGTCTCGCTCTCGACGACGCCGGCCACTTACTCCTGAAAGGCGGGTTCGGCACCGACGCGAAGACTGCCGAGAAGCTCGCGCTCGGGCTCGGCGGCGACATATGCAAGCAGGTGATGGCCAGCGGCAATGCCTTCATGGAGGCGATGGAGCGCAAGCCCGGTTCGGACAGCCCGCTCAACCCGCGTGCCGTGCTGTGCGTGCCGATCACGCTGCGCGGCAAGCCGCTAGGGGTACTGTTCCTCGCCAACTACCAGGTCGGGCGTGTCTTCACCAACGACCACCGCAACCTCGTCACGGAACTGGCGGCGCAGGCGGCAGTCGCGATCGACAACGCGCGTTTGTTCAAGGACCGAGAAGAGGTCATCCTCTCCGCGCTCGAAGCGCTTGCCTCCGCGGTCGACGCGCGCGACCCGTATACCGCCGGACACTCGCAACGAGTCACGCAGTACGCGCTGATGATCGCGCGCCAGATGAAGTACTCACCCAAGGACCAGGGCGCGTGGACGCGACTGGAACGCGGGGCGCGACTGCACGACATCGGCAAGATCGGCGTGCCCGACGCGGTGCTGCAGAAGCCGGGCAAGCTCACCGACGAAGAGTTCGAGAAGATGAAGGCCCACACCACAGTCGGCTTCAACATCCTCAGTGGGCTGAAGATGCTTACCGACGAGCTCGTGATCGTGCGCTCGCACCATGAGCGCAACGACGGCAAGGGCTACCCCGACCGCAAGAAGGGGAGCGACCTGCCGATCTTCGCGTGGATCGTGAGCGCCGCCGACGCCATCGACGCCATGACGTCGGACCGGCCTTACCGCAAGGGCATGTCGCTCGAGATCGCGATGGACCAGGTGCGGCAGGGCGCGGGGACGCACTTCCACCCCGACGTGGCGGAGGCGGTGCTCGACGCCGCGTACAACGGCACGCTGACGATCATCCCGCAGGAGTCGCTGTACAAGGACGCGCCAGCGATCGGAGCTTTCGAAAACCCGGTGGCCTAGTAGGCCTTAGCCAGCGCTACTCGGTATTTCGCCGGCTGGCCGCACACGAAGCATTTGCCCGACGGCCTCGCGTCCTGGTCGATCGTGCGGATGGTGACGCCGCCCGACTCGGTCTTGATCCGCGCCTCCTCCCCATCCTCGCCGCACCAGCTCACCCAGGCGAAACCGCCGCGTTCGCGGAAATGCGCGACGACCTCGTCCAGCGTGTTCAGCTCGAAGGTGTTCGCGTCGCGATAGGCACTCGCACGCTCGAACAGGCGCTTCTGGAAACCGATCAGCTCATCCGAAAGGCGCGCAGCGATCCCGGCGACCGGCACCGGCCTCCGCTCGCGCGTGAGACGGTCGACCATCTCGACCTGACCCGCGTCGGCGTCGCGACCCCCGACGTTCAGCCTGATGGGCACGCCCTTCAGCTCCCAGCGCGCGTACTTGTCGCCAGGTCGATCATCACTCCAGTCGACGCGATGGCGGATGCCGGCGGCCCTCAGCTCGGGCGACCACGTGGCAATGAACTTCTCAACCTTTGCCCGGCTGTCCGCGTCACGGAAGATGGGCACGATCACGACCTGCACGGGTGCGACCATGGGCGGAACGACGAGACCAGAGTCGTCGCCATGCGCCATGACGATGGCGCCCACCATGCGCGTGCTGATGCCCCACGACGTGGAGAAGCAGAGCTCGCGCTCGTTGGTCTTGTTGGAGAACGAGATGTCATAGGCGCGCGCGAAGTTCTGACCGAAGTAGTGAGACGTGCCCATCTGCAGCGCGAGGCCATCGCGCATGAGGCCCTCGATGGTGAGCGTGTGCACGGCGCCGGGGAAAGTCTCGGCGGGCGACTTCTTCCCCACGAGCACCGGCACTGCGAGCCAGTCCTCCGCGATGGAACGGTAGTAGCCGAGGATCAGGTCGGCCTCTTCGATGGCTTCCTGCGCGGAAGCATGGAAGGTGTGCCCCTCCTGCCACCAGAACTCGCGGCTTCGCAGGAACAGTCGCGAGCGCATCTCCCAGCGCATGACGCTGTTCCACTGGTTGGTGAGCTTGGGCAGGTCGCGATGGCTCTGGATGTAGCGCCGGATGATGTGGCCGATGATCGTCTCGGAGGTCGGCCGCACTGCCAGGGGCTCCTCGAGCTCTTCCATCGTTGCGCCCGCCTTGGTGACCCAAGCCACCTCCGGGCCGAAGCCCTCGATGTGCTCCGCCTCCTTGACCAGGAGGTCGCGAGGGATCAGGAGCGGGAACGCCCAGTTCTCGTGGCCGCTCTCCTTGATCATGTCGTCGAAAGCGCGCCACACCGCCTCCCACATCGCCCAGCCGTAAGGGCGGACGACCATCATCCCGCGGATGCCGGACCAGTCCGCAAGCTCAGCCTTGCGGACGACGTCCGTGTACCAGCGGTCGAAGTCGTCGGACATCTTGGTGATGTCCTTGACGAAATCCTGCTGTTCTTCCACCTGTTCTTTCATTCTCTTGCTCACAAAGCACGCGTCATCGCTTGGTCTGGGTTCGACGCCCCCACCCGGACTCGCTGCGCGAGTCCGACCTCCCCGCGAGCGGGGAGGGGGCTAAGCCGGGAGCGGGGCGTGCTCAGCCGCGATCGCGTCGATCTCAGCCAGAAGCACTTGCAGCAGCTCTTCCTGGGGCACGGTTTTGTAGAGCTTACCTTTCTTGAAGATCACTCCCTTGCCGCGCCCGCCCGTCACACCGATGTCCGCGTGGCGCGCCTCGGCAGGGCCGTTGACGACGCAGCCCATCACGGCGACGGTGATCGGCACCTTCAGCGCCGCGATATGCGCCTCCACCGCCTTCACGGTCGGCACCATGTCGTACTCGAGCCGACCGCAGGTCGGGCACGCGACCAGGGTCGGGCTTTCGTTGCGGAAAGCGAGCGTCTTGAGGATCTCGTGCGCGACCCGCACCTCTTCGCGCGGATCGGACGTCGCGAGTGAGACGCGGATGGTGTCGCCGATGCCTTCGCTCAAAAGAATTCCCATCCCCACAGCGCTGCGGATGCTGCCCGCTTGCACCGGGCCCGACTCGGTCACGCCGAGGTGGATCGGATAAGGCCGCGCTGCCGCGAACTTGCGGTTCGCCAGCACGTTGGTCCATACATCGGTGGCCTTGAGCGAGACCTTGACGAATCCGGGACCGTAGTCGAGATCCTCGAGGATCTTGCAGTGTCCGAGCGCGACCTCGACCATGCGCTCGGCGGTGCGCTCACGGTCATCGCGATCGATCTGGTGCTGCTCCCGCATGCTCTTGTGGACCTCTTCGGGCAGCGAGCCTGCGTTGACGCCGATGCGGAACGGGATCTGCCGCTCCTTCGCGGCCGTGACGACCTTCACTACCTTGTCGCGGTCGGGGATGTTGCCCGGGTTCAGCCGCAGGCAATGCACGCCGGCCTCGATGGCCATCAGCGCGAGCGTGTGGTCGTAATGGATGTCGGCGATCACCGGCAGCGGCGAGCCTTTGACGATCTCCTTCAACGCCTCGGCCGCCTCGTGGTCGGGAACCGCGGGCCGCACGATCTCGCAGCCCGCCTCTTTCAGCTCGTGGATCTGGCGCAGCGTCGCCTTGACGTCGCGCGTGTCGGTCTTCGTCATGGTCTGGACGGCGATGGGCGCCGCGCCGCCGATAACGACGCCTCCGACGTTGACCGGTATCGACTTCCGGCGCGCGGCCAATGCCATCAGTGGACGCCCGGGAATTGCCCAGTGGCCAGGCGCTGGATGTCCAGGAAGCTGATGACTGCGGCCAGCGCGAGCAGAGCCGCCAGGCCCCATCGCTGGAAGTTCAACTCGCTGTTCCGATCGAACGGACGCCGGCGCACCCACTCGACGATGACGATGGCGATGCGGCCGCCATCCAGTGCGAGCAGCGGCAGCAGGTTGGTCACGCCCAGCGCGACCGAAAGCAGCGCGAGGAGCCAGATGTAGGTCGGCGGGCCCTGGTTGACGGCGTCGACGGTCGTTGCCGCGATACCGATCGGCCCGGTCAATCCGTCAGGCCCGAACAGGCCGCCCTTGATCTTGCCGGTGACTAAGGCTCCAAGACCCTGGACGATGACCTGCATCGCCTGGAACGGGAAGCTGACGCCCTCCTGTACTGCCGTCACAGGCGTCGTGACGCGGGCGATGAGAACGCCCATCTGGTACGAGCCGTTCTTGGTCGTAGGTGTCACGGAGATCGTGAAAGGCGTGCCGTCGGCGTGCGTGCCGGTGATGGTGACCGGGTTGCCTTTCTGGGCGATCTCCTCCTGCTGGATGTTCTCCGGGGCGGTGATGTTCTTGCCATCGATGGTGCGGATCCTGTCTCCGGGTTTCAGGCCGGCGGTTGCGGCGGCCGAACCGCCGATGACCGCGACGACCTTGCCGGGGTCGCTGTTGAGCTGGGTCAGGCTGAAGCCGGTGATGAGCAGCGAGGCCACGAGGAAGTTGGCCACCGGGCCGGCGAGCAGGATCGCTATGCGCTGCAACGGCGGCTTGGAATGGAAGCCGTTCGGCTCGTTGAAATCGCCTGCCTCCATGCCGCCCATCCGGACGTAGCCGATGATCGGCAGCAGCCGAATCGCGTACAGAGTGCCGTTGCGCGTCGTCGACCACAGCCTGGTGCCCGCGCCGATCGAAAACTCGATCACACGCACCCCGCACAGCTTGGCGACGAGGAAATGGCCCCCTTCGTGCGGCGCGATCAGGACCAGGAACATGACGGCGATGCCGACCACGTACAGGAGGTCGTCGCCGAGCCCGCTGAGCATTACGCCCTCAGCCTACCGAACTTGTTGCCGAGGTAATCCCGCGTCCAGCGATCTGCTTCGAGCACCTCTTCCAGCCCCTCGCCGCCCCCTGGAAAGGCCCCGAGGGCACGTTCGACGGTGGGGATGATGCCGCTGAACGGCAACTCCCCCGAGAGGAACGCGCTGACCGCCTCCTCGTTCGCGGCGTTGAGCACGGCGGGCCTCCCCTGGCCGGCCACAGCCGCCTCCCGGGCCAGCCTCACCGCCGGAAACCGCGACTCGTCGAGGGCGTAGAACTCGAGCCCGGAAAGCTCTTCCAGGGGCACGTGCGGGACCGCTTCGGGGAGCCGCTCGGGGTAGGCCAGCGCCACGGCGATCGGCAGGCGCATGTCGGGACGACCCAGCTGGGCCTTCAAAGACCCGTCGACGAACTCCACGACAGAGTGAACGACGCTCTGGGGGTGGATGGATACGGCGATCTGCGCCAGCGCGATGCCGAAAAGGTGGTGGGCCTCGATCACCTCGAGGCCCTTGTTCATCAGGGTGGCCGAGTCAATCGTGACCTTCGGGCCCATCGACCAACGCGGGTGGTTCAGCGCCTGCTCCACGGTGACGCGGTCCAGGTCGAGGTCGGGGTGGGACCAGAAAGGGCCGCCGGACGCGGTGATGACGAGCCGGCGCACGTGCTCGCGCTGCTCGCCCCACAAGCACTGCCAGATGGCGCTGTGCTCCGAGTCGACTGGACGCACTCCTCGCTCGCCCGCCGCCTTCATCACGAGCGAGCCGGCCATCACCAGCACCTCTTTGGTCGCCAGCGCGATCTCCTTGCCCGCGTGCAGCGCTGCCAGCGTCGGCCGCAGCGCTCGGGCCCCCGGGATGGCGACGAGCACCAGGTCGCAGCGCGGGTCGGTGACCATCTCGTCCACCCGCCGGTCGAAGTCGGCGTCGCCCGAGCGGCCCTGGACGATGTACTCGGCGGTGCGTGACGTCGAGCGCGTGCCTTCGGTGAGCCCGAAGAGCTTCAGTCGCGACGGGTTGCGATCGATGACGTCGAGGGCCTGCCGGCCGATGGACCCGGTCGCGCCCAGGACCGCGACGTTGACCGGGCGGGTCACAACGTCAGCAGCCCGAAGATCAGCACGTAGTAATAGACGAGGATCGGCGGAAACAGGATCGAGTCGATGCGATCCAGCACGCCGCCATGTCCGGGGATGAGGTTGGACGAATCCTTGACCTCGGCGATCCGCTTCATCTGCGACTCGACGAGGTCGCCCATGATCGCGCTGGCGCCGACGAGCAAGCCGAGGGCGATGGCATGCGCCGGCGAAATGCCAAGCACGCCCGAGACGCCGATGAACATCACGATGACCGAGGCGATCAGACCCGCGATTGCGCCCTCGACAGTCTTCTTCGGGCTGATGTTGCTGAAGAACGGGTGGCGGCCGAGCCGGCTGCCGACCAGCAACGCAGCGGCGTCGCTGGCGATGACGGCGAACACGGTGAAGAACACCCAGACGAGGCCGTGTGGCTTTGCCGTGTACAGGAGCAGGTAGTAGTTGAACGGCATGCCGATGTACAGCGCGCCGGCGAGACCCATCGCCCACCGGCCGAGGCCCTGCCGCCGGCCAGGCAGCACAAGGAACGCGCCGAGGCCCGCGACTAGCGCGAGCGAGAGAACGATCGCCAGGTCGACCCGCTTCAGGAGCGTGTCGCTGAACGCGAAGAAAGCGCCCAGCGGGAACAGCAGCCAGAGCGGCGCGCGGTAGCCCATCGCGTCGGACAATCCGCGGAACTCCCAGAGCGCGACGCCCGCGAGAGCCACGACCAGCGCGTACACGGTGTAGGTGCCGCCCAGGAATGCGGCCACGACGATCGCGATGAAGATGGCCGCGCTGATGATCCGCACCATCAGCGGGCTGAGCTTCATGCCCCACGTGGCGGGGGTGCGCGTCGTGGTCACCCTGTCTGCTCGAAGGCGGGGCGACCGCCAAACCGCCGGACGCGCGACGCGTACTCGGCGATCGCTGCTTTGAGGTCTTCCTTGTCGAAGTCCGGCCATAGCCGGTCGGTGACGAGCATCTCCGCGTACGCCGACTGCCACAGAAGGAAGTTGCTCACGCGATGCTCGCCCGCTGTACGGATGATGAGGTCTGGGTCGGGCAGGTCGGGGTTGTAGAGATGGCTCGCGATGGCGGCGTCGTCGATCTGATTCGCCGGCACGCCCTCCGCCACAAGCTCCTTCACGGAGTCGACGATCTCCGCGCGGCCCCCATAGTTGAGACATACGTTCAGGACGCCGTTGGTGTTACGCGACGTCCGGGCGATGGCATCGTCGATGCGCTCCCGCATTCGGGCCGACAGCTCGTCGCGCCGGCCGCTGACCACGATGCGGACGCCGCGGCGGTGCATCTCGTCGATCTCACGCTGCATGGTCTCGTGGAAAAGGCGCATCAGAGCGCGGACCTCCGCCCGCGGCCGCGTCCAGTTCTCCGTCGAGAACGCGTACACGGAAAGGACGCCCACACCCAGCTCTTCGCAGCCTTCGAGCACCCGCTTGATGGCGCGGACGCCGGCCCGGTGGCCGAAGCTCGCCGGCCGGCCCTTGCCGCGGGCCCAACGGCCGTTGCCGTCCATGATGATCCCGATATGGCGGGGTACCGAAGACTGCAAAGTGCTCACAGCGTACCGGCGGGACCCCGAACCCGCTGTCGCCAGGTCTAGACCTCGAGCACCTCGTGCTCTTTGCGGTTGGC
>DATDML010000091.1:0-9938 GCA_036518815.1 Candidatus Dormiibacterota bacterium
TCATCGGTCCCGATGAGTGATCGCAATCTCGCGAGCTGGTCGTTCGATATGGCGTGCGGGCCCCGGATGGGCGCAGGGCCCTGGATCACATTCAGAGTCGCGGTGCCGTTCGGATCGACGGTCAGCCGCCGATTCCAGCCTGTGAAACCGCCGGTGACTGTTAGCGTCACTGTTCCGACCTGGCGCGCTTGTCCCGCGGAGGTCGACGCGCACGCCACCACGCTCAGGAGGAGCAGGCAGGCCGCGATGAGCTTCGTCATCGGTTAATACAACGGCTGCGATGCGGGCGGAGTATCGCCCGTAGATCCGAATGGCGGAGCGGGAGGGATTCGAACCCTCGAGGCCCTTGCGGGCCTACGGCATTTCCAGTGCCGCGCCCTCGACCGAGCTAGGCGACCGCTCCGCGGTCAAGAGTAGCAATCACCTTCGAGGTCGCCTGGCTCGGTCGACCACGCGAGGCGTCGCGCGAACAGCGCGGCGCTGACGCGTGGGCTCGATCGTGCGACCGCTCCGCGGTCAAGAGTAGCAATCACCTTCGAGGTCGCCGATTTCGGACGTTTTGCGCAAAACGTGCGTATGCAGAGCATCTGAAGGACGCGATATGCACAAAAGGAGCGGAAAGGTACTGCTACGTGTTCGCTATGTCGATCACCAGGCGCGTCGGGCTCTGCAGCAGGAACGCCCGGTAGCACGCGTTGCGCGAGAGGCCGAAACCCCACTGCACCACGCCCTCGAAATCCTGCACCTGCTGCACCTCGAGCATCGCGGGATAACCCGGCTTGAAATCGACTGCGCCCGTGTACGACGTGTGCCCATCGGCCCCATGCATCGTCAGCAGCAGTCCTGAAGAACCGTTCAGCGTGACCTGGCGGCCGCTCGCACCCTGCGTGAAGACCGCGCTGCTCTGCGACGACACCTGGATGTCGCCCGGCAACCCGTTCTGGAACTGCATGGTGAAGCGGTCGTAGCCCGCGTGCGTCCCGATGCGCACGCCATTGACGTACGCGATCGGCTGCGCAACCCGACCCTCGGTGGGCACCGAAATGCTCGCCACGCAAGGGAACTGCGGCAGGTTCGACGTATCGCTCGTGGGCAGCGCCGTCGGGGTCGGCGTCGGAATCGCTCCCGGCAGCGGAGCCTGCAACCGCACGGGTCCGGCGAAGAAGTACGCCGCGAAGATCAGCGCGGCGATGACCGCCGCCGCAACGCCCGCGATCCAAACCGGCCCGCGCCGCTCGGGCGCGTCGACGAGCGCCGAGTGCACGCGGGACGAAAGCCCCGGATCGGGAGCACCGCTGATCGACTCGAACCCATCACGCAGCTCGCGGCGAAAATCATCGCGGCCCACTTAGAAAACCTCCTCCACGGACAGCTCGGGGCGCATCCGCTGCGCTGCCCGATAAATTCGCGACTTGGCCGCGGCCTCGGAAACGCCGAGCATCCGGGCGATCTCGTCCAGCGGCAGGTCGAGGTAGAAGTGGAGGACGAGGGGCAGACGATCCTCAGGCTTCAGCCGCAGCAGCGCGCGGCGCACGTCAGTGGCCGCGCCGCTGTACTGGTCAGACGCGGATGCCGGCGGCGGTGTCTCGGCGAGCTTGATCACCGACCACCAGCGCTGCCGCCGCGCCATCCGGCATTCGTTGGCCACTATCGACAGGAACCACGGCCGCAGCGAGCGCTCGTCGCCGCGCAGCTGCCGCAGCTTGCGCCACGCCTTGATCGAAGCCTCCTGAACCGCATCCTCGGCGGCGGCGCGATCGCCGAGCATGACCGCAGCCAGGCGGAAAGCCGGATCCAGAAGCGGCTCGATGAGGAGCGAGAACGACCCGGCGTCACCCGCCGCCGCGCTGGCCATCACCGGGGGCTGCTGCTCCATGACCGCGGTCATCATCCTGCCGGTTTGATGCGCGGCGCGGCTTTTTGGTTGCAGGTGCCGCCCTGCGCGAGCGGCACCTGCCCCCAGGCTTACTGAACTAGATCACGCCCTCGCGTCGTCGCAGTTGATCGTCACGTCCGAGCTGAAATTGCCATTCGTGTTACCCGACCACGTGAGCGTGCCCGACCAGGTGCCGGTGAAGTGGTACACGTGGCTGCCGTCGACCGTGAGCTTCATGCCGCACGTGCCGCTGGCGTCGACCTGGCCGGTGGTCGAGCTGACGACGAGCTTCATGGCGCTGGTCGGATCGCCCTCGAACGCGAGGCTCCAGCTCGAGTTCGCGCGGATGTCGCCGCCGGCTGCCGGCAGCACGTCGTAGTAACCGGCCGGAACTTTGTACGCGTGGTTGGGGCAGTCGAAGTATTTGTTGGCATCGCAAGTCACGTTGTTGAAAGCGCCCTTGACCGAGTCGACGGCGGCCGATTGCGCGCTCGCGCTCAGGTCGCTCGGGAATGTGACGCTCGACGTGCTATCCACGGCATCGGCGGTGAGCACGTGCGCCGCGTAGAAGTTGCTCACTGCCATCGTCACCGTGTGGAAGCCCTGGATGACCTGCGCCGAGCCGGAGTTGTCCGGCAGGTTGACCCCGTCCACATCGACGGCGCCGCCCTGGTTCGGCACCTTGATGGTGATGGTGCTGAACGGCACCACCACGCGCCACGACGGATAAAGCAGGAAGTGCACGCGCGAGGTGTCCTTCTGCACCTTGTAGGTCAGCGTCCGCGGCGAGCCACCCCAACTGAGAGTGACCGGCACCGAGCGCGTCGAGTCATCGATGGTCGACACGTTGCCGACGTGCACGTTGGTGATCTGTTTGTTCTCGTTGATCGCCAGCATGGCGGTCACCGCGCTCTTTCCGAAGAGCTCTGAGAAGCCGCTGTCGCCCGACAGGAAGGTCGCGTTGCTCATCACGCCGGTGACGTCGCCTTTGCTCATCGCGCTGAAGTAATCGCTCACGGCCTTCTGCGGGCTGTACGTGCTGGACAGCGAAGCGTTGGCGATCACACCGCCGCCACCGAGGGCGGCGAGAACTACAACGGCGATGATGCCGATGATCAGCAACGTCCTGCCGCCACCGCGGCGCGCGGCCGGTTGCTGTTGCGCCGGCGGTTGATAAGGCGCGTACGGCGCGCCGAACTGCTGCTGGTATGCAGGCGGCACCTGCGCCGGCGTTGAGGCGGGCGGGGGCGAGTAAGGCGGCGGCTCGAACGGAGCCGGCGGCGCGGGCGGAGGCGGAGGTGGCGGAGGCGGTGGATACGGCGCGGCCTGAGGCGGCTCGGCCGGCGGGGCCGGTGGTGGCGTCCACACCGCGGTCTCGTCAGCCTGCGATGGAGCGGGTGAGTTGTTAGTTCCTTCCGGGTTCTCGTCTGTCATTCTGCCCCCTCCCTTTTTGGGCGCCGACACCATACTCCTAAATCGGGCGGCTGACCACCTTTGTGCCCGAGGTCGCGCCGACTATGCATTCGCCGGCGATGCCGATGAACAGGCCGTGCTCCACAACCCCCGTCACCGCCTTCAGCTTTGATGCGAGATCCGATGCGTTCTCGATCTCCTCGGCAAAGCTGAGGTCGAGGATGATGTTGCCGTTGTCGGTGACGTAGGGCTGCTCTTCCCCACCCCTCACCTTCAGGCCCGAGCAGAGCTCCGCCAGTCGCTCCGCGGTCGTCCGCCATAGAAACGGCAGCACCTCGACCGGCAGGACGCCGACGCCGAGCCGCTGCACCATCTTCGACTCGTCGACCACGACCACGAAGCGCTTCGCCGCGGCCGCGACCAGCTTCTCGCGGAACAGAGCGCCGCCGCGCCCCTTGATGAGGTCGAGCTGCGGATCCACCTCGTCCGCGCCGTCAATGGCCAGGTCGATCTGGCCGACGATCTCCTCCACCACAGCGATGCCATTGGCCGCCGCAAGCTCGGCGGTCGCGCGCGACGTCGGCACGCCGCGCAGCTTCATGCCATCGGCCACGAGCTTGCCCACGCCCTCGGTGAAGTAGCGAGCGGTGGTGCCGCTGCCCAGTCCGAGAAGCATTCCATCGCGCACCAGCTCGAGTGCCTTGCCGGCGGCCGCGCGCTTGAGGTCGTCCTGTTCGGCCAACGTGTTCGGGTATTGTCGGGGTTCTTGTTGACGGATCACCCCCTCGTGGATCTCATGGCCGGCGCCGGTCGCGTTTCAGAGCTCAAGGCGGAATCGGTCGCCTGGCCTTCGTGGGACCTCACGCCGCGCCAGCTCTGCGACCTCGAGCTGCTTCTGAACGGCGGGTTCTCGCCGCTGCGGACCTTCATGTCGCGCGCCGACTACGAGGGCGTGGTTCGGGACATGCGCCTGGCCGAGGGAACCCTCTTCCCCATCCCGGTCACCCTTGATGTCGCCGACGAAACCGCCGCGCAACTGCACGAGGGCGATTGGCTGAGCCTGCGCGACCCCGAAGGCGTGATGCTGGCCGCGCTTCAGGTCTCCGAGGTGTGGGAGCCGGACCGCGAGGCCGAAGCCCACGCGGTTTTTGGCAGTGCGAATCCATCGCATCCGGGGGTGCATCACCTGCTGAGGCAGTCGCACCGGCACTACGTCTCGGGCCGGCTCGAAGGCTTGCACGCACCGACGCATTACGACTATCGCGACCTGCGCCACACGCCGGCGCAGCTGCGATCGCACTTCGCGATGATGGGCTGGCGGCGCGTGGTCGCGTTTCAGACGCGCAACCCGCTGCATCGCGCTCACCTCGAGCTGACACTGCGCGCCGCGAAAGAGGCCGAAGCGAGCCTTTTGATTCATCCGGTCGTCGGCATGACCAAGCCCGGCGACGTCGACCACTACACGCGCGTGCGCTGCTACCAGGCGATCATGCCGAGCTATCCGCAAGGCACGGCGATGCTGTCCCTGCTGCCGCTGGCGATGCGGATGGCGGGACCGCGAGAGGCGCTGTGGCACGGCATCATCCGGCGCAATCACGGCGCCACGCATTTGATCGTCGGCCGCGACCACGCTGGACCTGGCGTCGACGAGAAAGGCAAGCCTTTTTACGGGCCATACGATGCCCAGGAGCTCTTCAAGAAGCACGAGAGCGAGCTGGGCGTGACGATGCTGCCGTTCCGGCAGATGGTCTACGTCGAGGACCGCGAGGAGTACATGCCGGAAGACGAGGTGCCGGCGGGCTCGCGCGTGCTGAGCATCTCGGGCACCGAGCAGCGGCGCCGGCTGAACGAGGGCAAAGAGCTGCCGCCGTGGTTCACGCCGCCGGCGGTGGCGGAGGAGCTGCGGCGCTCCTACCCACCCCGCTCGCAGCAGGGCGTGACTGTGTTTTTCACCGGTCTGTCGGGGTCGGGCAAGTCGACCATAGCGAGCGCGCTGCTGGTCAAGCTGCTGGAGATCGGCGGCCGGCCGGTGACGTTGCTCGACGGCGACCTGGTGCGCAAGCACCTTTCGTCCGAGCTGGGCTTTTCGAAAGAGCACCGCGATTTGAACATCCGGCGCATCGGCTTCGTCGCCGCGGAGATCACGAAGAATGGCGGCATCGCGGTTTGCGCGCCGATCGCGCCTTACGACGCGACCCGCCGCGACGTGCGGCGCATGGTCGAGACCGGCGGCGGTTTCGTCCTGGTGCACGTCGCGACCCCGATCGAAACTTGCGAGGCGCGTGACCGTAAGGGCCTGTACGCGAAGGCGCGCGCCGGCGTGCTGAAGGAATTCACGGGCATCTCCGATCCTTACGAGGCCCCGACCGACGCCGACATCGTCATCGACACCACGGACATCACGCCCGAACAGGCGGCGCAGGACATCCTCTTGCACCTGGAGCGCGAGGGCTACATCTGATCGGAAGTGTGCACACTTCCGTAGCTCTACGCCCGGGTGCCCCCGCTGGTGTGCACACTTTCGCGGAGGGCCTTGATCGCAGCCGCCACGCCCTGCTTGTGCCCGAACACCGCGCTGCCCGCGACCAGCACCGTCGCGCCCGCAGCTGCCACGAGCGGCGCCGTCTGGACGTCGATGCCCCCGTCGACCTCGATCTGCACGTCCGGCGCGACCTCGCGCAGGCGCCGGATCTTGTCCGGGCTGCTCGGGATGAACTCCTGGCCGCCGAAGCCGGGCTCGACGGTCATCACGTTGACCATGTCGATGTAAGGCACTATCTCGCGCAGGGTCTCGACCGAAGTCGCGGGGTTGAGGGCGACGCCGGCCTTGGCGTTCAAGTCTTTGATCCGAGCCACTGTCCGATAAAGGGAGGAGTCCGCCTCGACCTGGACGATGATCACCGTCGCCCCGGCGCGCACGAACTGCTGGAGAAACAGGTCGGGCTTCGAGACCATCAGGTGCGCCTCGATCGGCAGGTCGGTGACGCTGCGTACCGCCTGCACGACGCCCGGCCCAAACGTGAGGTTGGGGACGAAATGCCCGTCCATCACGTCGACCTGGATGCGATCCGCGCCACCGTCGACGGCAGCGCGCACCTGGTCGCCGAGACGCGTCAGGTCCGCCGAGAGGATCGAAGGGACGATCTCGATGTGGCGGCTCACTGCCCGGCCGCGGCCTTGTCGATCAGCCATTGCGCGCCCGCAATCATGCCCGATGGCACCTCGCCCCGCCGCGCCTTCGCCACCGCGTCGGACTTGCCGGCGCCGGCTGCGAGCACGATCACCCGGCGCGCGCCGCGCAGTGCATCAAGCGTGAGGCTCACCCGATCCGGGGGCGGCTTCGGCGAGTTGCGCACGGCCACGGCCCAGCCCTTCGCCTGCAGCTCCGGATGCCCAGGAAACAGCGACGCCGTATGCCCGTCTTCGCCAACGCCGAGCAGCACGAGGTCGAGAGGAGCCAGGCCGCCGACGAGCGAGTCATAGGCTTTCGCGGCTTCGTCTGGACCGAGCTCGCCCGCGATGCGGTGCACGCTGGCCGGCGACACCTGGTCCAGCAGCGCCTCCCGCGCCATGCGAAAGTTGCTCTCGGGGTCGTCGGGCGGCACGCAGCGCTCGTCGCCGAACAGCACCGTCACCCTCCCCCAGGCGATGCCCGACTTCTGCGCGAGGAGCTCGTAGCACCTCTTCGGCGTGTTGCCGCCGGCCAGCACCAGCGTGCGCGACCCCGCGGCCAGCGCGGCCACGATTTCATCTGCGGCAGTGCGCGCGACATCGTCCGGCGTCGCGAGAACTTTGAACTCAGGCAACTAGAGCGCTTTCATCAACGCGGCCGCGACTTCCAGCGAGCGCGTGTAGACCTTGTCGCGCGCGCCCATGAAAAGCAGCTGCAGCAGCATCGTCGGCTCATCCTCCGCCGGCACGCGCTGCACGTGACGCAGCGTCTCCGCGTCGCCCAGGTCGATCATCGTCAGCAGCACGTCCGACGTGTCGGGACGCCGGCGCTCGCGCGCCACCACCACCGGGTGCCGCGGCACACTCTCACCAGGCGCATCGCCCGTCGCGGTGTGATGCAGGCTGTCGAGCCGGCTCACCATCGCCTGGCGGTGCTGCTCGGCCTTGCGCTGCGCGAGCTCCACGCCCGCATCGTCCTCGCCGCCCGTCTGGTGCAGACGCTGGTACGCCGACTCGTTGGCCCGCCGCGGCCGCTGCGGATCGCGCTGCATCGAGATCGAAAACGACTTGCCGCGTAGCGATCCGCTCAGACGCAGCGCGCTGATCTCGCCCTGCGCGAGGTGCGACCGAGGCGCGGACTTGAACGCGATCTCAACGGGCCGCCAGCCTTCCGCCTGGAACATCGCCGATACCACGCCCCCGCCACCCGCAGCCGCGCGCTGTAGCTTCCAGCCGAGCGAGGACGCCAGCCAGCCGATCACCAGGGCTGCCGCGATCCGGTTGCCGCGGCCCTCGCCGGTGTACTCGATGCCGACCTCGGCGATGCCCTGCATCAGCGACCGGCGCTCCTGCGGCGAGAAGAACTGCGCGACGCCTTCGCGCCAAGGCGCCAGGCGCTGCCACTGGAAGTCCGCCAGGCCCAATTTGCGATGTGAGTGCAGCGCCAGCTCGGCCAGCGACAGGAACGAGTGATAAGGCCGCTCGAATCGCGCCGAGTCGATGACCAGCGCGTCGGCGATGCGCAGCGCGTCCGTCAGCTCCGCGTGGCCGAACGCCGGCGTGCCCAGCCACCATAGGTACGTCGGCACGCCGCTGACCAGCAGCGGGTCGACCAGCGCCGCCAGGTGCGATCCCGCCGCTCCCTGGACGCGCAAAACGACCAGCTCACACTGCGCCGGCGCCATCACCGACGCGTCGATGCGTCCCGCGCGGACCTGCGGCTCATCGCGGACGACTATCGACAGCGACGGATGGTGTCCGGCGATCGCGCCGCTCGCGAGAATGGCGCGGGTCTCCTCGACGCTGTTCGGCGCGACGGCCACCAGTGTCATCACACAGTTGCGCGGATGCGGCTGGTCCGCCTCGCCGGCCTCGGCCTGCGCGAACGAATGGCGCACCCGATTGAGCGCGTTCAGCACGTCAGTGATCGAGACGTCCTCTCCGTGCCAGTCGAGCTCCGGCTGAGCCGTCACGTTCACGGCCGGTGCCACTCGCGGCCGTCAGCCTGAATGAGCTTCTCCGCGGCGGTGGGACCCCACGTACCGGCCTCGTATGGCTGCAAAGCCGGGCGATCGTCGCGCCACGCGGCCTCGATCGGGTCGATGAACGTCCACGCCGCTTCGACCTCATCCGCTCGCGTGAACAACGTCGGGTCGCCGATCATGCAGTCGAGCAGCAAGCGTTCGTAAGCCTCGGGCGTCTCGACGAGGAACGACGACGCGTAGTCGAAGTCCATCGTCACGCTGCGCAGCTTCACGCCGGCGCTCGGCACCTTCGCCGCGAAGCGCAAGGAAATTCCCTCTTCTGGCTGGATGCGAAGCGTGATGGCGTTCGGGTCCAGGCCCGCCGTCGCGTCGCGCCCGAACGTGAGGTGCGGCGGCTTCTTGAACTGGACTCGAATCTCCGTCGCGCGCTTGGGCAGGCGCTTGCCGGCGCGGATGTAGAACGGCACGCCGGCCCAGCGCCAGTTGTCGACGAAGACGCGCACCGCCGCATACGTTTCGGTCAGAGAGCCCGCGGCGACGTTCTTCTCGTCGCGGTACGCGATCACCTTCTCGCCCAGCACCCAGCCCTTCCCGTACTGGCCGCGCACCGTCGCGTGCGCCACCTCGCCGTCGGCCAGCGGCCTCAGCGCGCGCAGCACCTTCACCTTCTCGTCGCGCACCGAGTTGGCGTCGAACGCGACCGGCGGCTCCATAGCTGTGAGCGCCAGCAACTGGAGCGCGTGGTTCTGGATGATGTCGCGCAGCGTGCCCGCCTTGTCGTAGTACGCGCCGCGCAGCTCGACGCCGATCTCCTCGGCCGCGGTTATCTGCACGGAGTCGATGAGGATGCTGTTCCAGATCGGCTCGAAGATCGCGTTCGCGAAACGGAACGCGAGGATGTTCTGAACGGTCTCCTTCCCGAGGTAGTGGTCGATCCGGTAGACCGAGTCCTCGTGGAAGACGCGCTGCACGATCTTGTTCAGCTCTTTGGCTGATTTCAGGTCCGAGCCGAACGGTTTCTCGACGACTATGCGGTGGAAGCCCGGGCCGGTGGTCATCGCCGCTGCCTTCAGCTGCTCTGTGATCGTTTCGTAGGTCGGCGGGGGCGTCGCGCAGTAGTAGACGCGATTGCCGCCGGTGTGCCGCGAGCTGTCGAGCTCGGACAGCTTGCGTTGCAGCGCGCGAAAGTCGTCCGCCTTGCCGAAGTCGACCTTCAGGTAGAAGACCGCCTGCAAGAAGGAGTTGAGCACGGTCTGGTCGATCGGCTGCGTGCGCGAGTGCTCGGAGATGACGCCGGCTGCGCGCTTGCGAAACGCGTCGTCGGACAGGTCGTCGATGGCGGCGCCGACCACAGCGAATCCCGCCGGCAGCAGACGCTGCTTGGCCAGGTTGTAGATCGCGGGCAGGAGCTTCTTGCTGCTCAGGTCCCCGGTCGCGCCGAAGATGACCATGATCGACGGCTCGGCGACGCGGTAATCGTGGAGTCCCTCCGC
>DATDML010000092.1:0-12841 GCA_036518815.1 Candidatus Dormiibacterota bacterium
ATGCCGGCGAGCTCGTCGGGCACCGGCTGACCGTCGCGCCGCAGCTTGTACGCCGCGATGGCGGCGGTGATCGCGCCCTGGGCCATCTTCCGCTTCGCCTCGTCGGGCTCCGCGGCGACGCCGGCCTGGATTCCGGACATCAATTTCTCCCACACCCGCGGCACACCCACGAACAAAGTGGGCCGCGCCTCGAGGAGGTAGGGAAGAAGCTCGTTGGCGTCGGGGCAGAAGTACACATCGCGCTGCAGGTACAGGCCGTTCCACTGCGACGTGAATCGCTCGGCCACGTGCGCGAGCGGGAGGTAGCTGACGAGCACATCGCCTTTGCTGCTCAGCAGCCGGCTGCAGGCTTCGAGCGTCCACAGCACGTTGTTGTGCGAATAGGTCACGCCCTTCGGCGGACCGGTAGTGCCCGACGTGTAGATGAGGTTGAGCGTGTCCTCGGGTCCGACAGCTCGCCATGTCGCCTCGAATGCCTTCGGATCGGCCGCGGCAGCCGCGCGACCCTTGTTCATGTACTCGTCCCAAGTGATCACGCCGTCGGTGGCCTCGCCGCGCATCAGCACGATGTGGCGGAGATGCGGCGTGCCGGCTTTGATGGCGAGAAACTTGCTCAGGAACGCCTCGTCCTCGACAAAGGCCACGGTGGCCTCGGAGTGATTGGCGATGTATTCGAGCTGCTCGGGCGCCAGCGTGTTGTAGACGCTGATCGCCGCGCCGCCGGCGTGGACGATCGCCAGGTCGGCGATGACGTGCTCGGGCACGTTCCGGGCCATGATCAGGCCGAACTGCCCCGGCCCGAAGCCCAGCCCGCGGAGGCCCAGGGTGGCCGCGGCGACCTCGTCCCCGTATTCGCGCCAGTTCAGCTGGTGCCACTGCCCGTCCCGCTTCCAGTGCAGGGCAGGCTTGTCGCCCCAGTTCCGGACGGCGTCGGCGAAGAGCGTGCAGACGGTCTTTCCGGAAACTTTTCTGTCGATCTCGGCCCGCTCAGCCGTTACGTCCATGTAATGCCTCCTCGTGTGCACGTCATGCGGCGGCCCGGCTCGCCCGTCCCGTGAACCGTCAGCCCTACACTAAATCGTGGGCGGGGCGAACTTGATATACGTTCGGTCGCGCAGGCCGATTCTGACGCTCGCGGGTAGCGCTGTGGCGTGTGCCCTGGCCTTTGGAGGGCTCGCGTTCGCGGTACTCCAGCTGCCGGCCGGGTGGGTCGCCGCCCTGGCTCTTGCCACAGGTTCAGGGGCTGCTTTGATGGTGGGCGCCTGGGCGGGCATCCGGCTGCGGGCGTGGCCCGCGGGCAAGCTCGGCCTCTTCCGAGATCGCCTGCTCGTTGTGCACGACCGCCACGAGATGCGCGCCCTGTGGGATCACATGGAGACGGTGACCCTGGCCGATGAAGCCGCCTGGCCCAACATCCGCATGACCGACCGGCTGACGCTTCATCTCCGGCACGAACCCCCGCTGCGGTTCAAGCCGGCCGACTTCGGCCTCGAGGCCGGATCGTGCCGCGACCTCATCCTGCGGCTGCGCGACGACCACGAGCTGCGCAACCGGCTGCCGGAGTTCGACTCGGCACGCGATCTCGCGATCGCGCCGGTCGTGGCCGGCGAGATGTCCGACCCGGGCCTCTAACCGGGTTCGAACGCCCCCCGGTCGGGGGATCATGATCTCTGGTGTGAAGGGCCTTCGCGGGCGCGATTTCCTCGACGTCGCTGATCTCGAGGCCGGCGAGCTACGCGGCCTGCTCGATCTGGCGCACGCCATCAAGGCCGGCACGTGGTCGGCGCGACCTCTGGAAGGTCGCCACATCGCCATGCTCTTCCAGCGACCGTCCCACCGCACACGGGTGTCGTTCGAGGTCGGGATCGCCAGGCTCGGCGGCGCAACCACCACGCTGGGCGAGCAAGACGTGCAGCTGGGCTACCGCGAGAGCGTCGGCGACGCCGCGAAGGTTCTGGACAGATATGTGGACGGGATTGTGGCCAGGCTGCGCACCCACGACGACCTGGTAGAGCTGGCGGCGGCCGCCGAAAAACCGGTGATCAACGCCCTGACCGACCGTTCGCATCCCTGCCAGATCCTGGCCGACCTGCTGACGCTCGAGGAGGTATGCGGTCCGCTCGAGAGCCAGCGCGTCGCGTACGTGGGTGACGGCAACAACATCGCCACGTCGTTGATGGAGGCGTCGACGATCCTCGGGTTCGCGCTGACCGTGATCACGCCGGCGGGCTACGAGCCGAGCGCGGCCCTGAGCCACGTCGACATCACCAACGACCTTGCCAAGATCGAAGGCGCGACCGCGGTCTACACCGACGTCTGGACGTCGATGGGCCACGACAGCGAGCGAGACGCGCGCCGCCAGGTGTTTGCGAGTTACCAGGTCAATGAGGCGCTGATGGCTCGTGTGCCTGATGCGATCTTCATGCACTGCCTGCCGGCTCATCGCGGCGAAGAGGTGACCGACGGTGTCATCGATGGCCGGCAGTCTGTGGTCTTTCAGCAGGCGGGCAACCGGCTGTACACGCAGATGGCCCTCATGACGGAGCTTTTCGGAGCACGCGATTGAGCGACACGATCGCGCAGTACTACAAGCAGCTGCTCGATGTGGTCCATCACCTGGGCTGGGTCGAGATCATCGACGTGGTCGTGGTGGCGCTCATCCTCTACCAGATCCTGCGCCTGCTCCGAGGCACTCAAGGGACGCAAGTTCTCGTCGGCCTGGTGCTGCTGGCGGTCGTGGGCGTCGTGGCCAACCAGTTCAACCTCGTGTTGCTCGGATGGCTGTTTCGAAACGCCGCCTTTTTCATCATCATCGCCGTGATCGTGATGTTCCAGCCCGAGCTGCGGCGGGCGCTCGACCAGTTCGGGCGGCTCGGACAGCTCCGGCGCATCGGCCGGCCGCTGTCCGGTTACAACCCTGGCCTGTACAACCAGTCGCTGTCGGAGGCGATCCGGGCCGCAGAGCGACTGAGCTCGAAGCGAACGGGCGCACTGATCGCGTTCGAGCGCAATGTCGGCCTCGAGGACTACGCGGCCACAGGAGTGCGCATCAACGGCGAAATTTCGGCCGAGATGCTGCAGTCGATCTTCTATCCGAACTCGCCGCTGCACGACGGCGCGGTCATCGTGCGGGGGAGCAAGATCCTGGCCGCCGGCTGCCTGCTGCCGCTGCCTGAAGAAGGGATCGTGCGCGAGCGGCTCGGCACGCGGCATCGCGCGGCCGTCGGCCTCTCGATGGCGTCGGACGCGCTGGTGATGGTGGTCTCCGAGGAGACAGGCTCGATCTCCGTCATCGAAGAGGGCAAGATCACGCGCAACCTGGATGGCGACGGCCTCCGCCGTAGAGTCAGCCCGAAGGTGGCGAAGGGGAACGGGTTCTTCAGATGAGCTGGATCACAGAAGACTGGCGGCTCAAACTGCTGGCGCTAGGCCTGGCAGTCTTGATGCTCGGCGCGGTTGCCTATTCCCAGAACCCGCCCACGATACGGACGCTGTCGGTGCCGCTCATCTACCGCCTGCCGCCGAACCCTGGAATCATCATCACCAATGGTCCGTCGAAGGTGGACGTGACCATAAAGGGCCTGGCGGACGTGATCGGACCGGTGACGGCGGACAACATCACCGCGTTCGCCGACGCCACCCGCGCCGGCCCCGGCCCGGCGGTGAAGCTGACCGTCACGGCATCTGCGACCGACAGCCGGGTAAACGTCCAACAGCCGCCGCAGATCGTCGTCAACATCGATCAGCTGAAGACGGTCGAGGTGCCCGTGACCGTCACGACCAAGGTGGCGGCGGGCTGGACGCTGGACAAGGCGGTCCCGCTCTGCCCGCCCAACCCGAGCCCATGCGTGGTGCACTTCAGCGGACCGGCGTCGTGGGAGACGGGAATCACCGCGGTCGTCAACTACACGCCCCAAATCAATTTCAACTCGGCGGACTCGCAGAACTGGCCTGTATCGCTGTCCAACAACAGCGGACCGATCAGATTGCCCCAGGCCACCAGTCCGCCGATAAGCCTCGACTTCTACAACGTGGCCGTGCACATCGAGGCGCACCAGGGCTCGACGTTCAAGACCATCGCACTGGTTGCGGCCAATCCATCGCAACCGCCGCCGGCGCAGTACCACATTTCCGGCGTGACGATCAGCCCTGCCACTGTAGTCATCAGCGGTGACGCCGCGACGCTGAACAACATCTCGTTCATCACGCTGCCCGGGCTCGACCTCAGCGGCGCCAGGTCGACAGTCAAAGTCTCGGTCTCGATTCCCTATCCCGACAACGTCAGCGGGAACGTAGCCACAGCCTCCATCACGTACACCATCCAGCCGAATCCCAGCCCTAGCCCTAGCCCGAGCGCCAGCCCCTGAGGGGTAACCTAAGGCCCCTCCCAAACGTTCGGAACCAGCACTGGTCGAAGCAGCCCACGTAGGAGTTATGTAAAGAGAATGTGCGGGATCATCGGCTATCTGGGTGAGCACGAGGCCACCCCGGTGCTCATGGAGAGCCTGAAGCGCCTCGAATACCGCGGCTACGACTCGGCCGGCGTGGCAGTGCTTGAAAACCCGAAGCCGGGGTCCGAGATCCGGACCAGCCTGACCAAGTCAGAGGCCAAGGTCGACGATCACATCGCGAAGCTGAAGACCAACCTGCCGAGCGGCAAGCTCGGCATCGGCCACACCCGCTGGGCGACACATGGCCGCCCGACCTACGTGAACGCTCATCCGCACACCGACTGCCACGGCCGCATCTTCGTGGTGCACAACGGGATCATCGAGAACTTCGCCGAGCTGCGCGAGGAGCTGCAGGCCGCCGGCCACGAGTTCACCTCAGAGACGGACACGGAGGTCGTGCCGCACCTGATCGAAGCCAACTACAAGGGCGATTTCCTGGCCGCTGTTCGTGCAGCGCTGAAGCGCATCAACGGCGCTTACGCGCTGGCCATGTTCTCGACGGAAGACCCGGAGCTACTTGTCGGCGCTCGCCTGAACGCGCCGCTTGTCGTCGGACTCGGCGAAGGCGAGTACTACGTCGCCTCCGACATCACCGCGATCATCCCGTACACCAAGCGCGTCCTCGTGCTGGGCGAAGGCGAGGTGGCCGCGGTGACGCCGCTCGGCCCCGAGGTCTCGACCATCGACGGCGCGACTGTTAAGCCGAAGATCGTCAACGTCGATTGGGATGTCAGCCAGGCGCAGAAGGGCGGATACCCGCACTTCATGCTCAAGGAGATCCACGAGGCGCCGGAAGCCGTGGCCAACGCAATGCGCGGTCGCGTGACCGACGACGGCCAGGTCGCCTTCCGCGAGTTCAACCCTTCGGATGAAGAGCTGAGCCAGATCCGAGAAGTCCTGCTGCTCGGCATGGGCACGTCGCGGCACGCGGCGCTGCTCGGCGAGCTGGCCATCGAGGATTGGGCGGGCATGCCGGCGCGAGCCGTGGATGCGGCGGAGTTCCGATATCGCCGGCCGACGTTTGGCAAGAATTCCCTGGCGGTGGTGATTACGCAGTCGGGCGAGACTGCCGACACGTTGGCGGGCATGCGTCTCGCGAAGGATCGCGGGGCGCTCACGGTCGCGGTGACCAATGTCTTCGCCAGCTCGGCCGCGCGCGACGCTGACGGCGCCATCTATCTGCACGCGGGTCCCGAGATCGGCGTCGCGTCAACCAAGACCTACCTGTCGCACCTCATCAGCCTCGACCTGCTGGCGTTGCGACTGGCATCAGCGTCGGGTCGTGTGTCGCTGGAGCGCAAGCAGGAAGTGGTCGCCGCGCTGCGCGAGCTGCCCGACCAGGTCCGCGCGCTGCTCGGGCGCGAGAAGGAGATCAAGAGCCTCGCGAAGCGCTACAGCAAGTACCGCAACTTCCTGTTCACCGGCCGCGGCTTCGGCTACCCGGTGGCGCTGGAAGGCGCGCTGAAGCTCAAAGAGATCTCATACGTTCACGCGGAAGGTGTGTCGGGTGGCGAGCTCAAGCACGGACCCATCGCCCTGCTGGACAAGCAATTCCCTGTGATCGCGGTTTGCACGGCAGGCGCGACGACCGAGAAGATGGTCAGCAACGTCCACGAGGTGGTGGCGCGCGACGCGCCGGTGCTGGCTCTCGTCACCGAAGGCGATGACTCACTGGATGGAGTGGCCACCGACGTTTTCACCATCCCGCACACGGAAGAGGCCGCGGCCGCGGTGCTCAACTCCGTGATGCTCCAGCTGTTCGCGTATCACGTCGCGGTCGAGCTCGGCCAGAACGTCGACCAGCCGCGCAACCTGGCGAAGAGCGTCACCGTCGAGTAGTCCGTCCCAGTCGCTACCTTTAGCGCGATGCAGCGCATAGGGGTGGATGCGGTCTCGGTCGAGCGGGTGGCCCTGGCGGTCAAACGCTCGGGCGGCGGCTTCCTGACCAAGGTCTACACCCAGGCCGAGATCGCCTACTGCGCCGGCAACCCCGAGCGGCTGGCCGGCCGATGGGCCGCCAAAGAGGCGGTGATCAAGTGCTTCGACGGCACCGGAATCTGCTTCCCGCGCAAGCGCATCGAGGTGCTGCCGGGGCCGATGGGCGCGCCGCGCGTGCGGCTGCTGGGCGACGACAAAGGCGCCCGTGTGGAGGTGAGCATCACGCACCACAGCGGCCTCGCGGTTGCGACGTCGCACCTCGAGATGCCCGAAGGCAACACCGAAGACCTGCTGCCTGCTCCCGAGGCGGTCGTGCTGCCGCCGCGGCCCAAAGACGCGCACAAGGGCACGTTCGGCACCGTGGTCGTCATCGCCGGCAGCCTCGGCTTCACGGGCGCTGCATACCTGACGTCGACGGCCGCGGCTCGCACAGGCGCGGGCCTGGTGCGGCTGCTGGTGGGCGAGTCGATCTATCCCATCCTCGCGGCCAAGGTCACGGAGGTCATGGCCACGCCGGTGGCCGAGGTGGCGCCCGGCGCGATCGGGCACGCGGCCCACGACACCGTCCTCCGGAACCTCGAAGGCGCGGAGGCCGCGGTCATCGGACCTGGGCTCGGGCGAGATCGCTCGACGTGGCGGCTCGTGGTCGACCTCGCGCTGCATGCCGAGTGCCCATTGGTGATCGACGCCGACGGCCTCAATGCACTGGCCGATTCGCCCCGCAGCAAGCGCAAGCTCGGCCCACGCCGCATCCTTACACCTCACCCCGGCGAGCTCGGGCGGCTCACCGGCCGCACGATCGAGCAGATCGGCGCCGACCGGCAGGGCGCAGCGAAGAAAGCGGCCAAGGAGTGGGGGGCGGTCGTCGTTTTGAAAGGCGCCAAAACCGTCGTCGCGCATCCGGACGGGCGCTGGAGCGAAGACCCGCACGAGGTGCCCGCGCTCGCCAGCGGCGGCACCGGTGATGTGCTCGCCGGTGTCATCGGCGCGCTGGTCGCGCAGGGATCCGATGCGTTTAGCGCGGCGGTCACCGGCGTGTACATCCACGCGGCTGCGGGACGGCGCATCGCTCAGCGACTCGGCGACTCGGGGCTGCTCGCGGGCGATCTGCTCACCGAAATCCCGGTGGTCATGAACATCCTCAGGCAGGGGGGACTCTGACCGACCAGCTCCGCTGGGCGGACATCCACCTGAAGGCGATCCGCGCCAATGCCGCGCGCATCGTCGAGCACCTCCCAAGGGGCACGCACCTTTTCGCTGTGGTCAAGGCGAATGGCTACGGGCACGGCGCCGTGAAGGCCGCGCGAGCCGCGATGGATGGCGGCGCGACCCGGCTCGCCGTGTCGACGATCGCCGAGGCGCGCGACCTTTCGGGCCTCATCGACGCCGAGCATGTGCTGGTCATGGGCGGCATCACGCCTGAGCAGGCGCATCACGCCGCGGCAACTGGCTGCGCCATCGGCGTGTCGAGCCGAGCGGTGGCCGAAGCCCTGAATCAGACCGACTCGGTGGTGCCCGTGCATTTGAAGATCGACACGGGGATGGGCCGCTACGGCTGCGCGCCCGATGACGCGCCGGCCCTCGCGCGATACATCCAGGATTCCGCCGGCCTGCGCCTTGACGGCGTATGGACGCATTTCGCGTCGGCGGACAGCGACGTGCAGATGACACGCACGCAGTTCCAGCGTTTCGAAGAGGCACTGAAAAATCTCAGGGTCGATCCCGGCATGCGTCACGTCTGCAACTCGGCCGCAACGCGACACTTCCCGGAGTACGCGCTCGACGCGGTGCGCTGCGGCATTGCCCTCTACGACCAGGCCATGACGCTGCGTTCGGTGATCACGCATCTGAAGACCGTCGATGCGGGTGCGACCGTGGGTTACGGCGGCACGTGGCGTGCACGCGAGCGCGCGAACATCGCGACGGTTGCCATCGGATACGCCGACGGCGTGCACCGGATTCGCTCCAACCGCGGATACGCGCTGGTGCGCGGGCGCAAGGCGCCGCTGGTCGGGACAGTGAGCATGGACGCGATCACGCTCGACGTGTCGGATGTCGAAGGCGCGGCGGTGGGCGATGTCGTGACCCTGATCGGCCAGGATGGCGACGAGCGCGTGACCGCCGAGCAGGTGGGCCGCTGGTCGGGCACCATCTCGTACGAGGTGCTGACCTCGATCGGCCCGCGAGTCGAGCGCCGCTACACGGAATAACCGCCCGCGGCGAGTCCGTTTCGACAGTCGACAAGGGTGGTGTAACTAGACTGGCTTTATTGATGGCCGACGGGCAGACACGCACCGCCTTCGCAGAGGAGGCGCTCACGCACCTGGACACGCTGTATCGCGGCGCGCTCCGATTGACACGAGATCCCGACCAGGCGCAGGACCTGGTGCAGGAGGCGTACTTGCGCGCGCTGCGCTACCAGCACAGCTACCAGACGGGCACGAACATGAAGGCCTGGCTGTTCGCCATCATGCGCAACCTCTTCTGGGACCGGTTCAAAGGAGTGCGCAAGGACGACGTCAGCCTCGATGACGTCGGCGATTTCGTGCTGTACGAGAAGCTGCGCGATGACGGCGCGAAACCTGAGGCGGACGTGCTCGACCGGATCGCCGCCAACGAAGTGGTCGCGGCAGTGGAAAAGTTGCCGCCGCTGCACCGCGAGGTGGTCCTCCTGGTCGACGTCGAAGGCTTCTCCTACAAAGACGCGGCCCAGGCGCTGGGCGTGCCCATCGGCACGGTCATGTCCCGCCTCCACCGGGCCCGCCAGCAGCTCCAAAGAAGCCTCTATGACTACGCCGTGGAATCCGGTATCGTGCGCGGCAGCGCGCAGAGTGCAACACAGCAATGAACTGTCCTGACTGTCAAGACAAGCTCGACCGCTTCCTCGACCGCGAGCTGACCAACACCGAGGCCCTGGAGATCCAGCTTCACCTCGAGGGCTGCCCGGACTGCAACGACCAGTACGAGTTCCAGGCCCACCTGAAGCGCCTGGTCAAGCACTCCTGCGAGTGCGACAACGCCCCGCCGGCCTTCCGGGAGAAGCTTCGCCAGATCCTGACGTAGCGGCCTCCCGCCTCTACTTCATCACGCCGGACGTCGAGCCTTCCAGGCTGATCGATCTCGTGCGGGCGGCGGTGAGTGGCGGCGCGGATGTCGTCCAGCTCCGGCAGAAGAAGCTGGCGCGGGGCGAGCTGCTGCAGGCCGCTCGTGAGCTGCGGCGAATCACCGCTGACGCGGGAAAGCTCTTCATCGTCAACGACCACGTGGACATCGCCTTGATCGCCGGCGCGGACGGCGTCCACCTCGGGCCTGACGATCTGTCCGTGGCAGCGGCGCGAAGGGTGGCCGGCGACCGGCTGCTCATCGGCGCATCCGCGTCGACGCCCGAAGCAGCGCGCGAAGCAGTGGCCGCCGGGGCCGGCTATCTCGGCGCCGGTCCCGCCTTTCCAACGCCGGTGAAAACAGAGAAGAAGGTGATCGATCCCGAAGGAGTGGCTGACGTGGCGAAGGCAGTCGAAGCCCCTGTGTTCGCCATCGGCGGAATCGACGAGTCCAACGTCGCTCGCCTGACAGGGCTCGGCGTCAGGCGCGTATGCGTGATCCGTGCGATCGGCGACGCGCCCGACCCTGAGGCGGCAGCCCGTCGCTTGCGTGCGATGCTGGAGGCGTGACCACCGTTGGCGGCGTCGGCGAGCTTGGTTTGCTGGAGCTGATCAAGCCTTATCTGGGCCGTCACGCCGGGGGTGATGACGCGGCGGTGCTCGAGTCCGGGGCTCCGTTCACAGTCGTCAGCACCGACATGGCGGTTGAGGGCGTGCACTTCGACCTCACGTGGATGTCCGCTGAGGACGCCGGGTGGCGCGCGCTGGCGCTCGCGCTGGGCGACCTCGCCGCCAAGGGCGCGACTCCCGCGTGGGCGCTGACTTCAGTCGCCATGCCTCGCTCGTGGCACGTCGATTCGTTCACCGGACTGTTTGCCGGCATGCATGCCCTGGCGTCGAAGACGGGCACTGCCATCGAGGGCGGCGACATGAGCGCCATCAACGGGCCGGCGGTGATCTCGATCACCGTCGCGGGTCACGCCGATAAAGAGCCGCTGCCGCGGTCCGCGGCGCGCGCGGGCTGGGCCATCGGCGTCACCGGACCCCTGGGCGGATCGGCGGTGGCGCTGCGGAATCGAAAGGCAGTCAGGCTCGAGCCATTGCTCGCCGAGGGCCGCCGCCTCAACGCAGCGGGCCTTTGTTGCGGGGACATCTCCGACGGCCTCGTGCGCGAGCTCGACAAATTTGCCGCGATGGCCGGAGTCGGCTATGCGATCGAAGAGGATCAAGTTCCGGTGGCCGCGGGCGCCACGCGCGAAGATGCGCTGACCAGCGGGGAAGAGGTCGAGCTCGTATGCGTCGGCCCCGCCGAACTCATCAAGGCGACGAGCCTGCATCGGGTTGGCGCTTTGACCGGCGATCGGAATCGTCCCGGCACGTCGACTGGGTACGACCACTTTGCGTGAGGAGACGACCGCCTCAGCGGCGGAGACGGAGGCCCTGGGCGAGCGCCTCGGCTCGGAGTTGAAGCCAGGCGATCTCGTGCTGCTGGCAGGGCCGCTCGGCTCGGGCAAGACCACGTTCGTGCGCGGCATGGCGAGGGGCGCCGGCTCCGACGCGCAGGTGCAGAGCCCGACCTTCCAGCTGGTGCGCGTCTACCCGGGCCGCGTGCAGCTGGCCCATGTCGACCTGTATCGCGTCAAGGTCGCCGGCGAGCTCGCCGACCTCGGCCTGGACGAGCTGCTCGATCAGGGCGCGATGGTGATCGAGTGGGGCGACCGCCTCGACGTGCACGCGGCCGAGGTTGTGACCTTCGAATCGCTCGGAGGCGACCGGCGCCGCCTCAGCTTCGGCAAGTGATCCTGGTCATCGACACCTCGTCGAGCCTTTCTGCGCTCGCGGTCATCGGCGGAGACGACCTCATTTTCGGATCACGCGAGCCAATTCCTTTAAAGGCGGTCGTGGCCGACCCGCGCCAAGTCCAGAAGGTGGTGATCGCCACCGGACCGGGCTCGTTCACCGGGCTGCGGCGCGGCGCGTCGTTCGGCGTCGGGCTGGCCATCGGCCTCGGCGTACCGATCGTGCCGGTGCGGACCCTCGAGCTCCACGCCGCGCGCGGCCGGGGACGGTTCACCGCGGTGTCTGAGGCGGGGCGCGGGCGATTCTATTTCCTCACCCCGGGTGCCAATCCGACGCTGGGCTCGCCGTCGGATATTCCGACAGACCGGCCGCTGGTGGGATTGCTGTCCGCAGCCTCGCAGACGTTTCTCAAGGAGAGTGGACATGAGTTCGGGGAGGTCGAGACTGTGGCTGCTGCCGCCGAGGAGCTTCTGAAATCGGCTCACGAAGTTCCGTACGGAAGTGTCAAACTCGAATACATGCAGTCCATGGGAGCGAAGTTCTGATGGTGCAGATCCGCCAGTCGCTCGCGCTGGATCTCATGCGCGAGAGCGACGTCGCCACCGTGCAGGAGATCGAGCGCGAGATCTTCGCAACACCCTGGCCGCGCAACGCGTATTTCCGCGAGCTGGCATCGCGCTCCAGTGCGCACTACGTGGTGCTGCGCCAGGAAGGCCCGATCGAGGACAGTTCCCGCTTTCGCATCCCCGATTTCGACCCGTCGATCATCGGCTATGGCGGAATGTGGCGCATGTACGACGAGGCGCACGTGACGACGATCGGCGTGCGGCGCGACATGCACCATCACGGCTACGGCCGGATCGTGTTCGCGGGGCTCGTGCAGGCCGCGTACGACATGGGCGCGAAGTGGATCACGCTCGAGGTCCGCACGACGAACGAGAACGCGATGCACATGTACGAAGGCTTCGGCTTCAAGGTGATCGGCCGCCGCAAGGGCTACTACACCGACAACGGTGAGGACGCGATTGTGATGTGGTCGGACTCGATCCACTCGCCGCGCTTCCGCCGCGCGTATGAGTCGAACCTCGAGCGCATCGAGTCGGACGTGCGCGGCCTGCGCCGGGACCTGCTGACGCGAGGGAATTAGGTGTCTCCTCCCCCGCGTGCGGGGGAGGGTAGGGTGGGGGCCTTAACGCTAGGCATCGAGACCTCCTGCGACGAGACGTCGGTCGCTGTGGTCGAAGACGGCCGCAAAACGCTGAGCAACGTTATCCACTCGCAGGTGCAGCTGCACGCGGGCTTCGGCGGCGTGGTGCCCGAGCTCGCGGCGCGCGATCACCTGGAGCGCCTGCCCGGCCTGGTGGACCTGGCGCTGGAACGAGCCGGAGTTCGCGCATCCGACATCAGCCTGATAGCGGCAACGCGTGGTCCTGGCCTGGCCGGCTGCCTGCTCGTCGGCACCGGTGTCGCGGAAGGACTCGCCGCAGCGTGGGACGTGCCGTTGACGGGCGTCAATCACCTGTGGGGCCACATCTACGCGGCGATGCTGGC
>DATDML010000093.1:0-11659 GCA_036518815.1 Candidatus Dormiibacterota bacterium
TGCGCGAGCGTCAGCCCGCCGGTCATCGCGGCGTGGTACATCGTCACGCTCGGCGTCGCCGAGCCGGCCACGAACTTCGCGCCCGTCACCTCCGCCAGCCGGCGTGCCACCCAGCCCGTCTCGTAGCGGGGCGTCCGGTCCTGCTTGTAGGAGGCCGCGCCCTCCTCATCCAGACAGATGAGGCCGAGCTTCGGGATCGGCGCGAACACCGCCGAGCGGTTGCCCAGGACCACCATCGCCTCGCCCCGCCGCACGCGCCACCACTGCTGCGCGCGCTCCAGCTCGGTGAGCTGGCTGTGCAGGATCGCAACCGGCGCGTCCAGACGCGCACGCACCCGCTCGACGAGCTGCGGCGTCAGCGAAATCTCGGGCACGAGCAACAGAACCCGCAGGCTCTGGGCGAGTGCCTGACGCGCCGCCGCCAGGTAGACCTCAGTCTTGCCGCTGGCGATCACGCCGTGCAGCAGCGTGGCGGCGCTGTCACCGATCACATCACGCGCCGCGTTTTGCTCGGCGGTGAGGTTGGGTCCGGCCTCATGGCTCGACGGCCGGAGGGCCAGCTCGAGCAGCCGGCTGTGCCGCTTCTGCCGGCTCGACGGGGCGGAGCCGCTCGAGCCGCCGGCGCGAATGCGCGGCGGCAGCATCGCGCGAACGCATTCGATGAGCGGCACCCAGTAGTGGTCGGCGACCATCCGCGCCAGCTCGACCTGGTGCGGCAGCAGCAGTGGCTCGTTCCCGGCCGCCTGGATCGGCTTGACCTCGACGCCTGGGTCATCGGTGCCGAGCGAAACGACAAAGCCGTACGTGCTCCGGCGCCCGAACGGCACGGTGACGCGGTGCCCGGGCACCACGTCCACGCCCTCGGGGACGGAATAGCTGTATGTCTCCCGGTCGAGGGCTCGCGCCGCCTCGACCGCGACCTCGGCGAACAACATGGTTACTTGAGCTTAGGGACGACCAGGTCGAGGATTCGGTCGGCCATCTCGCGCTTGGTGGTGCGCTCGAGCACCTGGCGCGTGCCGTCCGCGAAAAGCATCACGCCCTCGTTGTAGTCGCTGCCGAACCCGATGTCCTTGCGCGAGATGTCGTTGGCGACGATCGCGCCGAGCTTCTTGCGCTTCAGCTTTTCCTGGGCGTGGGCGTCGACGTCGGCGCTCTCGGCCGCAAACCCGACGATGAACACGCCGCTCGACACCGGATCCTCGGCCAGCGCGGCCACCAGGTCGCCGACAGGCTCGAGCTCGAGGTTGAGATGCGGCGTCTCCTCGCGCCGGATCTTGCCGGTGACTTTGTGCGCGGGCCGAAAATCCGCGACCGCCGCGGCCATCACGAGCACATCCGATCCGACGATGTCCTTCTTCAGCTGCGCGAGCATCTCCTCGCCCGTTTCGACGTGATGGATCTCGACGCCGCGATGGGCTTGGTGCGATGCTGCGGATACGAGGGTTACGCGAGCACCGCGGTCTGCAGCCGCCGACGCGATGGCGAAACCCATCTTTCCGCTGGAGTAATTGCTGATGAACCGCACAGGGTCGATAGGCTCCCTCGTCGCCCCGGCAGTCACGACCACGTGCCGGCCGGCCAGGTCGTATCGCGAACGAACGGCCGCCGACATCGCGGCCAGTAGCGCAGCGTTGCTCGCGAGCCGGCCCGCGCCGACATGCCCGCTGGCCAGGTGGCCCGATTCGGGCTCCGCCACCTTCACGCCGCGCGCTCTCAACACCGCCAGGTTTTCTTGAACCGGGGCCTTCGCCCACATCGCGTCGTTCATCGCCGGCGCGATCACGATCGGACAGCGCGCCGCGAGCAGTGTCGCCGTCACGACGTCATCCGACTGGCCGCGCACCGCCCGGGCGATCACGTTGGCCGTGGCCGGCGCGAGCAGGATCAGCTGCGCCCAGTCGCCCAGAAAGACGTGCGGCTCGGGCGCGTCGGTGCCAGGCCACACTGACGTCAGGACCGGATGGCCGGTCACGCCCTGGAAGGTCGGAGGTCCGACGAATCGCGACGCCGAAGAGGTCATCGCGACGCGCACGTCGCAGCCCGCCTGCGTCAGCGCTGAGGCGAGGTCGGCGATCTTGTAGGCGGCTATCCCGCCCGCGACCAGCAACGCGATGCGCAGGCCGCGAAGCTCTTCCGGGACCGGCGTGGGATCAAGCGGCATGTCGCTCCCGCACGGCTTGAATGATGGCCAGCACCTCGCGGGCCGCCCGGTCGAGGTCGTCATTGACGACCACGTGGTCGTAGTGAGAGGCGTACTTCATCTCGACCTCGGCGATCATCTGCCGCGCCGACTGCTCCTCGGCGCTCTCGGTGTGGCGCTGCGCCGTGCGCTTGACGAGCTCGGCCATAGAGGGCGGCGCGATGAAGATGAACGTCGCATCGGGCAGGCGACGCCGCACCTGCTGCGCGCCCTTCACGTCGATCTTCAAGATGGCGTCTGTGCCCGCGCGGCGTAGCGCATCCACGCGGTCGCGTGACGTGCCGTACATGTTGCCGTCATACGACGCGTGCTCCAGCAGCTCATCGCCCGCGACCAGGCGGTCGAACTTGTCCCGATTCACGAACGAGTAGTCGACCCCGTCCTTCTCATTGGGTCGCGGGTGCCGCGTCGTGTAGGACACCGAGCGCCCGAGCCTCGGATCCTCCGCCACGATCTTGTCGATGAGGGCGTCCTTGCCCACGCCCGACGGACCGGAGAGCACGAAGACCAGCCCGCGATGGTGGTTGATCATTCGGCCGCTGCCCAGAAGGCAGTGAAATCGTCCGGCGGCGCTGCCTCGAAGCTCATTTCCGCTCCGGTCCGTGGATGGCGGAGCCTGAGCCGCCAGGCGTGCAGCATCGGCCGCGAAGGCTCGCCCGCGCGGCGCCCCCCGTAGTCAGGGTCGCCCGCCACCGGGTGCCCGAAGGCCGCCAGGTGAACCCGGATCTGGTGCGTGCGGCCGGTGTCGAGATCACAGCGCACGAGTGTATAAAGTCGCCTCCGCTCCAGGACCTCGTACCTGGTGCGCGCGTAGCGCCCTCCCTTCACCACCGCCATGCGCTTCCGCTCCTTCGGATGGCGGCCGATGGGGCCTTCCAGCTCCCCGGCGTGCGTCTTCATCGCGCCTCGTACGACCGCCAGGTAGGTGCGGCTCAGGGTGCGGCCCTTGAGCTGTGCGGCCAGCGCACGGTGGGCGACGTCATTGCGCGCGGCGACGATGAGGCCGGACGTGCCCTTGTCCAGGCGGTGGACGATGCCCGGTCGCTCCTCGCCGCCGGCGGCGGACCACTTGCCGCCGAGCCCCAGCAGCGCGTTGACCAGCGTGCCCGAGTGGTGGCCGGGCGCGGGATGCACGACCATGCCCGCCGGCTTGTCGATGACGACGAGGTCATCGTCCTGGTAGACGACGACGAGCTCGTGCCGCTCGGCCTGCGCCAGCACCGGCTTCGCCGGTGACGTCTCGAGCTCCACAACGTCGCCTTTCGCAACGTGATCGGCCGCATGACCCGTCCGTCCATTGACGTACACGCGTCCTTCTTTAATGAGGCGGCCGGCCGCGGAGCGCGTGAGGGGCCTGGCGTAGTCGGCCAGGAATCGGTCCAGCCGCGCCGCCGGAGCCTGTGCGATCAGGCGGTGCGGGGCTTGCGTACGAGGTATCCCAGCGCCAGCAGCACGACGCCGGTGCTGACCGCGGAGTCCGCGACATTGAAGACCGGCCAGAAGTGCACCGAGATGAAGTCGGTCACGGTGCCGTACATCACGCGGTCGAAACCATTGCCGACGGTGCCTCCAAGCACGAGGCCGAGGATGGCATCGACCGCAAGCGTGTTGGGGTGCGACAGCACGTACCAGACGATGCCGATGGCGACGCAGATCGATGCGAGCAGGAACACTATCGCGAACGCGGGCGCGAGGCCGAAGGCCGCGCCCGAGTTGTGGATGTTCGTGATCCATACCAGGTGATCGACCGCCGGGATCTCGGTGCCGTACGGCACCTGCTCGGTGATCAGGTTCTTGGTCACGCGGTCGGCGATGAACACCAGGGCGGCAATGGCTATGAACGCGACCCGGCCCGGGGTGATGTTCAGGCCCGCTTCAGTCCGATCCAGATGAACTCTCCTTCGATCCTGCGCTCGTCGCCGTCGAAGCCATCCTCCCGGCCGGAAGTCAACTCCTTCGACAGCGTTTCGCGCTTGATGTAATCGGCGTGCCGCTCGAGGGCGAGCGCCAGCATACCGCCGGTCTCGTAGCGCGCGAGCACGCGGTCCTCGACGTTGAACCCGCTCTGGCGGCGCAGGTCGTTGACCATGCGCACGAGCTCTCGCGCCAGGCCCTCGAGCTTGAGCTCCTCCGTGATGTCGGTGTCCAGCTTCACCTCCGGCGCGCGGAAGTGGAGTTCCTTGACGTTGAGCTCGTCCCGGATGATGGCCGCGATCTCGTCGGGGAGGGGTTCGCCCGGGACCGAGATCGCCTGCAGGGGCTGCCTTACCTTGATGCGGGCGGCATCGCGAGCGGCGTTGCCGGCCTCGACTATGCGGCGCGCGGCCGCCATCTGCTCCTCGAGCTGCGTGTCGAACGCCGACGCATCGACGCTCGGGAAGTCCGCAAGATGCGCGCTTTGCCCACCCGTCAGGTTCCGGTGCATCGCGTCGGCCACGAACGGCGTGAACGGCGCCAGCAGCTGCGCGACGGTCGTCAGCGTCGTGTGCAGCGTCTGGTACGCGGCCAGCTTGTCGGTGTCCGATTGCGACTTCCAGAAGCGATTGCGCGACCGCCGGATGTACCACTTGGACAGGTCGTCGACGAAGGCGGCGATCGGCCGCGACGCACCGGTGACGTCGTACTCCTCGAGGTTCGACTCGACCGTCTTGACCAGGCCCGCCAGCCGCGACAGGAGCCACCGATCCAGCACCGGCCGCTGCGCCAGTGGCACGGCGGGCCGAGCCGCATCGAAGCCGTCGACGACCGCGTAGTTGACGTGGAAGGCGTAGCAGTTCCACAGCGGCAGCAGGAACTGCTGCACGGTGTCCCTCAGCGTCTCCGGGCTCGTGCGGTAGTTCTCACCGGCCTGCGCGGACGTGAAGAAGTACCAGCGCACGGCGTCGGCGCCGAAGCTGTCGAAGAGGAAGTTCGGGTCCATGACGTTGCCACGCGACTTCGACGCCTTCTGGCCTTTCGGGTCGAGGACGAGGCCAAGGCAGATGACGTTGCGGTACGCGTTCTGCTTGAAAAGCAGCGTCGATATCGCCAGCAACGAGTAGAACCAGCCGCGTGTCTGGTCGAGGGCTTCGGTGATGAAGTCGGCTGGAAAGGTTTCTTCGAAAAGCTCCTTGCCCTGGCGCGGATACGCCCGCTGCGCAAAGGGCATGGCGCCGGAGTCGAACCAGCAGTCGAGCACCTCGGGCACGCGGCGCATCACGCCGCCGCACTTGTCGCACTTGAGCGTCACCTCGTCGATGTACGGGCGGTGCAGGTCGGCGTCGTCCTTCAATCCCAGCTCGGCCGCGGAGCTCACGGACCGCTGGTTCTGGCACTGCTCGCAGACCCAGAAAGGCAGCGGCGTGCCCCAGTAGCGCGATCGTGAGAAGGCCCAGTCGACGTTGTTCTCGAGCCAGTCGCCCATCCGTCCGGTCTTCACGTGCGCCGGGATCCAGTTGGTGTTCGAGTTGTTGAAGATCAGTTCGCTCTTGTGCTCGGTCGTCTTGATGTACCAGGAGTCGAGCGCGTAATAGACGAGCGAGGTGCCGCACCGCCAGCACTCGGGGTAGGTGTGCAGGATCGTCTCGGACTTGTAGAGGAGCCCGCGCTCCTTCAGGTCGTGGAGGATGAGCGGGTTCGCGTCTTTGACGCCGATGCCCGCGAATTTCTCGACGTACGGAAAGAAGCGGCCGTTCAGGTCGACCGTGTGCTTGAACGGGATGCCGAACGACTGGCACAGCCGAAGGTCGTCGACGCCGTACAGCGCCGACGTGTGCACCACGCCGGTGCCTTCCTCGGTCGATACGAAATCTGCCGGCACTATGTAGTGCGCCCTGCCGGTCTCCGGGATCGAGTACGGGAAGACCGGCTCGTAGTCCTGGTCGACGAGGTCCTTGCCCTTCAGCCTCTGCACGACCTCGAACGGCCCCTCCAGCACGCTAGTGCGGGCCTCGGCAAGGATCAGGAACTCGTCGCCTTGCTTGACCTTCACGTAGTCGACGTCCTTGTCGACGGCCAGTGCGACGTTGCCGGGCAGCGTCCACGGCGTGGTCGTCCACGCGAGTACTGAAGTCTTCGGATCGCTTTTCAGGTGAAAGCGCACGAAGATGCTGGGGTCGGGCACGTTGTCGCGGTAGCCCATCGACAGCTCGTGGCTGGAAAGCGGCGTCGCGCAGCGTGGGCAGTACGGCGCGACGCGAAAGCCCTTGTAGATCATGCCGCGGTCCCACATCTCGTTCAGTGCCCACCACACCGACTGGATGTAGTCCGATGTCAGCGTCCAGTAGGCGTTGTCGTAGTCGAGCCAGAAGGCCATGCGCCGGCTGAACGCGACCCATTCGTCGACGTAGCGGTAGACGCTTTCGCGGCACAGCTTGTTGAAGCGCTCGATGCCGATCTCGTTCTCGATGTCGAACTTGCCCGAGATCTTCAACTGCTTCTCGACCTCGAGCTCGACCGGCAGGCCGTGCGTGTCCCAGCCCGCCTTCCTCTCGACGTAGAAGCCCTTCATGGTCTTGTAGCGACCGAACAGGTCCTTGAAGGCTCGGGCCAGGATGTGGTGGGTGCCGGGCTTGCCGTTGGCGGTGGGCGGCCCTTCGTAGAAGACGAAGCGGGGCCGGCCCTCACGCAGCTTCAGCGATTGGTCAAAGGTCTTCTCGTCGTGCCACTTCGCCGACAGCTCCTGCTCGAGCGCGGGGAAATTGACCTTTTGGTCGACCTTCTGCAGCTTCGTCGGGGTGGTTTTGCTCTTGGCCATGCGTGTTTCTCTGGCTTCGTCTGGGACGAGCCGTCAGGCCCGCGGTACCACCCAGATTCCCGAGGCCGTCACCTCGGACACTCTTTGGGCTGCGGCTCAGGAGTGATCGCGTGTCTCCGTCAACGCCGCAGAAACGAAATTTTAGGAGATGCTGCGGAGCGCTGCGATCACGAAGAGGATGGCCAGCGTCACCACCAGAGGCGACAGGTCCAGGCCCGATACAGGCGGCATCCGGCGGCGGATCGGCAGCAGGATCGGATCAGTGATGCGATAGATGACTCGCGAGAAGTCGTTGGTCGGATAGGGGCTGATCCACGACAGCGCCACGCGGATGAGGATCACGATCAGCAGTGCGTAGAGCGCGTAGATCAGAACGTCGACGATCAAAAACATCAATGTTCGGCGCTCGGCCGCGGGCCGAAGAGCACCTGGCCCAAGCGTAGCATCGTGCTTCCGGCGGCCACGGCGGCTTCGAAGTCGCCGCTCATGCCCATGGAGAGAGTGGGCAGCTCCGCTCCGATTTCTTCTTGTGCTTCGTCCCTTAGACGGCGCAATTCTTCGAATGCGGGCTTGGGGTCGGCGTTCGCGGGGCCCATCGCCATCATGCCGCGCAGATCGAGCTGCTTCGCGATTTGCTTGGCGAGCGCGACGGCGTCTTCGGGCGGCGCGCCGGTCTTCTGTGTCTCGCGCGCGACGTTCACTTCTAGAAGCACCTGCTGCTTCGGTTCGATGCGAGCGATGTGCTCGGCCAGGCGCAGCGAGTCGACGGACTGGATGAGCTGAAACCTGCCGGCGGCGAGCTTGGCCTTGTTGGTCTGCAGGTGGCCGATGAGGTGCCATTCGGCGCCTTCGACCTCGTCCATCTTGATGAGGGCTTCGTGGACGCGGTTCTCGCCGAGGATCGTGAGGCCGGCGCTGATGGCGGCGCGGCAGACCTCGGAGCCGAAGCCTTTGGTCACGGCGACGATGGTGATGGCCGTCGGGTCGCCGCCCGCCTGCTCGACGCGGCGGCGGACCTGCGCGAGGTTTTCTTCGAGGTTCACCGGATGGCGACGATGGCGCCGAAGCGGCGGCCGTCGTGGTCGCGGCGGTGCGACGGCAGGTAATCGGTCTCCTTGGTGCAGAGGTCGATGGTGAAGATGTCGGTGACGCCGGCCTCCTGCAGCTGGGCGCGGTTGGCGGCGGCGAGGTCGAGGAGGAAGGCATCGCCGTGCGGCCGCGTGAAGCGGGCGTCGAAGCGGCCGGCTACCTCTGCCCCGACCTCGTAGCAGAGGCCGCAGATGCCGGGGCCGATGCCGGCCTGGATCTTGGCCGGGTCGCTGCCGAACTCCTTTTGCATCGCCCTGACCGCGGCGAGCGCGACGCCGGCTTCCGTGCCACGCCAGCCGGCGTGGACGAGCCCGGCGGCGTGGTGGTCGGGATCCCAGAGGAGGAGCGGGTAGCAATCGGCGTAGGTGGCGAAGAGGGCGATGCCGGGCTGGTCGGTGATGAGGGCGTCGACGCCGTCGATTGCGTCAGTGGGTTCGTCGACGCGGGCGACCTCGGCGCCGTGCACCGCGCCGGCCGCGGTGAGCGGGGCGTTTTCGAGGTCCAGTTCCTTTAAGAAGTGGCGGCGGGATTCGCGCACGGCGTCGGGATCCTTCGCGTGCGTGAGGCCTACCGAGCCCAGCTCGTTGGTGGAGAAGCCATGGACGAGACCATCGCTACCGAGCTCTTTGATTTGAATCACTGAGAGCACGCTTTGAGCGTAGTGACATGTGAGGGGACGAACTGGGAAGGGCGCAGCAAGTGCGCTGGGTTGAATTTGCGCGTGAATATTAACTTGACAAATCGCACAAATGTTCGTATCCTTTACCCGTGGACTCTGGAACCGGGCTGATGGGTCTCAAAGCGGCCGTCATTGCATACCGAGAGCGCGTTCAGGAGCCGGTCTGCGATGAGGAGCTGCCTGAGCTCAGAGCGATCATCGATTCCTTGGAGATCGAGTTCTCGCGCATGGCGCGCCGGTTCCAGGTGAAGGGCGGCCACCTTGCGGGTGGCTACCCCGGTGTCGTCTCGTGGCTGCGCGAGAAGTGCAAGATGTCGGGCACCTCGGCCGCAGACAGAGTCTGCGTGGGCAAAGAGCTGGAGTCGTTGCCCGAGGTGCAGGCGGCGGCGGAAGCCGGCGACATCGGCTACCAGTCGGTCGCCGCGATCTGCCATCTCCATGAACAAGTAGGCGACCAGGTCGATGAGTCGGCGCTGGTCGATCACGCGCGGCGCATGAGCGTCGCTGACTTCCGCAACGTGTGTCGACACGCCCGATACGCGATCGATCCGGACGGCTCGATGCGAGAAGAAGAGTTCAACTTCATCCGGCGCCGGTTGCACATCAGCCAGACCGCTGACGGCATGCATGTGCTCGACGCCATCCTCGACCCCGTGGGTGGGGCTGCGGTGAAGACGGCCCTGGAAGGCCTGGCGTTCAGCGGCGTGCCGGACGATGGCCGCAAGCACTCGCAGCGAATGGCCGACGCGCTGGTCGAGCTGGCGCATCACGTTATGGACGAGGGCCGGCTGCCCGCGCGCCGCGGCGTGAAGCCGCACGTCAGCGTGACGACGAGCCTCGAGGCGCTGCAAGGCCTGCCGGGTGGCGCCGCCATCGACCGCACGCCCATATCGCAGAAGACGCTGGACAGAATGGCGTGCGACTGCACGATGTCGCGGGTGCTGCTGGCCGATTCGGTGGTGATCGATGTGGGCAGGGCGACTCGATCGATCTCGCCAGCGACCAGGCGCGCGGTGCATGCACGAGACAAGCACTGTCGTTGGCATGGCTGCGACCGGCCGGTCAGCTGGACGAGTCCGCATCACGTCGAGTTCTGGGGTCGCGGCGGACTGACCAAACCGTCGAACCTGCTGTCGCTGTGCTGGTTCCATCATCGGCTTGTCCATGAAGGCGGATGGCAGGTCGTGAAAGCCGGCAGCGACTACCAGTTCATCCCGCCGCCGACGACGGTGCTCAGGGAGTGGCGGCGACCTTACTCAAGGGCGGCGTGAGCTGAGGACTTGCTCGATCTCTCGCTTGACCTGCTGTAGGTCCATGAATTCCCGGTAGACCGAGGCAAAACGGATGTATGCGACCTCGTCCAGGTCGCGGAGGCGCTCCATGACCATCTCGCCGATTTCGCCGCTGGGGATCTCGACGCGGCCGGAGCGGCGCAGCTCGGCTTCGATGTCGTCGACGATGGCGCGCAGGCGCTCCGGTGAGATGTCGCGCTTTTCAGTGGCCTTCTTCAGGCCGGTGAAGAGCTTTTGCGGGTCGAAGTCTTCGCGGCGCCCGTCCTTCTTGGTGACGTAAAAGGGCACCGCTTCGATGCGCTCGTACGTTGTGAATCGCTGCCCGCACTGCAGGCACTCACGCCGCCGCCGGATCGCCTCCCCCACCTCGGAGTCGCGCGAGTCGACGACCTTCAAATCGTGATGTCCGCAGTACGGGCAGCGCATATTCAGGTGTTACCGAGATTACATACGGTTCCGGAGAAACGCGGGGATGTTGATGTCGCCCAGCTCTTCGGCGCCGAACTCTGGGCGCTCGAGCACTGGCTTGCGTGAGGCTTCCTGCTTGGCCTCGCTGTGGGTCTTGCCCGCGAAGCCGGTGGCGATGACGGTGATCTTGATCTCGCCCTGCATCGTGTCGTCGCGGACGACGCCGAAGATGATGTTCGCGTTGGGGTCGGCGGCGGCGCGCACGATCTCGGCCGCCTTCTGCACTTCCTGCAGGGTGATGTCCTTGCCGGCCGTGATGTTGAAAAGGATGCCCTTGGCCCCGTCGATCGAGGTCTCGAGCAGCGGGCTCGACACTGCCTGCTTGGCCGCGTCCTCGGCGCGCGAGTCGCCGGCGCCGTGGCCGATTCCCATGAGGGCCTCGCCCGCGTTCTCCATGATCGCCTTCACGTCGGCGAAGTCGAGGTTGATGACGCCCGGCTGAGTGACCAGGTCGGAGATGCCCTGCACGCCCTGACGCAGGACGTCGTCGGCCATGCGGAACGCTTCTTCGAGCGTCGTCTTGGACGACGCCACCTGGGCCAGCCGGTCGTTGGGGATGACGATCAGCGCGTCGACGTTGCTGCGCAGCGCCTTGATGCCTTCCTCAGCTGTGTCGTTGCGGATGCGTCCCTCGAAGCCGAACGGTCGCGTCACCACACCGATGGTCAGCGCACCCGCCTCCTTGGCCTGCTGCGCCACGATGGCCGCCGACCCGGTGCCGGTGCCGCCGCCCATGCCGGCGGTGATGAACACCATGTCGGAGTCCTTGACGACCTCCGACAGCTCGGCGCGGCTCTCGTCGGCCGCGTCGCGGCCGCGCGTCCAGTCGCCGCCGGCGCCCAGGCCGCGCGTGAGCTTGCTGCCCATCTGCACCTTGACGTCGGCCTGGCAGCGCTCGAGGGCCTGCTTGTCGGTGTTCACCGCGATGAACTGGACCTTGAGCGCCTTCGAGATCATCCGGTTGACGGCGTTGCCGCCACCGCCGCCGCAGCCGACGACCTTGATGCGCGCTCGCCCTTCGTGCAACTCGCTCTCTCTCATGACGATGACGTGATCCTCCTTTGACGACTTTGCTCTGGCGATGGCGAGCTCCAATTGGTTGCGTTGGTCTTCTCTAGAAAAAATCGCGCAGCCACCTCACTGTTTTTTGATAGGTCGAACCGAGAGTCACCTGCTGACGGCCGTTGGCGTAG
>DATDML010000094.1:0-16577 GCA_036518815.1 Candidatus Dormiibacterota bacterium
AGCGTCTTGACGACCTTGCCGCGGTCCTTCGTCTTTTTCTTGCCGGGCAGCGCCGACTTCACGACGGTCATCAGGTCGAGGCCTTTGATTCGTTGCGCCGCCCAGTCGGCCGACAACTCGGAGCAGGACATGCCCCAAACCTTTTCTGTGTACGTCTTGAAGAAGATGCGGAACAGGCGATCGCCGAACTGGTTCGATACCCAGGCGTCCAGGGTCTTGGGATTTGGGTGCGGCCGCAGCTTTGCCTTGCCGTAGCTCGCCATGCACAGGACGGTCTCGACCATGCCGAGGTTGCGCAGCGCATTGAGGGCCTTGAGCGGATAGTCGTAGTAGCGGCCTTGGTAATAGATGCGGCTGAGCCGGTCACGCGTCAGCATCTCGTCGCCCATCAGCTCGGTCCAGAGGTCTTCGACCTCCTGCGACTTCGAGAAGAAGCGGTGGCCGCCGATGTCGAAGCGGTATCCGTTGTGCTCGGCGGTGCGCGCGATACCGCCGACATACTTTGCATCCTTCTCGAGGACGCAAACCGGCGCGCCGTGCCGGACGAGCTCATAAGCCGCTGTCAGACCGGCCGGGCCCGCGCCGAGAATGACGATTGGTTCGGTAGATGGCATCCCCACGAAGAGACAACGTTGCCTCTCGCGAGGTCACTCAGCTTGGCGAACGGCTGGCGAATATTTGTAAACGAGCGTGACGGTCACTTCACGTACTGCTGGAGCTCGGAACGATGCCGCGCATCGCCTCGAGCTCTGTCTCGTAGATGTGCGCCGATTTGACGGTCATGGTCAGCGTGCCGGCGGGAACGCTGAGCGACTTCGCGACCCAGGCCTGAATCGCCGCCAGCTCCACGAGATTCGCGTAGCCCTTCGTGCCGAAATCGATGGAGTGGGCATACACGTCGAGCTGCAGTGCACGCCCGTCCAGCCAGAAATCCAGCAGGCTCACGCACGGTATGTAGGTGGTGTCGGTAAGTGGTTCGAACGTTGTGATCGCAACATCACGCGCTGTGCGGTTGGCCGACAGGCGGTCGATAACCCAACGAATCTGATCGCGACCGGTGTGGGCGTAGTCGTAGAGGCGCGTGGCGTAACTGTCGGCGTCGCCCAGCACAGCGACCTGATCGCCGCTCGTGAAATTCGCGCGCATCCACTCCAGGCGTTGCGGATCGCCGTGGCGGGAGATGATCGCGTCCTCGACCGCCGGCGAGCGGACCTCCAGGACGGCCCGCGTCACCTCGAGCATCGGTGACCCTTCCCAATCGCTTGGCGTGCCCTCGTTCAGGATCGCGGCCGCGATCGCGAGCCAGGCCTCGCCAATCGAGGTCGCAACTATCCGCACGGGTAGAGCCTAGACTGGGGGTCCTTTCGGTGCCGGTGGGGATGGTTGTGGAGGTCTCGAACTTGAAGCTCATTCGACTCGGCATGTCAGCGCTCATCGGACTCGCATGCGCTCTTTCGTTTTCCGTCGCCCCGACCGCGGCAGGCGGCATGGCCGCCTACCGGCAGCCGACGTGGTGGAACAAAGGCCAGCTCCTGCTCACCACGACTCAGCTGCCGCCCTGCGGGACGTCGAGCGGCAATTTCTCTGAGGCGCCCAACGTCGACATGAGCAACGAGGCCACGCCGCAAAGTGAGACCTCGATCGCGATCAATCCGAGCAACCCAAGCCAGATAGTCGGCGGCTCGAACGAGATCTTCTGCCTGCCAATGCGCGGCTACTCGTCGGCGCAGGGTGGCAAGAGCGGCTCTTGGCACGCAGTCGACCTGCCGCTGCCCCCGCCGCTCTCCACGAACGGCCAGGACTTCGGTTCAGACCCGGGAGTCGCGTGGGACACGCTCGGCAACGTCTACTACTCGTACATCGTCGTCTTCTTCAACCGCTTCTTCAGCGCGATCCAGGGAACGGAGATGGCGGTCGCGCGCTCGAGCGATCACGGCCTGACGTGGACCGCCACCTATTTCAACCAGAACTCCGGGACCGGGAAGTTCAACGACAAGCCGATGATCACAGTCGACACGAACCCGGCCAGCCCGCACTTCAACACCGTCTACGTGGCCTGGGACAACGCGAGCTTCAATCAAGGCAAGTCTTCGAACAACGACGTGGTGCTGGTCAGCAGCTCGTCGGACCACGGCGTGACCTTCTCCGCGCCGGTCGCGGCGAGCCCGAGCGGGAGCGGGCAGGCGGCGGTCATCGGCGCCGACCCATTCGTCACCCCTGACGGATCGCTGTTCGTCGCCTGGACCGACGCGATCAACCCCGCGATCCGGGTTTCAGAATCCACGGATGGCGGCCGCTCTTTCGGCCCGGCGCACTTGATCGCGAACACCCTCGCGACATTCCAGAATCTGCCGCCCGCGCAGGCGCTGCGCGGCGCGTTGATCTATCCGGCGTGTGCGTCGGATTCGAGCGCTCGCCTCTACTGCTCGTGGACGGACGCGACGGCTTCCGGTGCCGTCGGAGTGTTCGTGTCCCATTCGGACGACGGCGTCAACTGGAGCCCCCAGGAGCGCATTGACGATGCAGCCGTCGTGAACGACCAGTTCAACCAGTGGCTGGCTGTGGATCCATCGACGCAGAACGTCGTCCTCGCCTGGTACGACACGCGCAACGATCCGACCCGCGTCTCGACGAACTATTTCTTCAGCGAGTCGAAGGACCGCGGCGCGACCTTTTTGGCCAACCTGCAGGTGGCGACTCAGCCCACCAACGAGACGTGCTGCGGCGCCGACCTGGGCAACCAGTACGGCGATTACGAAGGGATTGCGGCGTTGGGTGGGAACGCCCACCCGATCTGGGTCGACCGCCGGGCCAGCATCGCCGCCGTCCCGGGCCTCGATGAGGAGGTCTTCACCGAGACCATCAAGGAATAGCCTTCCTGGGCGCCGTCTCTGATCCGGCGGCGCCCAACCTCGGCCGGTGATAGATTTAGGTAGTTTTGGTTAGGAATGGTGGGATCTGGCTCACCCTCGGCCAGGCCAGCCGGACCCTCGGCGTTACTCCGAACACCCTCCGCCGGTGGGCCGATCGAGGGCAGGTCCCGTCCTTCACCACCCCTGGAGGTCACCGCCGGTTCCTGGCCGAGGCCGTCCGCGCGCTCGTGCCAGCGGCCAGGTCGCGCCGGCCCGCTCTCGCGGCGATGGGCGCCTCGTCGGACCGGATGGCGCGCGCCTACCGCCGCGCCCGGCCGAAGGCGCATGCGCACCCATCCGCGGGCTGGCTCGACCTGCTGTCCGACGCCGAGCGCATGCGCTTCCGTCAGCTTGGGATGCAGCTTGTCAGCGACCTGCTGGCGTACCTCGACGCGGAAGGAGGTGATCTTTCCGTCGCGGAACGTCATGCGCGCGACTACGGCGCTGAAGCCGCACGCCTCGGCGCGTCGCTGAGCGACACGGTCGAAGGGTTCCTTCGTTTCCGCCGGCCTTTCGTCGACGAGCTCGTGACGCTGGCCAGGCGTCGCAGCCTCGACACCCGCGAAGCCACCGCGCTCCTGGTCGACGCGGAAGCCGCGCTCGACCGCCTGCTCGTCGCTCTCATGACCGCGCAGCGGTGACTGGACACTGGGCCATCGCGGCCACCGCTCGAGAGGCTGATGCGGGAACCCGCGACGCGGTCGCTCGCTCGATCCGCAGCTGGCTCTCAGGCGGTGGCGATGGCGTGGCGCTCATCACATGTCATCGCGCCGAGCTCTACGGCTACGGCGACCCGCCGGTTACAGATGCCTCCACGCGCTTGCTGCCTGCCGCACAGGCAACCGATCACCTGCTGCGGGTGGCATGCGGGCTGGAGAGCGTGATCGTCGGCGAGGACGAGGTTCTGCACCAGGTGCGAGAAGCCATGCGCTCCGCAACCGGCAACGCGCGTTTGCATCGGCTTTTCCAGACCGCTGTGGCGACAGGCCGCGCTGCCCGGTCCGGACGCTCCGAATCCAGTGGCAATCTGGCGCAGAGCGCGGTGCGCTGGCTGAGCACGAAGGCCGACTTCGCGGACAGGACGGTAATCGTCGCGGGGGCCGGCCGGATGGGCGCGACACTCGCGCACTCTCTGACGCGCGCCGGCGCCAGGGTCGTCGTCTCGAGTCGCAACGCTGACAGGGCCGCCGGCCTCGCTCGCCTGTATGGGGCCAGCGGCGTTAGCCTGCGTGCCGGCGCAGACCTCGTGACTTCGGCCGCTGCCGTGGCGATCGCGCTTGGCGGGCCATGGATGGATCTGCAGGGCCTGGCTGGAAAGAACCTGCCACCGATTGCCGACATCTCCGCACCGCCCGCCGTGCCGGATTCCGTACGCCGCGGGCTCAACGGCAACTTTCTCGGCATCGACGACCTGTACCGCCGGACCCAGCCACTGCCTGGCGCATACATAAAGGACGCGGAACGGCTCGTAGCCGCAAGCTCGGCCGCGTACACGGCCTGGCTGGAGCGTGCGCGGTGAAGATCCGCCTGGGTACGCGCCGCTCGACACTCGCGGTGGCCCAGAGCGAGCTCGTGGCCCGACGTCTGCGCGAAGCAGGACATGAGGTCGATCTGGTCCACATCGTCACGCAGGGCGACGTGAGGCCGGTCGACACGACGCCTGCCGACGGCATGTTCGTAGAAGCACTCGCTAATGCCCTGATCCGCGGCGAGATCGATATCGCTGTGCACAGTGCCAAGGACGTGCCCCTGCGCGAGGAGCCGGGTCTGGTGATCGCGGCGTACCCAGAGCGGGCGGATCCACGCGACGCCCTGGTCACCGCAGGCGTCCGGCAGTCGCTGATGACCCTCCAGCCTGGCTCGACCGTCGGCACCGACAGTCCACGCCGTGCCGGCTTCGTGCGCGCCGCGCGCCATGACTTGAGAGTGGTACCGCTGCATGGCAACGTCGACACGAGGCTGCGTCGACTCGATACCGGTGAGGTCGACGCCCTCGTGATCGCCGCCGCCGGTATCGACCGCCTGGGGCTCGAGGCGCGCATCGACCAGCGGTTCGACTTGCGGGTCGTCACGCCAGCACCCGGGCAGGGTGCGCTCGCCGTGCAAGCGCGACGCGCGGACAAGCAAGTTCTCGAGGCCTTGAGCGCGCTCGATGCGCCGGACATCCGAATCGCCGTCGAGGCAGAAAGGTCGGTGCTGGCCGCAACCGGCGGCACGTGCCGCGCGCCGGTCGGCGCGGTGGCGTCGATCGACCACGAGCGCTTCGAGATGGTCGTCGGCGGGGTCAATAGCGACGGGTCCGACCTGCGCGTGGAATCTGTGCAGGGGACGCGAAGAGACGCCATCGCCCTCGCGCGCGCGGCGGGAGAACGGCTGGCTGCGGCGGTCGCACTGCGATGACTGCCGTGCTGGTGACGCGGCCGGCCGGCTACGGCGACCCGCTCGTCACCGAACTGGAAGGGCGCGGTTACCGCGTGAGCGCGGTGCCGACTCTGGCCACTCAGCCGCTGCGGGTGGAGTGGCCGGAGATCGGCACGTTCGATTGGGTCGTGGTTACGAGCGTGGCCGGAGTCGAGAGCATTCCATCGATCTCGCGTGGCCCGCGCTGGGCAGCCGTAGGCGACGTGACGGCCGGAGCGCTCGCGGCGCGCGGGATCGTGGCGGACTTCACGCCCAGCGAGGCGAATGGCGCCGCGCTCGGAGACGGCCTGCCGGACGCAGCCGGCGCTCGGGTACTGGTGGTGCGGGGCTCGCTTGCCGCCCCAGAACTGCCCGCCCGCCTCCGAGAGAGGGGCGCCGAAGTGGTCGAGGTGACGGCATACGCGACAGTCGAAGGCCCGCCCGAACATGAAAGGCGGCTGCGTGCGGCTCTCCAGGAGCGAGACCTCGCCGCCGTCGTTTTCGCGTCAGGTTCCGCAGTGCGTGGCTTCACGCGTCTTGGCGGCTCGACCGCGCTGCCGGCGGTGACGATCGGCCCTCGCACGACCGCGGTGGCGCGGGAGCAGGGTTTCACCGTCGTGGTGGAATCGGCCGGCGCCGGCGTGAAAGCGCTCGCGGCCGCGGTCGCTCGTGCGGCCCCCGCCGTCTCGACCCCGTCCGCCGAAAGACCTCGGCGCCTGCGCACCAGTGTGGCGATGCGCAACATGGTGCGCGAGACAAGGGTCGATCCCGCCCAGCTCATCGCCCCGCTTTTTGTGATCGGCGGCCATGGCCGGCGCGACGAAATCAGGTCGCTCAGAGGCCATCATCGCGTGACCCCTGACCTGGCACTGGAGGAAGCGCACCGGTTGGCACGGTTCGGCGTCGGCGGTGTGCTGCTGTTCGGGATTCCGGAGGTGAAGGACGCCGACGGCTCCGGCGCTGCCGACCCCGCCGGGCCAGTACCGGAAGCGCTGCGTCTTCTGCGGGCCGAAGGTTTGCCGCTCGTGCTCGCGGCTGACGTCTGCCTGTGCGAGTACACGTCGCACGGCCACTGCGGAATCCTGGCCGGGGATAGCGTCGACAACGACGCGACGCTGCCGCGGCTCGCGACTGCGGCCGTCGCGTATGCCGAGGCCGGCGCAGACGTCGTGGGTCCGAGCGCGATGATGGACGGCCAGGTCGGGGCGCTGCGCACGGCGCTCGATCACGCCGGATTCAGCGAGGCGGCCATCATGGCCTACGCGTCCAAGCACGCGTCAGTGTTCTACGGGCCGTTCCGCGAAGCCGCCGGCTCCACGCCGAGCTTTGGCGATCGCAAGTCGTACCAGATGGATCCGGCCAATCGCCGCGAGGCCATGCGAGAGATGGAGCTCGACGCTCGCGAAGGCGCCGACATCCTGATGGTCAAGCCGGCGATGACGTCACTGGACCTGCTGGCCCGCGCGCGAGAGCGGTTCGAGCTGCCCCTCGCGGCATACCAGGTCAGCGGCGAGGCGGCGATGATCGAGGCCGCCGCGGAGAAGGGCTGGGTGGACCGACGCGGTGCAATCCTCGAGTCGCTCACGGCCATCGCGCGCGCGGGCGCCGGCATCGTCATCACGTACTTCGCTGCAGATGCAGCTCAATGGATGCGCGAAGCACGGTGAGCGACAACCAGTTCGTGCAAGCGCTGGCGCTCGGGCTCGATCCTGCGTGGCGACGCCTCCCAGTGGACGACCGGTGCCGGTCGGCTGAGGCCATGTGCGCGGCGGTTTCTGCGCAGCCGGAGGTGAAGACCTTCACGTACTCGATGATCGGCCTCGAGGCGAGCGTCGATCTGATGCTCTGGAACCTGGCTCCATCCCTCGATGCCCTCGAGGAGATGAGCGCACGAGTGCTCCGCTCCGGCATGGGGACCTGGATGACGGTGCGGCACAGCTTCCTGGGCACGATCCGCCCGTCGCAGTACGTGAAGCGCCCGACGGCGCAGGAACAGTCGCTTTTCAGCGGCGACCGTTCGCGCTATCTCGTCGTTTATCCGTTCACGAAGAGCACCGACTGGTACCTGATGCCGCGGGAGGATCGCCAGCAGGTGATGAACGAGCACATGAAGGTCGGGCATCGCTTCCACCAGGTAAGGCAGCTGCTCGCCTACTCGTTCGGGATCGATGACATGGACTTCCTGGTCGCCTACGAGACGGACGATCTCGTCGTGTTCGGCGATCTGGTGCGCGAGCTGCGAGGCACCGAAAGCCGGCGCTCGACGGTGCGCGACACGCCGATCCTGGCCGGGATCCACCGGCCGATCGACGAGATCACCCGCCTCCTCGGCGCTGAATGAGAGTCGCGACAGAGCTGTTCCCGGGCGGCGTCAACAGCCCGGTGCGCGCGTACCGCGCGGTGGGCGGCGATCCACCGGTGCTCGTACGCGGTCGCGGCGCGTACGTGTGGGATGACGCCGGCAGGCGCTACATCGACTACGTCGGCGCGTTCGGGCCGTTGCTGCTCGGCCACGCAAATCGCGCGATCGTGGAAGCGATAGTTCAGGCGGCACACGCAGGCGGATCGTTCGGCGTCACGGGCCCGGGCGAGGTTCGGCTGGCCGAGATGATCCAGCACCGCATGCCGTCGATCGAGCGCATCCGCTTCGTCAACAGCGGCACGGAAGCCGCGATGAGCGCGCTCAGGGTCGCCCGCGCCGCGACAGGCCGCGACCTCGTGATCAAGTTCGAGGGCGGCTACCACGGGCACGCCGACTCCCTTCTGGTCGAGGCAGGGTCCGGAGCCGCGACCCTTGCCATCCCCGGCAGCGCGGGCGTCGCTCCGGCTGTGGCTGCGCAGACGCTCGTGGCGCGGTACAACGATCTCGATTCGGTCGAGGCGCTGTTGGAAGAGCATAGCGGCGGCGTCGCGGCGGTCATCGTCGAGCCGGTGGCCGCCAACATGGGCGTGGTCGCGCCGCGGCCGGGTTTTCTCGAAGGCCTGCGAGAGCTGACAACGCACGCGGGCGCACTGCTGCTCTTCGACGAGGTGATCACCGGGTTCCGCGTCGCGGCCGGCGGTGCGCAGAGCTTGTACGGGGTGCGCCCCGATCTGACCGTGCTCGGCAAGGTGATCGGCGGCGGGTTGCCGGTCGGCGCCTACGGCGGACGCGCAGACCTGATGGACCTGGTCGCGCCCGCCGGACCTGTCTACCAGGCGGGGACGTTGTCCGGTCACCCGGTGGTGATGGCCGCTGGGATCGCGGCGCTCGGCCAGCTGACGTCCGACGTGTATGCCCGGGTGGAGGCGCAAGCGGCTCGACTCGAAAAAGGGCTTCGTGTTCCGGGCACCTGCACCGCGCGCGCCGGCTCGCTGCTGACGCTTTTCTTCACGGCTGAGCCCCCGCGCAATTTCGCCGAGGCCAAGGCATGCGACACGAAAGGGTTCGCGCGCTTCTTTCACTCGATGCTCGACTCAGGCGTCGTCCTGCCGCCATCGCAGTTCGAGGCGTGGTTCGTGTCCGCGGCGCACGACGACGACGTGATCGATGCGACGCTGGAGGCGGCGTCGCGTTGAGCCGGTTTCTCGACGCGGCCAGAGGCAGGCCGGTGGACGCGACGCCCGTCTGGCTGATGCGTCAGGCCGGCCGATCGTTGCCGGAATATCGCCGCTTACGAGAGCGATATACGCTCGCTGACATCGTCGCCCAGCCAGACCTCTGCGCCGAGGTGACGCTCCAGCCGGTCCGGCGCCTTGGCGTAGACGCGGCGGTCATGTTCGCGGACATCATGCTGCCGCTGCGCGGCATGGGTGTGGACTTCGAGCTTGTCGAAAACGTCGGGCCCGTGATCGCCCGGCCGATCGCAACCGCGGCAGACGTCGAGCGGCTCAGCATCCCTGCGGGCGATGAGGCCGCGCCGCAGGTCATCACGGCCGTACGGCACGTGGCAGTCGCATCGCCCGTCCCGGTCATCTGTTTCTCCGGAGCTCCGTTCACGTTGGCGGGTTACCTGATCGAAGGCAGGCCGTCGCGGACCTTCGAGAAGACGAAGGCGTTCATGTTCAGGGAGCCCCGCGCGTTCGATCTGCTCCTGGGCAAGCTCGCCGAGGTGATGGCCGCCTCCCTGCAGGCGCAGGTCGCGGCCGGTGCCCAGGCGGTGCAGGTCTTCGACTCGTGGGTCGGCACTCTTGCTCTCGAGGACTACGAATCGCGTGTCGCGCCGCACACGCGAACCATCTTCGAAGCGCTCGCACAGCTGGCCGTCCCGCGCATTCATTTCGGCACCGACACCGCGCACCTGCTCGAAGCCATCGCGGCCACGGGCCCCGACATCGTGTCGCTCGACTGGCGCGTGCCGCTGGACGCCGGCTGGAGCCGCATCGGTCGCGAGCGGGGAGTGCAGGGAAATCTCGATCCTGCTGTGCTGCTCGGGCCTTCAGACTTCGTTGCGGACCGAGCACGCGACGTGCTCCGTCGCGCGGGCGGCCGCGCCGGCCACATCTTCAACCTCGGGCACGGCGTGCTGCCCGAAACAACCGTTGAGAGTCTCGAGCTGTTGGTCGAAACGGTTCACGCCTGGGTGCCCGCACGTGCCGCCTGAGCAAGCCACCGGCATTCTCTGCATGGCCTACGGCAGTCCGGCCGACGAAGCCGGGATCGAGCCGTACTTCACCCACATCCGGGGAGGGCGGCAGCCCTCGACGGAAGCGCTCGCGGAGCTGGCGCAGCGCTACCGCGCGATCGGCGGTTCGCCGCTGACCGAGATCACGCGCGCTCAGGCGCGCGCTCTCTCCGAGCGGACCGGGCTGCCGGCATTCGCCGGCATGAAGCACGCGCCGCCGTTCATTGCGGATGCCGCCGCCGAGGCTCGGCGAGCCGGCGTCGACCGGCTGGTCGGGCTCCCGCTCGCTCCGCACTACGCGCGCATGAGCCTGGGGGCTTACGAGCGTTCGCTCCGCGAGGTGTGGTCTGGCGACCTGGTGTTCGTGCCGGGATTCCACGACCATCCCGAGTTCATCGCCGCCGTGCAAGGACTGCTGAAAGAGGCGCTGGCGCAGGGCCGCCCCGAGCGGCTTTTCTTCACGGCCCACAGCCTGCCCGCGCGGATCATCGCCGAGGGCGATCCTTACCGGGATCAGCTTTTGGCCAGCTGCCGGCTGGTGGCCGCGGGCATGGCCCTACCGGACTGGGAGTTCGCGTTCCAGTCGCAGAGCCACACCGGCGAGCCGTGGCTGGGCCCGGACCTGCTGGAGGCGATCGATCACTCCGGCGCGCGCGATGTGCTGGTCTGTCCGATCGGTTTCGTCGCCGACCACCTCGAGATCCTCTACGACCTGGATATCGAAGCCCAGGACTTCGCTCGAGACCGTGGCATCCGCATCCGCCGCACCCGATCGTTCAACGCCGAACCTCGATTCATCGACGTCCTGGCCGCGGTAGTCACGGAAGCAGATCGAGCTGCGCGAAGTTCGATTCCCGACGGGTCTCGCCGGGCTGCCAGCTGACTGGACGCGCGAACATCGGGCCGTCGAAGGCGAAGGTGTGGTATTCGCCGTTCTCGCCGCAGGCGTCTGCGTCGGTCGCCGCGATGTCGTCGATGAAGGCACGATCGATGATTCGGCCCAGCCAGGACTCGTCGAGGACGTCCAGGTTCACGCACGTCAGGACGGACCGGCCGCCGATCGCGACGAATTCCTGCAACAGCTCGATCGAACGCGTGCCCCACAGCGGCTCGATGTGCTCGAGCCCAGCGGCGCCTACCCGCTCCTCATACCACGCGCGCACATCCGCCAGGTGGATGTCACCGAAGACCACGCCGGCAAAGCCGTCCTCCTTCAGACTTCGCAGCTCGGCTTCGAGGCCACGCGGCATCGCCTCCCACGCAGTGCCCACCGCCCGCAGCTCGAGGCCGAGCGCCGCGGCTTGGGCGCGAATCATCTCGATCCGGGTGGCGTGAAAGCGCACGCGCTGCGAGGCCGCGTCGTAGAAGTTGATCAGGCAACCTATCGTGCGGCCGGCGGCCCGCGCGCGGTGCAGCGCCAAGGCGCTGTCCTTGCCGCCCGACCACATGAGGGCGGCGGGACGGCTCCGCCCTGAACCGGCTATCGAGCGCTCGCCGGGCGTGCTCGGCCTTCGGCTATGCGTTCCAGGGCGCGCTTTGTGATCGGCAGCGGAAGCACGATGAGCTCGTCGACGCCCAGCTCACGGGTACCGCGGATCAGGTCTGCGACCCTGTTCGCGGCGGCCGGCTCCTCGGCGTCCTCGACGACCACGCCCACAGTCACCTCCATCTGCGAGCGATCGCGACCTGCCGCGCGCAGCGCTGCGTCCATGTTGTCGAGCCGCGTCCGCAGCCGCTCGTCGACCTTGCGAAACCACGCGGTGTTCCACGCGTCGGCGTGGCGCGCGGTGAGCTCGACCATCCTGGGCTTGTTGCCTGCGATCAGCAGGGGAATCTTGCGGTCCGGCGCCGGAAGCAGCTGTGCCTCCGACACGGAGTGATAGCGGCCGTCGAACGTCACCGTTTCCGAGCGCAGTAGCCGCACGATGATCTCCAGCGCTTCCTCGAAGCGACTGACGCGATGGTCGATGGGATATCCGAATGCCTTGTACTCGGGGTCGTGCCAGCCGGCGCCGAGGCCTAGGGTGAACCGCCCGCCGCTGATCTCGTCCGCGGTGACCGCCATCTTTGCCAGCAGTCCCGGACTGCGAAACGAGACGCAGTTCACCAGGTGACCGAGCCGAATGCGACCCGTTGCTGCCGCCAGGCCGCACATCAGCGCCCACGCTTCGTGGATGCCTTCGGCCGGTTTGCTGGGCTCGTTGCCATACAGGTGATCGGCGGCCCAGGCCGAATCTATGCCCACCGCTTCTGCGTGGCGCGTGAAATCGAGGATCTCGGCCCAGGTCGGAATCCGGCCGGGCCCATCCGACTCGGCGGTGGGGAGGATGGTCCCGATCCGCACTAATCCTTCCTGAGCGCTGCCGCTTCGGCCAGCCTGGCGAGCGCGTAAAGCATGGTCAGACCGGGAACCTCGACGCCCTGCCAGCCCGCCAGCTCCACGACCGCGCCGAGCAGTGCATCCAGCTCGAGCGGCTTGCCCATCTCGATGTCCTGCAGCATCGATGTCTTGTGGGCGCCGGTCGCGGCGGCGCCTTCGATTCGCTTGTCGATGCCGACAGGCAGCTCCATGCCGAGCGCCTTCGCGACGCTCTCGACCTCTTCCATCAAGATCCGGATGAGCCGGCGCCCCGACTCGTTGCCGAGCATCTCGGCCAGGGTGGTGCGGGTGATGGCGCTGACCGGGTTCAGCGTCGCGTTGCCGACGACCTTCAGCCAGATCTCGTTCAGCAGCCGGCTCTGCACCGGCGCTTTGAAACCTGCCGCCGCCAGCGTGCGGCTGATCGCCTGCACCCTGTCGCTGCGCGATCCGTCGAGCTCTCCGAGCGAGAAGCGATTGCCTTCCTCGTGCTCGATGACCCCGGGCTCGACGATGCTCGCGGCGGGATAGACGACGCAGCCGACGACCTGTTCGCGCGGGATGGACGCGGCGATGACGCCGCCGGGATCCACGGATTCGAGGTGCCGGTCCGGGAAGTACCACCACGGGATGCCGTTCATCGCGGCCACGACGGAGGCATCGCGGTGCAGCGCCTCGCCAATTGCGGGCGCAACCGCTGGGATGCTGTGCGCCTTGAGGGTGATGAAGACGGTCTCGGCGCCGCCGATGGAGCTCATGTCGGAAGTGCATGTCGGGTGCGCGGTGAACTCGCCTTCATCACCGCGGACAGTCACGCCATTTGTGCGCATCGCCTGAAGGTGCGCGCCGCGCGCGATCAGAAGGACGTCCTCGCCGGCGCGCGAGAGGTGCGCTCCAAGCAGACCGCCGATCGCGCCAGCGCCGACTATCGCGATCGTCATTTCTCGTTCAAGGCTTCCGCCACCGACCGGCGCTGGATCTTGCCGGTGGCTGTGCGCGGGATCTGCTCGACGATGAAGAGCTTGCGCGGCACCTTGTAATCGGCAAGGCGTTCGCGTGCAAAAGCGATGAGCTCTTTTTCGCTGACCTCACCTTTGAGCACGACGGCCGCGGCGACCTCCTCACCCCACCGCTCGTGCGGCGTGCCGAAGGCGACCGCTTCGCCGACCGCGGGGTGCTGGAGCAGCACGTCGTCGATCTCGCGCGGCGCGATCTTCTCGCCGCCGCGGTTGATCATCTCCTTGAGCCGCCCCACCAGCGAGAGATAGCCGTCGTCGGAAAGCCGGCCCTGGTCGCCGGTGCGAAACCAGCCGTCGGTGAAGGATTTCGCGTTCGCCTCGGGATTGTTCGCGTAGGCATCGATCACGCTGGCGCCCCTGATGACGACCTCGCCGGCGCTGCCCGCGTCCAAAAGAGCGCCATCCTCGCCCATGATCCCGATCTCGATCCCGGTCTGGCGGCCGACTGTGCCGGCGCGGCGCTCGCCCGGCGGGAGCGGGTTGGAAGCCATCTGGTGCGAGGCCTCGGTCATGCCATAGGCCTCGAGCACCGGCGCCCCAAAGCTCGATTCGAGAGCGCGCATGGTTTCAGGCGAGAGCGCGGACGAGCTCGAGCGGATGAACCGCAATCGTTCGGAGCCGGCGGGCCGCTGGCCGCGGTGGCGCATGAGCAGCATCTGGTGGATGGTCGGCACCGCCGAGTACCACGTCGCCTCGTGCTGGTCGAGCGCGGTCCAGAAAGTCATCGGATCGAACTTCGGTGGGACCACCACGCAACCGCCCGAGCTGAGCGTGGCCATCGTCGAGGCCATGAGCCCGTGGATGTGAAAGAGAGGCATCACGCAGAACGCCTTGTCCGCAGGCGTGAGGTTGTACGTCCGTGCGATGTTCAGCGCCGAGTAATGGAGGTTGCGGTGGCGCAGCGGGACCTGCTTCGGCCGGCTCGTGGTTCCGCTCGTGTGCAGGACCAGCGCGACGTCGTCGGGTCGCGGCTGACCGGCCGAGCCGTTGCCTGAGCGCTTGCCGGATAAATGGACCGTGCCGGCCGCGTCGACGCTCGCTTCGATGAGCTGAGCGCGAGCCGGCAACGCCTTGCGTGCCGCCTCGGATTGTCCGTCGCGCACGACGAGCGCGGTCGCGGCGGTGTCCTCGAGGTAGAAGCGGAACTCGTCCTCTTTGTATGCAGGGTTCAGCGGCGCCACAGTACCGACGGCGGACGCGGCCAGGAACATGACCACCGTCTCCAGGCTGTTGGGCAGCACAAACGCGACGGTGTCGCCGCGAGCCACACCAAGCTGCACGAGCCGGTCGGCCGTCTGCTCGACGTTCTGCGCGAGCTGCCGGTACGTGAGCGATGGCCCGTCCGGGACCTCGAGCGCTACGGCGTCAGGCCGGCCGGCTGAGAGCAGCCCCTGGAGGGTTTCGGTGCCCGTTACGTCATCGCCGGGACGCGCGGCAGCTCCTCGATGGCGGCGTCGATTCGCGACTGCGAGAGCTCGACGTCTTCGAGCTTGCCCGCGAAGTACGCGTCGTAGGCCGACATGTCGAAGTGGCCGTGGCCGGACAGGCCGAACAGGATGACGCGCTTGTCACCGGCTTCACGGGCGGCCGCGGCCTCTTCCGCCACGGCGCGCAGCGCGTGCGCCGATTCCGGCGCGGGCAGGAAGCCCTCGGTCCGGGCGAAGCGGACAGCCTCGGCGAACACCTCGTTCTGCTTGTACGCGCGCGCCTCGACGACCTTGTGCTCGACCAGGGCGCACAGCGACGGCGCGTCGCCGTGGTAGCGCAGGCCGCCGGCGTGGATGCGGTCCGGCACGAAGCTGTGACCGAGCGTGTACATCTTGGCCACCGGACCGATGCCGACGGCGTCACCGAAGTCGAACGCGTACACGCCCCTCGTGAGCGTCGGGCACGCCGCCGGCTCGGCGGCGACAAAGCGCGTGCGCGGATGCTTGCCCTTCAGCTTGTCGCCGATGAACGGATACGTGAGCCCGGCGAAGTTGGACCCGCCGCCGACGCAGCCGATGACCACGTCGGGATATTCGCCGGCCATCTCCATCTGCTTCTGCGACTCGAGGCCGATCACGGTCTGGTGCAGCAGCACGTGGTTGACCACCGACCCGAGCGAGTACTTGGCGTCCTCGTGCGTCGCCGCGTCCTCGACCGCTTCCGATATGGCGATGCCGAGGCTGCCGGGCGAGTCAGGATCCTGGGCGAGGATCCCCTGGCCGGAGTGGGTCATGTTTGTGGGCGACGGATAAACCTTCGCGCCCCACGTTTCCATCATCGCCCGGCGGTACGGCTTCTGCTCGTACGACACCTTGACCATGTAGACCGTCACTTCGAGCCCGAACAGAGCGCCCGCAAACGCGAGGGCGGAGCCCCACTGCCCGGCGCCCGTTTCGGTGGTCAGGCGCTTCACGCCTTCCTTGGCGTTGTAGTAGGCCTGCGGCACAGCCGTGTTCGGCTTGTGCGAGCCGGCGGGGGACACGCCCTCGTACTTGAAGTAGATGTGGGCGGGCGTGTCGAGCGCTTTCTCGAGCCGCTCGGCGCGATAGAGCGGGCTGGGCCGCCAGATCTTGTAGACCTCGCGGACCTCCTCCGGGATCTCGATCCACGGCTCGGCCGAAACTTCCTGGGCGATGATCGCCTGCGGGAAGATCGGGGCCAGGTCGGCCGGGCCCATCGGCTGGAGCGTCTGCGGGTTCAGGTACGGGGCCGGCGGCGCCGGCATGTCCGGCAGGATGTTGTACCAGCGCTCGGGAATGTCGTTCTCGCCGAGAAGGATCTTCTTCGCCACGGTTACCCCAGCCTCCAGAAGCAATCCGACCGGTAGGCGCTTAGAAGGCTAGGGTAGCTCTATGACGACACCAATCGCCGGCTCGGGCGTAGCGATCGACCAGGTTGAGGACCTGGATGGCCTGACAGTGCTCCGCGGAGGGGGCAAAGCGCGCAGCTGGAACGGGATTCAGTACCAGCAGGGGCTGTCCGGCAAGAACGTGGGCGCCAAGAACCTGTCGATCAATGTGGCGACCGTGCCGCCCGGCGGGATCGCGTACGCCCACATCCACGACGGATTCGAGGTGATGCTCTTCATCGTCGAGGGGCGCGTGCGCCACACCTACGGCGAGGGTTTGAAGATGTCGGTCGAAAACGAGGCCGGCGATTTCATCTACATCAAGCCTGGCGTGCCGCACGAGGTCTTCAACATCGGGGACGAGCCGGTGGTCGCGTTCGTCGCTCGCTCCGCCGCAGACGAGTGGGACCGGATCATCCCGTATCCCTCCCAGCACCGGCCGGAAGA
>DATDML010000095.1:0-6364 GCA_036518815.1 Candidatus Dormiibacterota bacterium
AGGACCTGGTCCAGGCGCAGCGCGAGGTACTCGTTGACGATCTCGACCGCCTGCTCGGGGTACGCCGCGGGGATGAACTCACGCTTGGGCTTGCCGATCTGCTCCCGCAGCTCGAGCTGGGCCGCGCAGATGACGCGGATCGCCTCGTGCGCCATGTCGAGCGCCTCGAGCACGACCTGCTCGCTGACGCCCTTGGCTCCCGCCTCCACCATCAGGATCGCGTCCTGCGTGCCGGCGACCACCAGGTCGAGCTCCGACTCCGCCATGCGCGACATCGAGGGGTTGACGGTGACCTTGCCGTCGAGCATGCCCATGCGCACGGCGCCCACCGGGCCGGCCCACGGCACGTCCGAGATCACGATCGCGGTCGAGGCGCCGTTGATGCTCAGGATGGTCGGGTCGTTCTCCTGGTCGACGCTCAGCACCGTGGACACCACCTGCACGTCGAGGCGGAACCCGTCGGGGAAAAGCGGCCGCAGCGGGCGGTCGGTGAGCCGCGACGCGAGGATGGCGGCCTCGCTCGGCCTGCCCTCCCGGCGCATGAACGCGCCCGGGATCTTGCCGGCCGCGTACAGCTTCTCCTCGTAGTCGCAGGTCAGCGGGAAGAAGTCGATGCCCTCCCGCGGCTCCTTCGACATGACGACCGTGCTCAGGACGACGGAGTCGCCCTGGCGCACGATCACCGCGCCGTTCGCCTGCTCGGCCACACGGCCGGTTTCCACCGACAGGCGCTTACCGGCGACCTCGATGTTCTTGGTCACGATCGACACACGAATACCTCCTGAAATGGGAGGACTTCCGCGAGGTGCGATCGGGTCAGATTCCTAGCCGCTACCGTCGAACTGTCGATGCTCGATGAGAGCGGCTAAGGAGCTGACCCCGCGCCACCGTGGAGTCCTCCCTCCTATTTACTTGCCCCTTCTTGGGCTTGGTCTATCTCCTGATCCCGAGCTTCCCGACCAGAGCGCGGTAGCGCTCCACGTCGATGTCCCTCAGGTAGTTCAGCAGACGCCGTTGCTTGCCAACCAGGAGCAGGAGGCCGCGGCGCGAGTGGTGGTCCTTCGCGTGGGTCTTCAGGTGCTCGGTGAGCTCCCTGATGCGCGCATTGGAAAGCGCGATCTGGACCTCGGGTGAACCGGTGTCCTTATCGGATCGCCTGTGCTCGGCGATCAGCTTGCCCTTGACTTCCGTCTCTTCTGCCAAACCGACCGGTAAGTATACGTGGGCTTTCTACCCGACCCTTTCCACGCTGCCGTCCGAGCGCGGGTCGCAGCCCGCGCGCCAGCTTCCCGGGCCGTCGATGACGATTGCGTGCGCATGCCCAAACAAAAGGTCGACGGAGCTTTGGTTGTCGGCTTCCACGGTCAGTGTTTTGCCGTCGGGACTCACCCGTATCCGCGGCCGGGCCACCGCCTCCTGCGGCTCCATACCGTGGTCCACGATGTTGATCAGCACCTGCGTCTGCAGCTGCGGCTGGCCGTCGCCGCCCATCGAGCCATAAAGCAGCCACGGCCGCCCCTCCCGCGTGGCGAGCGCGGGTATGAGGGTGTGGCGAGTCCGTTTCTTCGGCTCCAGGCGGTTCGCGTGGTTCGGGTCGAGGCTGAAGTACGAGCCCCGGTTCTGCAGCAGCATGCCGGTGCCTTCGGCCACGATGCCGGAGCCGAAGTCGAAGGCGACGCTCTGAATGAGCGAGACCAGGTTGCCGTGCTCGTCGGCCGCGCACAGATAGCAGGTATCGCCGCCTTCGCGGACTTCACCTCGCGCCGGAATCGGCGCGGGAGCGAACTCAGGGTCGGTGATCTGGTCGCGAATCCGGTACGCGGAACTGGTGGCCGCTAGAAACATCGCGGCGAAGTCGGGACCCGGCTGCAGCGCGGGTTGCATGTTGAGCGCGTGAAGCAGTTCCAAGGCGATGAGGCCTTGCGTCGGCGGCGGCAGCTCGTGGACCACGACGTCGCGGTATGGAATCGTCACCGTCTCGACCCACTCCGATCGGTGGCCGGCCAGGTCGCGCGCGGTTACGAAGCCATCGCGTCTGGCGATAGCTGCCGCGATGGCCGAAGCGATCTCGCCCCGATAAAAGCCGTTGAAGCCATGGCGCGCGATATCGCTCAACACGGTGGCGAGATCGGCGTTGCGCAGCCGCGTTCCAGCCTTCACGGGCGGATACAAGTCGTGGGCCGCAGGCTCGCGTTCAAGCAGACCTGCGGCTTCATGCAACGCCTCCGACACGTGCGCGGTGACCTCGTAACCCTCGCGCGCTATCGCGATCGCGGGCTCGAGCACCGACGCCCAGCCGAGGCTGCCGAACCTCTCGATGAGGCGGCCCCACGCCTCGACCGTACCCGGCACGGTCACCGAGAGCGCGCCCCGCTCCGGCATCTCCGCGTGGCCACGCCGGCGAACCGCGTCGATCGTCGCCAGCTCACCTGATCGCCCGGCGCCCACCAATCCAATCGGTGCGCTCGCGCCGGCCGGCCACACGATCGCCATCAGGTCGCCCGCGACCGACGTCATGTGGGGGTAGACCACGCACAGAACGGCGTTCGCGGCGATTACTGCGTCGATCGCGTTGCCGCCGTCGCGAAGTACATGCGCACCCGCTTCACTGGCCAGCCGGTGCGGGCTGGCGATCACGCCGCGAGTCAAAACAGAATCAGGCTACCGCGGCGAAAGAAATTCGATCGAGCCAGGCTGAATCTCGAACAGCGCCGGCAGCATTCCAGGATCTTCGCCGTCGATGTCGATGCGCACCTGCTTGGACGACGTGACCTCGATGCGCTTGCCATAAAGGACCGTGATCTTCGGGTTGTGGTCGTCAAGGTGCTTGCCCTCGCGGATCTGACCCAGGCCGCGCAGCGACTCGATCTTGCCCGCGTCGCCGACCACGATCACGTCGAAAACGCCATCGGTCGGTGAGGCATTTGGCGCCATGCGCATGCCGCCGCCGAAGTACTGGCAGTTCGCCACGACGACCTGCTGCGCGACGACGTCGTGCGCCTCACCGTCGATGATCACGTGCATCGGCTTGTTCTTCCAGGCCATCAGGCTCATCAGCGCCGTCAGGGTGAAAGTGAACCCGCCGCTGCGCTTCTTACCGGCATTGACGCGGCGCACGACCTCGCCGCCCCAGCCGGCGTCCGCGATGTTGATGAAGTGGCGCACTTGCGTGTTGCCGTCATTGCCCTGGTAAGTCACGCAGCCGACGTCGAGGCGGCGCGGCACACCTGACTTCAGCACGTCGACGGCCTTGTGCGGGTCGAGCGGGATGCGTAGCGTGCGCCGGAAGTCGCCGCCTGTGCCGAGCGGCACCATCGCCATCCGCGACGTGGTGGGAATCGGCGCGCCGTTGTGGAAGAAGCCGTTGACGACTTCATTGAGCGTCCCGTCGCCGCCAACCGCGACGACTACGGGCCGCGACTGGCGCACGTTGGCCTCGGCGATGCGCATCGCATCCATCGGCTCGGTGGTGAACGCGGTTTCGTAAGGGATTCCAGTCGACGGCAGCCACGACTCGATGGCCGCCCAATCGCGCGCCGTCTTGCCGCCGCCCGATGCGGGATTGACGATGAACAGAACCGGCTCGCCCGCCATTCGCTAACGCCTCCCGCCGACAGCGTTGGGGTTCATGATGCCCGCCGGATCGATACCCTCTCGCACCGCGCGCCACACGCGCATCCAGCCGCCCATCTCATCGGCCACCCAGCGCGCGCGCGCCTGGCCCGTGCCGTGATGGTGGCTGATGGTGGCACCAAGCTCGAGCGCGGCGCTCATGGCTCCCTCCCATGCGCGGTTGTAAGCGGACCGCGCATCCTCCTCTCGTTCAGCTGCGCCTCCAAACGAGAAATATGCGCAGCAGCCCTGCTCGTAGGCGTGGCTGAAATGGCATAACGCCAGTCCCCCGACGGCTATTGCGGATTTGACGCGCTCGTGCAGCTGCGGCAGCACGGTCCACGGCGCCGCGAGCTCGATGGTGTCGAGGTACGAGCCGGCGGGCGCGAGCATCTTCTGCATCCATTCGGCCGAAAGCCTGTAGCGGTGCTCCTGCCAGCGCTGCCACGGGCCCTCGCCCAGGGCTTCCCCCGCCGCCGCCAGGCGCTTGATCACCGCAGCCTCGGCCGCAGCGACCTCGGTTTCGCCTGCGACAGCGACCACGAGCACGCATTGGCCCGCGCCCACCTCGTAGCCGCTGAACACCGCATCCTCAGCGTCGTAGAGGCGCATGACCAGCGGCCGGATGCCGGCCTGCATGACGAGTCGCATCACGTTGAGGCCTTCCGCAAGTTGCGCGAAGGAGTAACCCGCCCCCACGACCGAAGGCGGCAGTCGATGGACGCGCAGCTCGGCGCCGAGGATCACGCCGAGCGCGCCCTCGGCCCCCAGCCACAGCTGGTGCAGCGCTGGACCCACGGCTGACCGCGGGCCCGGCCGGGGCGCCGCGAACGTACCGTCGGGCAGGACGACTGCGAGGCCGATGACCATGTCCTCGATCGAGCCATAGCGGCTCGACTGCTGGCCGGAAGAGCGAGTGGACAGGAGGCCGCCGACCGTCGTCCCCGGCAGTGAGCTCGGAAAGTGACCGAGGGTCAGCCCCTTCTCGTTGAGCTCTTGCTCGAGCGTCAGACCGTTGACGCCCGACTCGACCCGGCACATGAGATTGGTCTCATCGATGGCGAGGATGCGGTCGAAGGCGCTCATGTCGAGAACCAGCTCGCCGCGCTGCGGCGCCACAGCGCCGCACACACCGCTGCCGCCACCAAGAGGCGTGACCATCACCGAGTTTGGCGCCGCCCAGCGCAGCAGCGACGCTACCTGCTCGCGACCTGAGGGTCGAGCGACCAGCACGCGCTCGGGCGCCGCACCGGCGCGCTCGGCCATGATCGCAGCGGGCCACAGGTCGCGCACCGCGCGTTCGTCGACCGCGGCGGCGCCGACGATCTTTTCGATGTCAGGTCTCATTTGGAGTTGCGAGCGGCGTAGCGGCCGGCGAGCCAGCCGGTGAGGATCGGCACGCCGAACCCGCAGGCGCCGGCGTAGTCGTAACCGCCCAGCACCGAGCCCGCGGCGAAGAGATTCTCGTACGGCGCTCGCGCGGATTCGTCCAGCGGTCGCAGCCGCTCGTCGGTGAGCAGCCCGCTGCGAAAATCCTGCGCCGGCTCCAGGTAAGCGACGTGGGCGAGTCTCGTGCCAAGCGAGGTCACGGGCCGGCCATCGTTGAAGACGCCGAGCCCGAGCAGCGGCTCGCGCGTGTCGTGGTCCTTGCGCAATCCGCCGCCGATGTAATGGCCCGTGGCCAGCACGAACGCCTGGCCGCGGAAGCTCTTCTCGCCCGCTCGCGCGGCGACGACGCGACCGCCGTCCATCTGCAGACCGTCGACGGTGGCGCGCACCGCGCCCAGGCCGATGGCCTGCTGCAAACGCCACCCGTGAGGCGATGGCGGCGTGGCCAGCAGCTCGAACGCGCCGTCTGGCAGGCCGGTGAAGCCCGGCGGATACGCGGCGATGCCGCGCGACCTGGCGGGCGCCGGCGCGCGCCGGCCGTAGAGATCGGTGAGCGCCGCACCCACGGGAAGCTCCGGCATGGAGATCTCCTCCGCCGTCGCATCGATGTTGTGCATCTCCTTGAGCGCCTGCGCAGTCGACTCGGCGTCGTAGTCCCCCACCTCGCGCACGCCGACCACGGCGACGCGGCGGCCGACGAGTCCTTTCAGCTCGCCGCCCGCAACGGTCGCGGGCACGAGGTTGGCGGGCCGGGCGAGGCCGTGGATGTCGGCGTACAGGCCGCGGGCCTTCCAGCTGCCTTCGACCTGCAGGCCGTCCTTGGCGAGCGCGAGCAGGAGCGCCGGGATCGCGGTGTCGAGCTCGGTCGCGAGGCGCACAGCATCGAGGCGCAGCCTCGAGAAAGGATGTTGCGGCTCGTTCTTCAGAATCGCTTCGAGGTCGTCGACGATCTCCATCGATCCGGCGTACAGCGCGGTCGCGCCCGGCGCTTTCGCCAACACCGTCACCTCGGCGCCTTCGCGGCGCGCGCCGAGCGCCGCCGCGTAGCCGGCGATGCCGCCGCCGATCACGACGACCGCGGTCACGTCTTGACGATCCGCCTGGTTTCGGCCACGTCCTTCTTCAGCTGGACCACCAGGTCCGCGGGGCTGTCGAAGCGAATGTCTGGATGCAGGTACTCGATGAACCTCATCTCGATGCGCTTCTGGTAAAGATCACCTTCGAAGTCGAGGACGAAGGCTTCGACGCGCAACTGCGTGCCGCCGAACGTGGGGCGGTAGCCGACCGAGAGCGCGGCCACGAACTGCCGGTCCAGGGCAATGACGCGGCCGGCGTATGCCCCAAGCGCGGGAATGAGCTTGTT
>DATDML010000096.1:0-4392 GCA_036518815.1 Candidatus Dormiibacterota bacterium
GCGACGCTGAACGGCGTCGATGGACTCGTGTTCACGCCCGACGGCGACCTGCTGGTCGGGGGCCAGGGCGGCACGGTGCACAAGGTCAAGGTGGCCGACGGCAAGTTCAAGGACGTCAGCGCCAACGCGAACGCCTACCACGTGGCAATGGATCCGAGCGGCAAGAAGGCATGGGTCACGGGGATCCCCGGACCACTGGCGGAGATCCCGCTGTCGCCGTTCAGCGACGGCATTCCTCACGAGCTCCAGGGCGACGACACGGCGGTCACATCGATCGCGTTCGACGGTACCGGCCACGCTTACTACACCTCGGGCGGGTCGGGCGGCTACGGGAACGTCGGCAACATCGACCTCAAGACTTTCACCACGACGCGCCGGATGGAGAACGTGCCGGCGGCGCACGGGATGGCGTTCGACCGATTCAGCGGTGACTTGCTTCTCTTCGGGTCGAACCACATCACCCAGGTGGACCCCAAGACGATGAAGGTGGTGTCGGACAGGGAGATCAAGGCTTCGGTCACGCTTGACCAGGGCACTGTCGACGGCAACGGGTACGTGTTCGTAGCCAGCAACGCCGGGCAGCTCGTGTTCGTCGACTACTCGGGCAGCAAGAAGGTCGGGACGAGAGGCAGCTTCGCAGCCGTGCAGTTCCTGGCATCGAGTCTCGACGACGTGGCCCCGCTTACGGGTGCGGGCAGCGTGCCGTGCGGCTAGCCGGGGCTATTTCTTCAGCCTGACCTCGACGCCGTCGCCCTTCGGCTTGACCTCGACATCGCCCGCGCGAATGCGCATCCCGGCGCCCTCGCGAGTCACGATCACCGAGCCTTCGAACACGAGCTCGGCGAACTCTTCACGGTTCTTGCCGCCCATCCGCACGATCACACCGGCCGGACTGGTCCAAACGCCCTGACCTTTCGACTTGAAGCCGTCGGTTACGAGCTCGCCAACCGCCGCGGGTACTGCCGGCGGCGGAGGGGGCGGCGGCACGACGCGCAGGTTTGGCTTGCGCGCAGCGGGCGCCGGCTCGCCGGCCCGGGCTGGTTTGCGCGCACGCGCCTGCTCGAGCGATAAGCGCAGCAGCTCGGATCCCTCCTCCGATTCGAAGAACGCCGATGAGATACGGCTCTGATCGCGCGAGCGCCGAATGCAGTTGGCGCAATCGGGGGGAAGGTCGGAAGCGGTGAACGCTCCTTCACCGAGAACCTGGCCGCAAAGTGTCGTCACCGGACCCGTTCGTGGTACCCGCGGGGTGAGGTGCACGCGCCCGCCGCTCGTGCGCCGCACCGACTCGAGCCTGACCATGGCCTCCCGAGTATGCGATGGCGGCGAGCCTGGCCGCGACCCGCTCATCGAGCAGCCCCCGCACCGACAGCGTGGTCCGGCGCCGCGCGATGTCATCCGCGGTCATTGCCCATTCGTGGCGCACCGCGTACTCGGCCTGCGCCCAGACGTCCGGTCCGGAGGGATGGATGCGCGCGAGGCCGTCGGGCATCGTCGCTCCGACGTCGAGCACCCGGCCCGCTTCGTCGCCGTAGAGGCGCTCCAGGTGATCGGCGATGTCCGGTTCCAGACCAGCGCCGGCAACACGCGCGTTCCAGCCCGTTCCGGGCAGCCGGCTCGAAGCGGGCACGAGCACGGTCAGACGGTCGTCGCGCACGCGGCTCAACGCGTGCAGCGCGATCAGCCGGTGCGTGGTCAACTTGCCGCCGGCGACCGAGATCAGCCCGAAGCGGTTCACCTCGACCATGTGCTCGCGCCGCGCGTCGGCCACGTCGCCGTCGCCGAGAGGCAGCGCGCGCAGCCCGGCCAGCGCGAAGCGCACGCGTGACGGGTCGAGCAGCTCGCGCGGCAGAAAGCCCGACGCCTCGTCGAGCACCTGCTGCCGGTCGTCGTCGGTGACTTCGACCGCCGCAGGATCGCCGGTGAACAGCGTGTCGGTCGTGCCCAGCATCAACATCCCCTGCCACGGGATGCCGAGCGCCACGCGGCCGCCGCCCAGTGGCAGCGCGACGCCGGCCTTCCAATCACCTGGCAGTGGCAGCAGCAGGTGGATGCCCTTGCTCAGGCGCACTAGCGGCGCGCTCAGTGGATCGTCCAGCCGGCGCACGCGGTCGACCCACGGCCCCGCGGCGTTGATGACGTTCGCGGCGAACACGTCGCAGACGCCGTCCGCGCCGGCGTCAACCGTCACGGCGCCGCCGCGGTTGTGGCGCAGTTGCAGCGCGACCACGCGCGCGTGATTCAGAACCACTGCGCCGGCGTTCGCCGCGGCTTTGATGGTGGCCAGGACCAGCCGCGCGTCGATCGTCTCGGCCTCTTCGAACACGCCGCACATTTGCAGGCCATCGCCCCGCAACGCGGGGACGAATCGCTGGGCTGTCGCCGCCCCGATGAGGCCCGCGCGGCCGCCGCGACCCGCGAGCGATCGGTAGAGAAGTATGCCGGCCGCTATCGTGCCGGGACCCTTGGCCGCACCGCGATACGACGGGAGCAGGAAGGGCATCGGGCGCACGAGATTCGGCGCGACTTCCTCGATCAACGCCGCGCGCTCGCGCTGCGACTGCCTGACCAATGCAATGTCGCCCATCGGCAGGTAGCGAAAGCCGCCGTGCACGAGCTTCGACGACGCACTCGAGGTCCCGCCGCCGAAATCACCGGCGTCGATCAGGGCCACGCTCAGCCCGCGACGCGCGGCCTCGAACGCGACGCGCGCGCCGATGATGCCCGCGCCGATGACGACGAGCTCGAACCTCGCGTTGCGCAAACGGTCCAGGGCGTCACGCCGCTGCGTGCGCATGACCCACCTCCGACGCGACTGCGGCCGCCATGCGCTCGAGCGCGCCAGGCGGCAGCTCGGGATAGGCGGGCAGGAACACGAGGCGCGACATCACCGCCCGAGCGCGTTCCGGGTCGGTCTCTGGCCGCTCCGGCGGCGCCGGCACCGCGCTCACGCTGCTGGCTTTGAACGACGCGTCGAAGCCCGCCGCGCGGACGGCATCGACGAGGCGCTGCGGATCCGGCGCAGAAATTGGGAACAGCCAGTGGGTCCGGTCGAGCGCCCGCCCACCGATGAGCATGTCCGCGGGGAGCATCGCGGCCAGCCTTTCTCCGTTGGCGGCGCGGGCGTCGAACCGGTCGATGTCGAACGTTGAAAGGCGCTCGTGCAGCAGCCGCAGGAGCGGCGCGCACGGCCTCTGCTCGAGGCGACGCACGAGCTCGCCAGTCGATGACGCGGGAAAAGCCCGCACCGCCGAGTTGACAGTGCGATCGAAACGGTCGCCGGTGGCTCGCGCCAGCTTCCCGTATGGCAGCGGCCGCGTAAGCCAGAGGAACGCGGCGGTCTGCGCGAGGCGCTTCAGATGCGAGCGCCGTTCCTGCGCCGGCCACTGCTCGTGCAGCGCGCGCATCCGCGCCAGCAGCGAATCCTGGCGGACGCCGATCAGCGCGCCGCCGGCCGCGGTCGCGGTCTTGAGCAGGCCGAAGCTGAACATCGAAACGTCAGCCAATGCGCTGCCGGTGTAGTCGGGACCGCGGTAGGCCTGCGCGCAATCCTCGACGAGCAGCAGGCCGTGGCGATCGCAGAGATCCGCCGCATAGTCGAGGTCGACCAGACCGCCGAACAGGTGAGCCACGACCAGGATGCGGGTGCGCGGCGTGACGGCCCGCCACAGCGCATCTGGGCGCGGCGCGAGCGTGTCGCGATCGAGGTCGACCGGGACAGGCACCAGGCCGTGGTGCGCCGCGATCCGGGGCATGTCCGGGTGGGTCACGGCCGAGAACATCACCTCGGTGCCGGCAGGCAGGTCGAGTGCGCTCAGCAGCAGATGGAAGCCGGCGCGGACCGAGTGGGCGGCGAGCGCCCGGCCGTCAGGCGACCAGGCGTGCTCCAGCTCGGCGGCGACGCTGTCGCGCCCGGCCGCCGTGAGGGCCGCAAGTCCGAAGGCGATATGCGACGGTTCGATGTCGAGCCGGTGCCGGGAGTAAAGGCGCTGGCGCGCGGCCGGCGCGACCAGGTTGGGACTTACTGAGTGCATTGGCGCCAGCCTCCCGCGCGCCCGGTATCAGAGTCAGTTCCGTTTGCGTCTCAAAGTGCGTCTCAGCCGCTGCGCGTATCCAGCAGCTTCTTCACGATCGGGCTCGGCTCGGCGGGCTGCCAGCTCCTGTAGGCCTCCCGCTGCGGCACCGGCCACTCGAGATCGAGGTCGACTCGCGTGCCGAACGCAGCGGCTCCGGCCAGCACGCGGAGCGCGAGCTCGAGGACCGTCCTCTGCGTCGACCGATCTCCGGGCATGCCGAACGCGTGGCCGAACGGGAACTCGACCCCGACAATGCGCGGCGCCCGTCGTTCCTCGGCGACCGCCGGCATCATCGTCACGACCACCGTCGGGATTC
>DATDML010000097.1:0-3701 GCA_036518815.1 Candidatus Dormiibacterota bacterium
CGAACTCGGGCGGCTGCGCCGGTCCTGCGGCGCGAGTTCGCGGGGACCCCTGGGAGGGCCGGCGGCCCAGCCCGGCGAGCAGGCGCCCGAGGTCGTCCAGCGCCTGCACGTTGTGCGCGGCCAGGAAGTCGTCGCAGTAAGGCAGGGCGGCGGCCATGCCGCGCGTAAGCGGCTCGTAGCCGGCGCTGCCGATCAGCGGGTTCAACCAGATCAGTCGGTGCGACGAACGCCGCAGGTGGTTGAGCTCGGCCGCGAGCTGGCTCGGATCGCCGCGGTCCCAGCCGTCGCTGATGATGATCACGACCGCGCCGTGTCCGAGCACGCGCCGCGCCCACTTGCGATTGAAGTCGGCGAGCGCTGAGCCGATGCGCGTGCCGCCGCTGAAGTCGTGCACGCCCTTGCTCACCGAGTCGAGCACCCTGTCGAGGTCGCGATGCCGCAGCAATCGCGTGATGCGCGTCAATCGAGTCGAGAACACAAACGCCTCGAGGTCCTCGCGACGCGCCATCGCGTAAGCGAAGATCATCAGCAGCCGGGAGTAGCGCTCCATCGATCCGCTGACGTCGCAGATGAGCACCAGCGGGCGGCGTCGCATCGATGGGCGCCGGTGGAACAGCTTCATCAGTTCACCGCTCGAACGGATGGCGTGTCGCGCGGACCGGCGGAGGTCGATGCGGCCGCCGCGCGCGGGCTTCATGCGCCGTGTGCGCCGCTCGGCGACGCGCCACGCCGCCTGCTCCAGCATGCGCCGCACCTGCTCGGTCTCCTGCCAGGTCATCTCGTCGAAGTCTTTGTGACGAAGCAGCTCTTCGGCGCTGTAACCACTCGAGGTCTCAGGCACCTCGCGCAGGTTCTGCTCGCGGTTCATCTGGGAGGTGTTGAGGCCGAGCGCCTGCGACCAGATCTTGGCGCGCTCGGGCGACAGCGGCAACGCACGGCTCCTGCCCGGGATCGCGCCGGCCACGATGCGCGGGTCCGGCGGCGCCCAGAAGATGTCGAACGCCGCCTCGAAAGTCGGGATGTCCTCCTTGCGCGAAACGAAAACGGTGCGCAGCGCGCTGCGAAAGTCCTCGATCTGCTTGAGGTCGATGTGGACGAGAGCGCGTGTCGCGTCAGTCAATCGGCGCGGCCCCGCCTCCAGACCCGCGTCGTGGAGCAGCCGTGCGAACGCGCCAAGACGCGGCAGTAGGTCCGGGCTCAGCGGACCTTCGTCAGGCACGCTTCGCCTGCTCGACAAGGGCAGGCACCTTCTCGCGCACGCGCTCCAGGTCCTCCTGGTACTTGAGCGCCGCGCCGAGCGTCGCGTCGACCAGCGACGTGTCGATCGACTTCGCACCGAGGGCGGCGAGCGACCGCGCCCAGTCCAGGGTCTCCGCGACGCCGGGGACCTTATAGAGGTCCATCCCACGCAGGCCCTGGACCAGGGCCGCGACCTCGCGCGCCAGCCCGTCGGCGGCCTCGGGCGCACGGGCGCGCACGATCTCGACCTCCTTCTCGAGGTTCGGATAGTCGATCCAGTGGTAGAGGCAGCGCCGCTTGAGCGCGTCGTGGACCTCGCGCGTCCGGTTGGATGTGATGACGACGAATGGCGGCTTTTTCGCCTTGATCGTGCCAATCTCGGGGATCGACACCTGGAAATCCGATAGCAGCTCCAGCAGGAAAGCCTCGAACTCCTCATCGGAGCGGTCGATCTCGTCGATGAGCAGCACCGGTGCTGTGGCGTCCTCGTTGTCGATGGCGTCCAGCAGCGGCCGGCGGAGCAGGAACTCCGGGCTGAAGATCTCGCGCTCGGCCAGGCGTCTGTCCTCGCTCTCGTTGAGCAGCCGGATGTGCAGTAGCTGGCGCGGATAGTTCCACTCGTAGACGGCGTGCGCGAGATCGATGCCCTCGTAGCACTGGAGGCGGATGAGGCGCGCGCCGAGAACGTCCGACATCACCTTGGCGGCCTCTGTCTTCCCGACTCCGGCCTCGCCCTCGATAAAGAGCGGCTTTTCCAGCTTCAGCGCCAGGTAGATGGCGGTCGCCAGGGCCCGGTCGCCGATGTAGCGTCGCTCGCGCAGGCGCGCTTCGACGTCGTCGATGGTGGCGGGACCGGCGGCACTCACCTGCAAAAGAGTACCGCCGGCCGATTCTCAGCTAGTCGAACGCCGGGTTGTCGATGTCGGCGCGGTAGTGGTAGTTGCCGCTGAAGTTCGTCCAGGCCGAGGACTGGATGCTGCAGCTGGCGTTGAACTTCTGAGCGTGCGGCTTGTCGGGCTGGATCGTGACCTTGCACGAGCCGAGGACGCTGTTGTCAGTGTCGCTGGTCAGCGAGAAGGTCACGGTCGACGGCGCGCTCGCGCCATTGACCCCGCCGCGGTTCTCGATGACCGCCGAAAGGACGCACGGGTCATCGCAGGAGGTGGTGCCGGACACAGTCTTCTGGCTGACGGAGTCCACCTGGTAGTAAGGCGGCCACGTCGTGGGGTCGTCGAGGTTGAAGGCGTCAGTGGGCTGCGACAGCGAGAAATCCTTGCCGTAGTTGCTGAATGTCATGTCCATGTCGGTGACGCCGTTGACGGTCTTGCCCTTCACCGATCGCACCCGGACAAGCTGGTATGGCTGGTCCTCGCTGATGTTGAGGATTGAATCGGAGAGCGTGAGCTCGGCGGTCTGGCGGCCGTCCACGGTGACGTCATCCGTGCGTTGCTGGGCGATGGTGGTCAGGAAGCTGGCCTTCACCTTGTTGACGTCGGTGATGGAACTCGTGTCGATCGACTGGATGTCCTTGCTGGTGATCCAGCGGCTGCCCGCCGCCTTGAACACCTTTTTGGCATCCGCGTCGGTGGTAAGCGAGTTCAGGTAGTCGGTGCCCTTGTAGTAGACGCTGCCATTGACCTGCAGCACCTCGAAGTTCAGGCCGGCTTGCTGGGCGCTGATGTGCACATCACTCGGCGCGACGTACTCGATGTCAAACGTGTAGGGCTTCGAATCCTGGGTCATCGAGCCCTTGGCCTCGAAGCTCTTGGCCTTGGCCATGTTGTCCGCCGCGCCATTCTCGAGTTGCGCGGTCGATGGCCTTCCAAGCCCGAATGGCAGACCGCACGCGCCGATCATGAGTAGTGCCGCGCCGGCCAAAAGGACCTTACGCATGAGTTCCTCCTAACGCCAGAAAAAGAAGAGTTCCCGGAAACGTTCCCGGGAACTCTAGGGCAATTTCGCGGTGTCGAGCGAGGTTATTGCGCCTGCTCGATGGCCCTCCTGGTGAGAACCCGAGCCAGGTGCTTCTTGTATTCGGGGCTGGCGCGCAGGTCGCCGGCGGGGTTAAGCCCGTCGGATGCGTGCTGAGCGGCGTCGTCCGGTTTGGCGCCCTTGGCCAGGGCGTCCTCCACGGCCTTGGCTCGCACCGGGGTCGGTCCGACGTTCGTCAGGCCGATGCGCCAGTGGCCGTTGACCTTCTGCGCCGCGGCGCCGACGATCGCCCAGTCGAAGAGACGGCGGCGGAACTTGATGTACTTGTGCGGCCCGTTCGCGACCGGGAAGACGACCTCGGTCACGATCTCGTTCGGGTGCAGTGGAGTCGTGAACAGGTCCTTGAAGAAGTCATGCGCGTGGATCGTGCGCTGGTTGGTGACGATATCCGCGTCGAGCATGAGGGCGATGGTCGGGTAGTCGCCCGCGGCGTCGGCGTGGGCCACCACTCCGCCGATCGTGCCCATGTT
>DATDML010000098.1:0-3548 GCA_036518815.1 Candidatus Dormiibacterota bacterium
GCGAGGAGCTGCTTGGCCCGCTCGCTCACGATCTCCCCTGCATGTGTGACACAGCTGCCCTTGGTGATCTCGTCTTCGAAGTCGAGGTTGATCGCGCCGTCTTTGACGAGGTGCAGCAAAAGGTTGGCGACGTTGCGCGCATACAGCTGGCTCGCGTGCAATGGCATCGTCGAAGGCACGTTGCGCGTGCCCATGATCGTGACGCCGCCGACATCGACGTCCGCGCCCGCTTTGGTGAGCTCGACGTTGCCGCCTGACTCCGCGGCGAGGTCGACGATCACAGATCCGGGCCGCATGCCCTTGACCATTTCGCCGGTGACCAGCAGCGGCGCGCGCCGTCCGGGCACCGCCGCGGTCGTGATGACCACGTCCGACTTGGCCACGTGCTCGCCGATGAGCTCGCGCTGCTTGCGCAAGAACTCTTCCGACTGCTCGCGCGCGTAACCGCCCTCGCCTTCCTGCGACTCGAGGGGCAGCTCAATGAATGTGGCGCCGAGGGACTGCACCTCTTCCTTGACAGCGGGCCGCACGTCGTATGCGGACACGACTGCGCCAAGACGGCGCGCCGTGGCGATTGCCTGGAGGCCCGCCACTCCCGCGCCCATCACGAGCACGCGCGCCGGGGCGACGGTGCCGGCCGCGGTCATCATCATCGGGAAGAACTTGCCGAGCCGCTCGGCGGCCATCAGCACCGCCTTGTAGCCGGACGCCGACGCCTGCGACGACAGCGCGTCCATCGACTGCGCGCGCGAAATGCGGGGCACCAGCTCGAGGCTGAAGGCGGTGACGCCCTGCGACGCCAGCGCCCGCACGATGCCCGCCTCGGTCGCCGGCTGCAGAAAGCTGATCAGGACGCAGCCCTGCGGCAGCAGCCGCACCTCGGTTTGATCCGGCGCCTGGACTTTCAGCACAGCGTCGGCCCCCTGGAACAGCTCGTTCTCGGCGCCGACAACAGTCACGCCCGCGGTCCGGTAAAGGTCGTCGCCGAGGTAGGCCTCGGCGCCCGCTCCGGTCTGCAAGCTGACCTGCAGCCCCGCCCCAATGAGCTTGGTGGCGGTGTCCGGAGTCAGCGCGACGCGCCGCTCACCGGCCGCCGTCTCTTTGGGGGTGGCTACTTTCACCGGCTAACGAATGTAGCGAATGTGGTTTGTGCGATGGGACGCGTAGACTTCTTGATCCGCCGCTCGCTGATGACCGAACCCATCGTCAACAACCTCACCATCCAGGCTGCAACCGTCAACGGCTCGGGCAGCCAGACCGCGAATCTTGTGCTCACGCGGGCGATTTTCCACATGGGCATCCCCGTTGCGCCCAAGAACGTTTTTCCTTCCAATATCGAGGGCCTGCCGACCTGGTACCAGCTGCGCATCACGCCGCAGGGCCACATGGCGCGCTCCGACCGCGTCGACATCCTGGTCGCATTCAACGCCGCCACGTGGCGAGAGGACCTGAAGACGGTTCGTCCCGGCGGCGTGGTGATTCACGAGGAGAGCTTCTCCACCGCCGACGCGCGCAGCGACGTCATCTACTACCCGGTGCCCTTCGCCAAGCTGGCGAAGGCGAAGATCGCCAGCGACACCCTGCGCAAGCAGCTCGCCAACATGATCTACGTCGGCATGGTGGCCGGGGTGCTCGGCATCCCGTGGGAGGCAGTCGAGCACGGCGTCAAGCGCCAGTTCCTGGCCAAGCCGAAGGCCGTGCAGGTCAACCTCGACGCCGTCAAGGTCGGCCTCGACTACTGGCAGGACAACTTCTCCAAGCAGGACCCCTACCGGCTCGAGCCGATGACGGGGCAGGTCGAGGGCAAGGTGCTCGTGGAAGGAAACCAGGCCGCTGCGCTCGGCGCGCTCATGGGCGGCGTGACCGTGGCCGCGTGGTACCCCATCACCCCGTCCTCTTCCCTGTGTGAGTACTTGATCGCGTACGCGGATCGATTCCGCACCGACCCGAAGACCGGCGAGAAGAAGATCGCCGTCGTCCAGGCCGAGGATGAGCTCGCCGCTGTGGGCATGGCGATCGGCGCCGCGTGGGCCGGCGCTCGCGCGATGACGTCGACTTCGGGACCGGGCATCTCGCTCATGGCCGAGTTCGCCGGCCTCGCGTACTACGCCGAAGTTCCAGTGGTGATCTTCGACATCCAGCGCATCGGGCCGTCGACGGGACTGCCCACGCGCACTTCGCAGGGCGACGTGAGCTTCGCGTACACGATCTCGCACGGCGACACCAAGCACCTGGTGCTGCTGCCCGGCTCGGTGGAGGAGTGCTACGAGTTCGGGCGCGACGCGTTCGACTACGCGGATCGTTTCCAGGCGCCCGTGTTCGTACTCTCGGACCTCGACCTCGGCATGAACCTTTGGATGACGCCGGCCTTCAAGTACCCCGACAAGCCGTTCGACCGCGGCAAGGTTCTGAACAAAGAGGACCTCGACCGCCTGAACGGCGAGTGGTTGCGCTACGGCGACGTAGACGGCGACGGCGTCGCCTACCGCACGCTGCCCGGCACGGATCATCCGGCCGCCGGTTACTTCACGCGCGGCTCAGGTCACGACGAGCGCGCGCGGTACACCGAGAGCGCGGACGCCTACGCGCGCAACATGGACCGGCTCAACCGCAAGTTCGAGACCGCGCGCAAAGCGATGCCCGCGCCCGTGGTCGATGAGTCGGCGAAATCGTCGGTGGGACTCATCGCCTTTGGATCGACGGACGCGGCGGTGCGGGAGGCGCGCGAGCGCCTTGCGACCGCGGGCAAGGCCGTGGACTACCTGCGGATCCGCGCGCTGCCTCTCTCCGACGAGGTGACGAAGTTCGTGGAGCGCCACGAAACCGTTCACGTCGTCGAGCAGAACCGCGACGGCCAGATGTTCGACCTGATCCGCCTCGCGCTGCCGGCCGAGCTGGTCGGCCGCCTGCGTTCCATCCGGCACTACAACGGCCAGCCCATCCCGGCCGAAGCCATCACGGATCCATTGCTGCAATCGGAGGCAGTCCACGCATGAGTATCACCTTGAATCGCGCCGGCCTCAACCGCGACGCCTACAAAGGCGCGGCGACCACGCTGTGCGCCGGCTGCGGCCACAACTCGATCACCAACCACATGATCAAGGCTCTGTACGAGCTCGGCGTCGATCCGCACCTGCTGGCAAAGATGTCGGGCATCGGGTGCTCCTCGAAGACGCCGGCCTACTTCGTCGAGACGGCGCACGGATTCAACGGCGTGCACGGCCGCATGCCCTCGCTCACGACGGGCGCACAGCTGGCGAACCGGCAGCTGATCATGCTGGGGGTCTCCGGCGACGGCGACACCGCTTCGATCGGGTTGGGCCAGTTCATGCCCATGATCCGGCGCAACATCGACTGCACTTACATCATCGAAGACAACGGCACGTACGGCCTCACGAAGGGACAGTTCTCGGCGACCGCGGACCTCGGGTCGGTGCAGAAGAAGGGACAGGTCAACACCTTCCAGCCCATCGACCCGTGCGCCGTGGCGCTCGCGCTCGGATGCTCGTTTGTCGCGCGCTCGTTCAGCGGAGATGGCAAGCAGGTCG
>DATDML010000099.1:0-9112 GCA_036518815.1 Candidatus Dormiibacterota bacterium
GCAGAACAGCGCCGCGCACGCGAGCCCGATCGCCCACGCGGTGACGATCGCGGCGACAGCAACGTTCCATGCCGCAAAGTCCCGGCGCACGCTGCGCAGCGACGACGCGAAATCGAAAAGATGTCGCGCCTTGAGCGTGACCGCGTATCGGGCTGTTGCATGCGGCATGAGCAGCAGCAGCAAGACTCCCCAGGGCAGGGCCAGGATCAGCCCGGCCGAGGCGACTGACTCCACGTCGAGCAAGGTGCCGTTCGAGTGCCAGAGGTCTGGAGCATGGAGCGCGTGGGCGAGCGGCAGTCCGACGAGGACGAACGGCGCAGTCAGCAGCAACAACGCGAGCGCCAGCCATTGACCCGCGGGGAGGATTGGCCAGGCCCGCCAGGCCGGCGGTCCTCCTCGATCCGCCTCTCGCACCGCCATGACCGCGTAGCCGAGGACGACGACTATCGAGAAGGGCAAGAACAGGACGGCGATCAGCCCTGGCACCCACACCGCCGCCCGCCGGCCGCGGAACGGCCACGCGAACGAATCGGCGATCCGATTCAGGTTGTCGCCGGCTCTGGCGCAGGCGCCGAGCGGGGCGCTCTGGTCACCTGCGCGCTGCGCACATATCCGAGAAATGGCGTGACGGTGACCGTGACGGTCGAATACTCGTCGAGCGAGTCGTAGAGGCCGATTCTCACCTTGAACGCCCGGATGTGGTTGCGAGTGCCGTCGTCCACCGCGAGGTAGCACGTCCCGTTTCGGTTCCGCAACCGAACGGCATCGCCCGTCACCTGGCGCGCGCCGAACAGCGACACGACCGCCGCGAGCAATAGCCAGATCCCGGTGCCGAACACGACGAGCGCGACCGCGGCAACGAGAACCGCGATAGCGCTCCCTTGCCGGATTGTCTGGTCGGCACTGTGGGCAAACGTCAGGTCCGACATGACGAGCGAGAAGGCATAAAGGACGATTGCGGAGATGCCGGCGAGCCTGATGCCTCGCCAGATGGTCTCGCCGGGCGAAGCGCCCCAGGCCGGCGGCCAGATCGTCGGATACGAAACCGTCACCTGCCGCCACTGGCCGCCGTAGCTGCTCCAGGCGCGGTGGTCGTTCTCAGCGCCCATCGGAATCGCGCGCACCGCCGCAGCCGCGACGCCGAGGGCCGCGCCGTACGCGAGGTAGCGTTCGCGAACGACGACCGCCGTCGGTGGCAGCGAAGAGAAAAGCTCGTCGCCATGCAGGTACTTGCGCAGGGCCAGCCAGCGGCCGGCCTCGGGCAGTCCCGCCGGCGTGACGAGCTGAGACAGCTCTCGAAATATCCAGCTGCTGGCCCCGACCGTCGAGAACGCCAGCGCGCCAACGGCAAAGAAGTAGAAGGAATGCTCATCGTCGCCCTGGCCTGCGGTGACGAAAAGCAGCAGCGCGCCGGCGGTGAACAGCCCGAGGATCGTCAGCAAGCGCGGCGGCCAACGCGGCGTGGTCAGTCCTGCTGCCTTCGCCTCGTTGATCACGTCGACCGCAAACGACCGAAACCAACTCTTCGCCTGAGTCGTCGCGCCGGTCGTGAGCGCTTGCGCAGGCACGACCCCGCCCGTGGCCTTGCTGCGTAACAGACTCAACACGCGAGACTCGTACGCGGTCGACCCCTCGCCCGTGTGCGGCACCCGAACGGCGTATCGATGCGGCTCCGTCTCGTCGATCTCGACGACCCTGCGGGCGGCGAGGTCCAGCAGCGTGGCCGGCACGGCATCTGGCGTCAGCCGGCCCGCATTGGCGAGGAGGTTGGCCACCGCGGGGCTTTCCTTGCCCACGTCGGAAGTGGCCGGCAGGTCCGGCGGGATCGGCGGGCGTCGCCACATATACGCCAGTCCGGCCGCGACATAGAACCCGCAGCTGCAGGCGACGCTGCCCGCGAGCAAGAGCTCCTCGCCGCTCACGGCCTCACGTCAATGGTGGCGCGTTCGGACGGCGCCGCCTGGAAGAACTCGCGCACGTGAAATCCGAACGGGCCCGCGACCAGGCTGCCGGGTAGCGTCTGCACCGCGTTGTTCAAGCCGTACACGGCGTCGTTGTAGAACTGACGCGCGTGCTCGATGCCGTCCTCGGTGGCGGTCAGCTGTTGCTGCAGCGCGACGAATGACTCGTTCGCTCGCAGCTGCGGATATGCCTCGGCGTCGGCGATGAGGCTTCTGACGCCGCCGGCCAGCGCCGACTCGGCCTCGCCGATCCGCTTCGGCCCCGTCGCGCCCAAGGCAGCGGCCCGCGCATCGGCGACCGCCCGCATCGTCTGCGACTCATGGCCCGCATATCCCTGCACCGCCGCCACCAGGTTCGGCACGAGGTCATGGCGGCGGCGCAGGAGGACATCGATGTCGCTCCACGTCGCGTCGACGCGATTCCGGCGACGGACGAGCCCGTTGTAGATCCAGGCCAGCCCACCGGCCAGCAGCAGGACCACGGCGGCGGCGATCAGCAGGGGCAGTGACATCGCTCGAATGGTATTCGGGTAACTGGAGGTACCGGGGCGTATCCATTCTCGAAAGGCGAGTCGGAGCCTCGTTTCCGACCCGTCCGGAGATCGCAATCGGAGGCTTCAGTGGTAGCTCGCAGCATCAGAGAGCGGGTCGCCATACTGCTCATGGCCGGCTCGCTGGTCGTCGCCTCGATCCTCGGCGTCATGACCGTCATGGCCTTCACCCAGGGCGGCCTCGCCGGGTTCAGCCCCCAGGGCCAGGTCGCCGGCGCGACGGCTCAGTCGTCGGGCGGCGATCAGAACGGTGGGTCCAACAATGTCACCGGCGGCACCGGTTCGAACAACCAGGCGCAGTCGGGCGTGAGCGGTGGCGCCATCACCATCGGCGGCTTCTTCGATATCAGCGGACCCGTCGACTCGTCGGTGGAGCGCGACACGGTGCGCGCCTACATCCAGGGAGTCAACGCCGCGGGCGGCATCGGCGGGCGGCAGATCAAGTACGTATGGTGTGACTCGAAGTACGACGCCAGCGCCGCGCATTCGTGCGCGGAGTACCTCATCTCGCAGCACATCCTCGCCGCTGTCGGCATTACGGCGCCGCTAGGCGAGAACAACGAGATCGGCACCCTGACCGGCGCCGGCATCCCCGTCATCGGCGGGCTCGGCACGCCCGCCGAGTACTCCAACGCGCTTTCGTTCCCGGTGTCCGCGAACTTCTATCGCTATGGCACCGCGATTGCTGACGAGGCTCGAGCGGTAGGCGCCAAGCACCCGGCGGTGGTCGTGCTCGCCGACGTGCCGTGGGTGCGCCCGGTTGAGGCCAACCTGCTCAACCGCCTCCGCGCCGATGGCATCTCGTACACGGACGTCGAAGAGGTTTCGGCGACGCAGGCGAACTACACGGCGACGGTGTTCAACCTGCAGCACGCGCATCACGGCCCGAGCGGCGGCGGCGCACAGCCCGGTTACCAGTGTCCGGCCGGCGTGTCGGGCTGCCCCGACTACGTGATCGCCGCGCTTGACCCCTTCAGCTATCACCGTCTCTTCGACGCCATGGAAGCGTCGGGCTGGTACCCGCACGTGCTCGGCACAGGCCTCGACAAGTTCAACGTGCAGCGCTCCTACGACAAGGAGATCTACGGGGCCCATTCACTGGTGCCCTTCCTGTCGCCGTACGACCACCAGTCCAACCCCACGGTGCGCCAGTACCTGGGCAGCGTGGAGCACTTCTACCCCGGGCAATTCCAGGCGCTGGACATCTACACGCAGCACGCTTGGACCGCGGCCATGGTCTTCGTCGCGGCGGCGAGGGCAGCGGGCTCGAACCTCACGCAGTCGTCGCTGATCTCAGCGCTGAACAACATGAAGGGTTTCCAGACCGGCTGGTCGGTGCCGCTGTCGTACGGACCGGGCGCGCACGACCCCAACCGATGCTTTACGTACACGGTCGACCGGGCTCCGCAGGGCTCGTGGTCCACCGCCGGCGGCTGGGTCTGTTCGTGACGTGAGCCAGTTTGCCGCGTACACGATCATCGGCCTGAGCCTCGGCGGCATCTTCGCGCTGGCCGCGCTCGGCATCGTCCTCATCTATCGCGTCACAGGCGTCCTCAACTTCGCGCACGGCGCGATGGGCATGTTCTCGACGTTCGTCGCGTGGCAGGTCTTCTACGGCTATCCGCATCCGGGGCTCCCGCAATGGGCGGTGACCGCCGAAGCCATAGCGGCCGGGCTCGCGTTCGCGGTGGTGCTCGGCCTGGTGCTCGAGCTGGCCGTGTTTCGCTGGGTGCGCGACCGGCCGCAGATCACCAAAGCTGTCATCACCATCGGCGTGCTCCTGGCGCTGCAGTCGGCCGCATCGTTGATCTGGAAGAACAACCAGTACCACCTGCCCATCTATCTCGCGCCCCAGGGCGCGACCTTCAAGCTCGCCGAGGTGCCGATCGGCGCGAATTACATAGTGATCGTCGTAGTCGCGCTGGGCCTGGCGTTCGGCCTCGCCGCGTTCCTGCGCGGCACGGCTTTCGGCCGTTCGATGCGCGCCGTCTCGGACAGCTCCACTACTGCCGCTTTGTGGGGAGTGCGCGTGGACATGGTGGGCGCGGTCAGCTGGATGCTCGGGAGCCTCATCGCCGCGGTCGCGGGCATCCTCATCACGCCCTTCATCAACTTCGACACGACGAGCCTGACGCTTCTCATCGTCGATTCGCTCGCGGCAGCGCTCATCGGCGGCCTCGTCTCGCTGCCGCTGACCGTTCTCGGCGGATTTCTCCTGGGCTTGCTGGAGACCTACCCGACGATGTGGATCCAGTCGCTCGGCCTGCCGCGACTGATAGCGCTGCTCGTGATCCTCGCCGTGCTGATCATCCGCGCGCCGCGCGGCCTGCCGTCGGTGGCGAAGTAATGCCCGGCCACGTCACCCGCTTCGCGATGGCGATAGTCGCCTTTGCAATCCTCGCGCGCCTGCCGGTCGGTCTCGACACGGGCTTCCAGTTCGACGCGGCGCTCGCGCTCATCTGGGGATTCGGCATCCTGAGCCTGGTCGTCCTCACCGGCTACGCGGGCCAGGTCTCGCTGTGCCAGGCGACGTTCGCGGGTGTCGCCGCCTACGGCGCGGGCATGACCGTCAGCAGCCTGCACGGCGGCTATCTGCTGGGCATCGTCGCCGGCGTTTTCGCCGCGACCGTGCTCGGCGTGATCGTCGGCCTGCCGGCGCTGCGCCTGCACGGGATCACGCTCGCGATAGTCACCCTCGGTATAGCGCTGGTCTTCGACAAGTACGTCTTCCAGGACCACCTTTTCGATTGGTTCACAGGCGGCACCGGCGGATGGCAGGTGACCAACGCGAGCATCTTCGGCATCAGCGTCGACTCGCGCGAACACCTGCTGGCCGCGTACGACATCCTGCTCGCGCTCTTCTGCCTGGTCGCGGTGCTGCTCGTCAACCTGCACCAGTCCGGCGCTGGCCGCCGGTTCCGCGCGATTCGCGATTCGGAGCTCGCCGCATCGACGATGGGCGTCAACCTCACGCGATACAAGCTGCTCGCCTTTGCGATCTCGGCGGGCATTGCCGGCCTGGGCGGGTCGTTCTACCCGCTCATCGCCGGCTCGGTCAGCCCCCAGCCGTTCTGGGTCTTCACCTCGCTGCAGCTTGCGGCGATCGGGGTGCTGATGGGCGTGCGCTACGTGCCCGCGGCGGCGCTGGGCGGGATGTTCATGGCAGTCGTGCCCGACGTGCTCACGCGCTATGGCCACGGCACGTTCATGAGCCGCTTCAACTACGACATCTCCTACGACTGGTTCCAGATCGCGGTCGGCGTGCTGCTCGTGCTGCAGCTGATCCTCATGCCTGATGGCGTCTGGGGCGACTTGCGAGCCAGGGCCGCGGCCATGCGCATCCGTCCCGTTAAGAAGGTGCGGCCGGCATGACGATGCTGCGCATACGCAACCTCGGTGTGCGGTTTGGCGGCGTGGTGGCGCTGCACGGCGTGTCGCTCGACCTGAATCGCGGCGAGATCCTCGGCCTCATCGGGCCGAACGGTGCGGGCAAGACCACGCTGTTCAACTGCATCTCCGGCGTCGTCCAGCCGAGCGAGGGGACCATCCACTTCGAGGGGCGCTCGCTGCGATTCGCGCCGCCGCACGAGCGCGCGCGCCGCGGCATCGCGCGCACATTCCAGAACCTCCAGCTGTGGGGCTCGATGACCGTGCTCGAGAACCTGCAGGTGCCGATCGACGCTGTCGGCCGGCGCAACACGCTGAGCGACGCGCTCGGCCTGCCGCTGTCGCACTACGCGGAGCGGTCGGCGCGCGAGCGCGCTCGCGCGATCCTCCATGTGCTCGACCTCGACGGCTACACGCAGCGCCTGGCCGCTGACCTGCCCGCAGGCATCCAGAGGCGCGTGGAACTGGGTCGCGCTCTGGCAATGCAACCGAAGCTCGTGCTGCTCGACGAGCCCGCCGCCGGCCTCGACGCGGGGGAGACCGAACATCTGGCCCAGCTGCTGCACAAGGTGCGCGAGCGGTTCCGCGTTTCGATGCTGCTGGTCGACCACGACATGAGCCTGGTCATGCGCGTGTGCGACTACATCTACGTCCTCGACTTCGGCAAGGTGCTGTCGCGCGGCGAGCCGGCCGCGGTGCGCAACGACCAGAACGTGATCGCCGCATATCTCGGCGAAGCCACGCCAGAACTGGCTGAGCCGGAGCCTGGGCCGACTGTTGTGACCGGCCTGCCGCGCACCGACGCGGTCGAGGTGGCGCGAGCGAGCGGCCGTCTGCTCGAGGTGAGCGGCCTCGCCGCCGGCTACGGCCGGCTGGAGGTCATCCGCGACATCGACCTCACGGTTCAGGCGGGCGAGGTCGTCGCATGCATCGGCGCGAACGGCGCGGGCAAGACGACAACGTTGCGCGCCATATCGGGCGTCGTCCGGCCGCGCGCCGGCCGCGTCGTCTTCGCCGGCCGCGACATCGCGGGCGCGAACCCCGAGCGCATCTCGCGCATGGGCCTGGCGCACATCCCTGAAGGGCGCGGCCTGTTCCCGCGCCTCAGCGTCGAGGACACGTTGCGCCTCGCGACCGACACGTCAGGCAAGCCCGAGAACCTGGCGGCCGCATTCGATGTCTTTCCACGTTTGAAGCAGCGACGCCGGCAGGCGGTGGGCACGCTCTCCGGCGGCGAGCAGCAGATGGTGGCGATGGCGCGAGCGATCCTCGTGCAGCCGCGCCTGTTGATGATCGACGAGATGTCGCAGGGGCTCGCCCCGACGATCGTGCGGCAGCTGTTTCAGATGATCGACGTGTTCCGCTCGCAGGGCATCGCGGTACTCCTGGTCGAACAATTCGTCGAGTCGGCGCTGGCCGTCGCCGATCGCGCGTACATCTTCGAGCACGGCTCCATCGCGCACGAGGCGGCGGCCGAAGAGCTGCGTCGCGATCGCAGCGTGATCGCCGGCTCGTACCTCGGCACGGCGGCCGCGGCTCCAGGCGACGCGATCGAGGTCGCGAGCAACGGCAACGGCCATCACAAGCGGATCACCGACCCGCAGCTGATGGAGATCCTTTCCATGCGCGTGCCCGCGGAGGTCAAACGCGCGCTGGAGGAGCGTGCCGAGCGGGAGGGCCGGTCGGCCGGCGCACTCGCGCTCGAGCTGCTGGAAGGAGTCGACCGATGAAGCGCGTCGCGGCAGCCCTTGCACTGATCGGACTTCTCATCACACCGATCACAGCATTGGCGCAGGTGCCGGCGAACATCGGCAGCTTCGTGAGCTACGGCTACGGCACCGGTGTGCACACCATCGGCAGCACCAGCGCGTTTCCCAACTTCGACAACGGCGCGGTCAACAACCACTACCCGCTGGCGCAGGTCGAGCAGGATGCTTCGCCATCGTCCGCAGCGCGGGCGACGTTCTCCGACACCGGACCCGCCGCCGCGACCGCGGGCTCGCAGTACAACCAGAGCTGCAGCGCCGGCAACCCACCGCCGCCGCCAAGCGCTTGTGGCAATCCCAACAACTCGGTGCCTTACGCGGATTCGAACTACCCGGGCGGGCCCGGCAACGCGCATGTCGATTCGTGCGGGGGCCAGTCAGGTTGTCCAGGCGCGCACGGTGACAGCGACGCCGCCGAGCTAGGAGCCAACGCGGCCGGCTACTACGCCGGCGGCGGCACTCAGCCGTTCAGCGGCGCGGCCGGCCAGAGCCACACGATCGTGACTGGCGCGGGCGTGCTCACGGTGACGACGCATTCGGAGGTGCAGAGCTTCGTCATCGGCACCGTCGTCGTCTCGAAGGTCGTCGTCGACACCATCGTCACCGCGACCAACAGCTCGGCCACGGCGGACGCGCGCGTGGTCGTCGGCTCGGTAACCGTCAACGGCCAGCCGGTGAGCATCGGCGACCAGGGCATCACGGTGCAGCAGAAATCAGTTGGGTGCCCCGCTTCACCCGCGGGTCCTGTTCCTCCAGTGCCCGCCCCTGCCGGTCCAATCCCCAGCCCATCGCCCGGCGTGCTGCCAAGCCCACCAGCATTGCCGGGAGGTGACAGCGGCTGCGCCACCGCCGCCGACCTGACGTACGTGAAGATCTTCGCCGTCGCGCCGGTGAAATCGGTCAGCGGGACGCACGCGAACGTCGCGGCCAGCGGCCTGCACGTGCTGGTCACGCACCCGTCCCCAGGGCCGGGCGTGCCGACGCAGACGACCGAATACGTTCTCGGCGAGGGCTACGGCGACGCGAGCACCGGAAGTGGTTCCGGTGGGTTCCCGGGGATGGGCGGATTCGGCTTCATGCCCGGTGGCGACTTCGGGTTCAACGGGCCGCCCAGCGGCGACAACGGGCTCGGCAACCCGAACAGCGCGGCCACGGTAGCGCGCGAGATCTTCGCCAACCGCTGGTGGCCGCTGCTGCTTCTGTTCCTGACGCTGGAGGCGCTGATTCTCGGATCGGCCGCCGCATGGGTGTGGGCGCGCAACGCGCCCAAGGAAGATGTCGCGGACGAGGTGTTGTCGCCGTGAGCACGATTGCGTGGCACGCGTCGCGATGGCGGAATCGCAAGCGCGGGCGGCCGAAGGCGTACTGCGAGCTCGACGACTGGACCTTCGATCCTCGCTACACCGAAGGCCGTTGCCCCATCTGCGGATGGATTGCGCCGAACGCG
>DATDML010000100.1:0-14403 GCA_036518815.1 Candidatus Dormiibacterota bacterium
CGCCTTGCGGTAGCGCACCGCCCAGCCGGCGCCGGTCGCGAGCGGCAGGTGGCCGCCGACGATGCCGTAGCCACCCATGAAGCGCAGGTCGGCGTCGAACATGTGCATCGATCCGCCTCGGCCGTGTGACGTCCCGGTCTCCTTGCCGAAGAGCTCGGCCATCACGGCCTTTGGATCGACGCCGCGCGCGATCGCGTGGCCGTGCTCGCGGTAGCTCGTGAAGATGTAATCGTTCGGCTTGAGCGCCGTGATGCCGCCGACGACAGTCGCCTCCTCGCCGATGTTGAGGTGGCAGTAGCCGCCGATCTTGGCTTTCGTGTACTGCTCCTGGGCGCGCTCCTCGAAGCGGCGGATGAGCTGCATCTCGCGATGCAGGCGCAGGAGCTGATCCTTGTTGTCCTTGTTCAGCTCGAGCTTCTGAGGCGATACCTCGACAGCAGCCACAACAGAAGGATTATTCGACTTTGTGGGCTCCGCAGGTGCGGGCCGCGGCGCAGCAGACTTGCGATTCGCAATGTGGATGGCCCGGCCCTGTGCCGCCAGCGCCGCCTCCATGAACGACTCCGGCAGCGTCGGATGCGCGTGCATCGTCAGGTCGAGCTGCTCCAGCGTGAGCCCGTTCTGGATCGCCAGCGTCGCCTCTGCGATGAGGTCGGTGGCGCGCGGGCCGATGATGTGCGCGCCGAGAATCCGGCCGGACGACTTGTCGGCGACGACCTTGGCGAAGCCTTCGGTCTGGCCGAGCGTCAACGCCCGGCCTGAAGCGGCGAAGGGGAAGCGCCCGATTCGCACCTCCATACCTTTCTCTTTGGCTTCCTTCTCGCCGAGCCCGACGTGGGCGATCTCGGGGTCGGTGTAGATGCAGTTCGGCGCAGCGTGGTAGTCGGGGGTCCGCTGCCCGTGCCCGGCGATGTTCTCGACAGCGCACACGCCCTCGTATGACGCGACGTGCGCGAGCATGATGCCGCCGATCACGTCCCCGATCGCCCATACGCCGTCAGCGGTGGTGCGCAGGTGCTCGTCGACCACGACGCGGCCGCGCTCGAGCTTGACGCCGGCCTCCTCCGCCGCCAGCCCCTCCGTGTAAGGAGAGCGGCCGACCGCCAGGAGCACCTGGTCTGCGTCGACCGCGCCCCCCTCGCCACCGGCAGAGAAGCGCACCTGCAGCCCGCGACCGTTCTTCGCGACCTCGGTCACCTTGGCGTCGGTCTGGATGGCGCCGCCGAGACCTGTCAGGTGCTTGGCGTAAGCGGTGACGAGGTCGGCGTCGACCATCGGCAGCACCTGCGGCAGCATCTCGAGCACGGTGACCTTGGTGCCCAGCGCCGCGAACATCGCGGCGAACTCCATGCCGACCACGCCACCGCCGATGACCGCCAGCCGCTGCGGCACCTCCTTCAGCTCGAGGATGCGATCGGAGTCAATGGTCAGCTCCGCGCCCTTGAGCGGGATGCGGCTCACGGCCGAGCCGGTGGCGATGACGATGTCCTTGGCGTCGACTGTTTCCTGACCGATCGCGACCTTTCCTTTGCCAGCGAGCCGGGCCGCCCCCTGGAACGACGTCACTCCGCCGGCCTTCAGCAGCCCTTCGACACCCTTGACGAGCTGGTCGACGACCTGCGTCTTTCGTTTCTGGGCGACCCCCCAGTCGAAGCCCACGTTGTCCGCCACCAGCCCGAACTTCTCACCCTCCCTGGCCAGCAAGTAGAGCTCCGTCGACTGCAGCAGCGCCTTGGTGGGGATACAGCCGCGGACCAGGCAGGTGCCGCCCATGCGGTCCTTCTCGACGATGGCCGTGGACGCGCCCAGCTGGGCCGCCCGAAGCGCGGCCACGTAGCCGCCCGGGCCGCCCCCAATGACTACAACGTCAAAACCGCGATCACTCCCATCTATACGAGCCATAGAAGCTGATTATGTCTGGGCAGGCGCCCCGGCTGTCTGTGTACGGGCTACACGGACCACCGCCGTGCCGGATGCGTGGTCCCAGGCGAGGCGCTCCGGCATGCCGCCCCCGGCGCCGAGGCGCACCTTGTTGGCCCACACCACGATGTAGATCAACCCCAGCAGCGGCACCGCCTGGAAGACCGCGAAACGGACGAACGAGCGCAGCCAGCCCGGCGGTCTTCCGGTGTCGACGCGCACGACGCGAACTCCGGCGCAGAGCTGGCCGAATGTCCGGCCCCAGAGGGCGGTGGGGAGGACCTGGAGGAGCAGCACGCAGATCGGGTAGGCGACCGGCGCGAGGACGCCAATGCCGAGCGCGCTGACCACGATGCCCATGCTCACCCAGCCCACCAGTCCGGCCAGGAACCGGCGCAGGAAGGTTGCCGGTTCAGCGGTTTGCAACCCCGGCACGTCGAGCCTCAACCAGAGCGCACCAAACAGCAAGGCGGCGGGCGCCAGCACCAGCGACGCCCAGATCTGCGTGGCGGGATTGTCGAGAAAGGCGCTGTCCGGGTAGCCGAAGCTCAGCAGCGCGCCGACGCCGGCCACCGTGAGCGCGGCGGCGCCGACGATTCGGCCCTGGGTCCCGTACCTCAGGAATTGGATGGTCATGACCATCAGCGTCAGCGCGGCGGTGGTCACGAAGCCGAGCGCAAACAACGCAACCTGTGCTGACCCTGCGAACGCCGCCGCGGCGATGAATGCCGTCCAGCGTGTGATCTGGTTCGACTCGATGAGCAGCAGTCCGATCAGGACCAGCCACCATCCGATGAGGACTGCAAGGGTCGAGCCGAGCCCGTAGCCGGCGGCGGCGACAACCGCACCGGGCAGGGGAGCCAGCGGCACGAACCGGCGCACAACGTCCATGCCTAGGAGGTCGAGCGAACTCCGTTCGGGCTGTAGCGGTTGGTGATGGGCATGCGGCGATCGCGGCCGAAAGCGCGGGGTGTGATCTTCACGCCCGGCGGCGCCTGCCGGCGCTTGTACTCGCTGCGATCGACCAGCTCGATCACGCGCGCGACGGTCTTGGCGTTGTGGCCCGCGGCGACCAGCTCCTCGGGGCTGAGATCCTGTTCGATGTAGCCCTGGAGGATCGGGTCGAGCTCCTCGTATGGCGGCAGGCTGTCCGTGTCCTTCTGGCCGGGCTTCAGCTCGGCGGACGGCGGCTTGGTGATGACGTTGTCAGGAATCACGTGGCTGAGCGAGTTGCGATAGCGGCACAGCTCGTACACGGTCGTCTTCGTCAGGTCTTTCAGCACCGCGTAGCCGCCCGCGATGTCGCCGTACAGCGTGCCGTAGCCGGTGGCGAGCTCCGACTTGTTGCCCGTGCTCAGCACGATGTAGCCGAGCTTGTTCGAAAGCGCGTGCAGGATCGTCATGCGGATGCGGGGCTGGACGTTCTCCTCCGCGACGCCTGGAACGGTGCCTTTGAATGCGTCGGCCAGAATCTCTTCAAAACCGCGATGCGCCGGGTCGATAGGGAAGTCCATCAGCTGAATGCCCAGGTTCTCAGCGAGTTCGGCCGCGTCATCGAGGCTCTCGTTGGACGTGTGGCGCGATGGCATGCGCACGCCGATCACATTGTCGGGGCCGAGCGCGTCGGCGGCAACCGCGGCAGTCAGTGCCGAGTCGACCCCGCCTGAGAGCCCGATCAGAACCTTCTTGAACCGCTGCTTGCGCACATAGTCGCGCGTGCCCAGCACCACGGCGGCGTAAATCTCCGCGGCGCCTTCGAGCGGCTGCTCAAGCCTGGGTTTGATCGCCGGGCGCTGCGGATGAGGGTCAGGCGATATCGGCACCTCGGTGACCTCGAGCTCCAGCCGCGCCGCGCCTTCGGCCTCGTGCCGGATCTTCTCCAGCGGGCGGTGAAACGGCACCGGGCCCGCGTCGATGTCGCACACGAGCATCTCTTCTTGGAATGAGGACGCGTGCGCGAGCATCTCGCCGCGCGGGCCGAACACCACGCTGTTGCCGTCGAAGACGAGCTCGTCCTGGCCTCCGACCGTGTTGACATACGCGACGTACGCGCCGTAGTCGGCGGCGCGCTCCGCCACCATCCGCTCGCGCTCCACGCGCTTGGCGGCGTGGTAGGGCGAGCCGTTGATGTTGATCAGCACCTCGGCGCCATGCTCCGCCTGCCACGCCATGGGACCGGACGGATACCAGCAGTCCTCGCAGATGCTCACGCCCACGCGCAGGTGCGCCATCTCGAAGATCGGGCAGCGGTGGCCGACCGCGAAGTACCGCTCCTCGTCGAACACTCCGTAGTTCGGCAGAAAGACCTTGTGGTAGACGGCCTTCAGCTGCCCGTCGTGGATGAAGGCAGCGGCGTTGTAGATCTCGCCGTCCTCGTCGACGAAGCCGACCACGGCGGCGATGCCCTGGGTGGCGGCGACGATGGTGTCCAGCATCTTCACGTTGTCGCGCACGAAGCCGGGCTTGAGGACGAGATCCTCCGGCGGGTAGCCGGTTAGGGCCAGCTCGGGGAAGCAGACGATGTCGGCGCCCTGGTCGCGCGCCTTCCCGATCCAGTCGGTGATGAGCTTGGCGTTGCCCTTCAGGTCGCCCACGATCGGGTTGACCTGGGCCAGGGCCACCCTCAGTACGCGTTCCACCGATCTCAATTCTGCGGTTTTGTCGCCTCCCCGCTCCGCGGGGAGGTCGGGTGGGGGCGCCGAATTACCATAGCCGTTGAATTGCCCTTCTTCGAACGACTACGCGTGCTCGCCAAAGAGCGCCGGACGATGCTCTGCGTCGGCCTGGACCCAGACCCCGAGCGCATCGACGGCGCGGCGGCCGGCGCGCTGCGCCACTGCCGCGAGGTGGCGCGCCAGACCGAGGAGCACGCGTGCTGCTTCAAGCCCAACAGCGCCTTCTGGGAGCAGTACGGCCCGGACGGCTGGAAGGCGCTGCTGGAGCTCCACGAGGAGTTCTCCGAGACCCCCTTCCTGCTCGACGCCAAGCGCGGTGACATGGGCAACACGATGAAGGCCTACGCGCATGCGGTCTTCAAGACGCTCGCGATGGACGGAGCAACCGTGAGTCCTTACTTCGGCGTCGATTCGCTGCAGGAGTTCACGCGCTACGAGGACCGCGGTGTCTACGTCGTGGCTCGCAGCTCCAACCCCGGCGCCGAAGACCTCCAGCACCTGGAGTCCGGGCGAGAGCCTCTCTTCCTGCACGTGGCGGCGATGGCCCAGCGCGCGAACGAGCACGACAACGTCGGCCTGGTCGTCGGCGCGACGGCACCGCCGGCAATCGCCGACGTGCGCAGGGTGTCGCAGCTGCCCTTCCTCGTACCCGGCGTCGGCGCGCAGGGCGGCGATGTGGGCGCCTCGGTGCGCGCTGCCTACAACGGCGATCCGGCTTCCTGCCTCATCAGCTCCAGCCGCGCGATCCTGTTCGACCGCAATCCGTCGCGTGCGGCCGCCGGCATCCAGTCAGAGATAAACGCCGTCATCGCGACGCTGACCGCATGAGCGGCGGCCATTCCGCGCATTTTGCGCAAATCGTGCCAATCAGGGCGCGGGATTCCGCGCGTTTTGTACAAATCGGCCGTATACGCGCGGGGGCCGCATGAGCGAAGGCAGGCACAAGGCCAGGCTCGTCCTGACCGGCCACATCATCGACTCCATGATCCTGCCTCAGATCATGGACCTGGTGATGGACCTCGGCGGCAACTTCACCATCGAGGAGCTGCGCGTCGGCCAGCACAAGACGGACACGTCCTACTGCCGGCTGGAGGTCGTCGCCTCCAGCGCCTCGCAGCTCGACAAGATCGTCAAGGGCGCGCGAGCCCTGGGCGCGGCCGCCGAGTCGGAGCGACCCGCGCGCCTCGAGCGCGTGGTCAAGGAAGGCGTGTTCCCGGAAGGCTTCTACTCGACGAGCAACCTGCCGACCGAAGTCTTCATCGATGGCGCGTGGATCCCGGTGGAGAGCATCGAGATGGACGCGGCGATCGCGGTCGACCGGCGCGCGAAGACCGCGCGTTGCATCGTCTTTCAAGGCGCGTCCGAGGGCACGGAGATAGTCGTGGGCTACGAGGGTGTCCGCGTCACGCCTCTGGAGCGCTCACGCAAGACCGAGATCTTCAGCTTCATGGCGAGCGAGGTTTCAGCCGAGAAACCGAAGAAGGTCCTCATCGCCGCCATCGGCGCGGAGATGAAGAACATTCGCAACGAGGACGGGCGCATCGCGGTGGTCGCGGGTCCTGCCGTCGTGCACACGGGCGCGAGCCGCTATCTGTCGCGCTTGATCGAGCTCGGTTACGTGCAGGTCTTGTTCGCCGGCAACGCGCTGGCCGTCCACGACGTAGAGGCTTCGCTGTTCGGCACGGCCCTGGGCATCAACGTGGAGAGCGGAGCTCCGAGCGAGCACGGCCACGAGCACCACATGCGGGCAATCAACCGCGTGCGGGCGGCAGGGGGCCTGAGGCAGATGGTCGCATCGGGACAGCTGCGCACCGGGATCATGAAGTCGGCGATCGACCACGGCGTCGAGATGGTGCTGGCCGGGTCCGTTCGCGACGATGGCCCGCTGCCCGACGTGATCACCGACATGATCGAGGCCCAGACGCGTATGCGCGCCGCCATCCCCGGAGTGCGCATGGCGCTGATGCTGTCGACCATGCTGCACTCGATCGCGACCGGCAACATGCTGCCCGCCGGCGTGCGCACCGTCTGCGTCGACATCAACCCGGCGGTGGTCACCAAGCTGGCCGACCGCGGCACCTGGCAGTCCATCGGCCTGGTCACCGATGTCGAATCCTTCTTGCGCGAACTGGTCGTTGTCATCGAAACTGACACTCATGGCAAAGGGCCGCAACAAGCAAGGTCGCGAGGTTAAGAAAAAGAAGAAGGCCAAGCAGCCGGGCGGGGCAGCGGCGGCGGACGTGCAGTTCCGCCACCACTCGGTGGTCACGAACCAGCCGCAGCCTCCCGCCGCGCCGCCCAAATACGGGGAATAGGCCGGCCGGCCCGGTTCGGGACGATCGGGTTCGCCGGCGGCTTCCTCGGGGGACTTTTCGGCGTGGGCGGGGGCTTCGTGATGATCCCGCTGCTCGTGCTGTGGGCCGGGCTCGGTCAGAAGGTGGCCAATGCGACCTCGCTCGTCGCCATCATCCCGATCGCGATCGCGGCAGTGCCCATCTATTACTTCCGTCAGGGTGGCGGTCCGCAAGTCGACCTGCGGGTGGCGCTGTTCCTGGTGATCGGCAGCAGCATCGGCGCGTATCTCGGCGCGCGGGCGCTGAAGCGCATCCCTGAGCGCCAGCTGCGCATCGGCGTGGCCGTCGTGATGATCCTGGTCGGCATCAAGCAGGTGGTCGTGCCGTGACGCTGGCCGACGTCGCCGCGATCGTCGGCGGCCTGGTGGCCGGCCTGCTGAGCGGCGCCATCGGCATCGGCGGCGGCCTGGTGTTCGTGCCGATGCTGACCCTCGGGTTCCGGGTCACCCAGACGATCGCCCAGGGCACGTCCTTGGCGGCCATAGTGCCGACCGCGCTCGTCGGCGGGGTGACGCACCTGCGACAGGGCAATGCGGATCGGTACGCGGCGGTGTGGGTGGGGGCGGCGGGCGTTTTGGGAGCGATCGGCGGCGCCCTGATCGCGGTCCACGTCGAGAGCACTGTGCTGGCGCGGGTGTTCGGGGCCTTCTACATCGCCTCGGCCCTGCTGCTCCTCCAGCGCGCGTTGACGACCCCGGCCGAGGAGCCTCCCGCCCAATCTTCTTAACGCCGTTGACACGATGACGCGTTGCGGCGTAACGTCCTGACTCAGACCGGTACTCGCGAGTACCAATGCGTTGTAGGAGTCAGGAAATGGTTTCTTTCGAGCTCACCGACGAGCAACGTGAGATTCGCGACTGGGTTCACGCCTTCGCCGAGAAGGAGATCCGCCCCGTGGCCGCCCATTACGACGAGACCGAGGAGTTCCCCTGGCCGGTCGTCAAGAAGGCGGCCGAGGTTGGCCTGTACGGCGTCGACTTCCTGCAGCAGACCTATGGCGACTCGACCGGCATCATGCCGGCGCTCGTGTCCGAGGAGCTGACGTGGGGCTGCGCCGGCATCGCGCTGGCGATCCAGGGCACAGGTCTGCCGATCGCCGCGATCTTCTCGCAGGGCACACCTGACCAGATCGCCACGTACATCCCGATGTGCTACGGCACGCCGGACAAGCCGGCGTTGGGAGCATTCGCGGTCACGGAGCCGGAAGCCGGTTCGGACGTGTCGTCGATGAAGACACGCGCGATCCGCCAGAACGGCGATTGGGTGATCAACGGCCAGAAGATCTTCATCACCAACGGCGGCATCGCGGACGTCCACGTGGTGGTGGCTGCAGTCGAGCCCGAGCTCGGCACGCGCGGTCAGGCGAGCTTTGTCATCCCGCCGGGCACCAAGGGCCTGCGCATGGGCAAGAAGGAAAAGAAGATGGGCATCCGGGCCTCGCACACCGCCGAGGTGCTGCTCGAGGACTGCAAGGTGCCGGCCGAGAACGTGCTGGGCGGCACCGAGAAGCTGGAGGCCAAGCTCGCCCGTGCCCGCGAGGGCAAGAGCTCACGCTCGTCGGTGGCTCTGAAGACCTTCGAGCTTTCGCGTCCGATCGTGGGCGCTCAGGCGCTCGGCATCGCGCGCGCGGCGTTCGAGTTCGCGTTGGGCTACGCCAAGGAGCGCAAGCAGTTCGGCCGGCCTTTGATCGAGAACCAGGCGATCGCATTCATGCTCGCCGACATGGCGACCGAGATCGAGGCCACCCGCGCTCTAATCTGGCGGGCCCTGTGGGAAGGCCGCAGCGGCGGCGAGTTCAAGAAGGCCGAGGGCTCGATGGCCAAGCTGAAGGCGGGCGAGGTGGCCGTCAAGGTCACGGAGCAGGCGATCCAGATCTGCGGCGGCTACGGCTACATCCGCGACTTCCCGGTCGAGAAGTGGCACCGCGACGCCAAGATCTACACCCTGTTCGAAGGCACCAGCGAGATCCAGCGGCTGGTCATTTCCCGGGCTCTGGCGCACGATTAAGTCGTGAGCACGCCGGCTGCGGCGGTGCGCGCCACCTCCGCGGCGGCGCGCAAGGAGGCGCGGCTCGAGCACCGCAGACAACGCTTGCTCTCCTCGGCGCTGGAACTGTTCGCCGAGCGCGGCTACGAGGAGACCTCGGTGGGAGCGATCGTGGCCCACGCCCGCATGTCGAAGTCCGCGTTTTACGAGCACTTCACCTCTAAGGAGCACTGCTTTCGCGAGGTGCTGATGGTCGAAGGCGGCGAGCTCATCCAGGACGTGCTCACGACCGCCGCGCGCGGGCACAACCATCACGAGCGCCTACGCCTGGGCATCACGCGTTTCGTCGTGGCCTGCTTCGAGCGATCGACTGTCGCGCGGCTGCTGATCGTCGAGTCGGTGGGGCTCAGCGCGTCGGTGGATCGAGTGCGCCACGAGGTGCAGGGGCGATTTGCGGAGGCGGTGGGGGAGGAGGTGCGGCACGCGATGCTGCATGACGCCTTCTACGCCGACAAGGACCCTGCTGTGTTTGGTAGAGCCGTGGTTGGCGCGGTCAATGAGGCCGTGTCCTACTTCCTGACCCACCCGGGTGCGGACGCGGAATCGCTGGCGGCCAGCCTCTGCCGGATCTTCGCCCCCTAGCTCACAACCGCCGAGGTCAGCCGGAACACGGTGCTCTGATCGCCGAGCCAGTGCTCGACGCGATCGTCCTCGTCGAAGTTCAGGGTCCCGGCGCCGATCGACGCGGTCCCGATGGCGAACAGCGTCGGTGGGGGGAGGCCTGCCACCCCAAAGAGTCGCTCGGGAATCCAGAACCAGGGCCTGCCGATGTAGCAGTGGAGGATGACGGTGCGCGAGGCAGGCATGTATTCCAGGTTGAAGCCCTCCCAGGGAGTGATCGGGCCGTGCCCGGACCAGTCGATGCAGCCGATCCAGGCCAAGTAGATGGTGTCCGGCGCCTGGACGACTGTGGGGAAAATGGTCGATCTGACCGCGGAGAGATCACAGGTCTGACCGGTGGTTCGGCCGTACCGGGGAGGGGACTGCGCCCACAGAGCGCAGCGGACCTGGTCCAGGGACTGACCGGCGATAGCCTCCTGGGTCATGTATGTCGTGGTTCGTGCCGCAGAGCTGTTGGTGGGATGAGCAACCTGATAGGTCTTCACGTCGAGCGCCGCCGCCCCGGCGGAATGGATCGCATGAGGCGAGCCGGGTGCAAGCACGAAGGCAAATACAGCCCAGGGGAGCAAAACCAGACCCACCCTGATGCTCCGCTTGGGCGTGAACCATTTCAGCATCGCCTGGGGCCCTGCCGGCAGTATCCTCCGAAAGTGCGCGCCGGACGCATCGCGGTGCTGGGTGCGTTTGCCGGTGCAGCGGTGGCACTGCTGGGACTGGCGTGGGATGTCACGGTCCACGCGTCGCAGCCGGCCCTGGCCGCGCATGAAGCGCCCCTGGACCCGCTGAGCCCAGCTCACGATCTGATCGCGCTCGGCATCGCCGCCGCCGCGGCGTGCTCGGCCTGGGCGATATGGGGCTTGTTCGGTCGGCGCCTGGGGGCTCTGGCGCTGGTGCCGGTGATGGCATCGGTGGGCTGGCTGGGTGTTGCGCTACTGGACCCGCCGGCTCTGCCTACGGGAACGGCTGAGCAGCAGGCGCAGGCGGACCGCCTTTGGACCACGACTCGGGATGCCACCGCGCGCTATCGATCGCTCGAGGCGGCTCATGCCGACGGATATGTGGCAGTCAACGAGTTCGCGGACCCGCTAGTCCACTATGTCAATCCGGCCTATATGCACGATGGGCTGATCCTTGATCCGGGTCACGTCGAATCTCTGGTCTACGAGAACTCGCTCCGCGGCCCCGTGCTCGTGGCGGCGATGTATTCGCTCGAGGACGCCAGCGCTACCCCGCCGGATCTTGGCGGGCCGTCGCTGCAATGGCACCGCCACGACGATCTCTGCTTCACGCTCGACGGGGAGATCGTGGGGACGGCGCCTGGCTGCCCGCCTGGGTCGGCGACGTATCACGCGCCACTGATGCTGCACGTCTGGCTGGTGGGGAACAGGAATGGGCGTTTCGCCGCCGACCTCGACGCGTGGACGCAGCTGGTCACCGAATTCACAGGCTGACTTGCCATCCGAACGCCTGTTCGCGTACAATCATCTCCGAACATGCGTACGTTGGGCACTCAGGTTCGTTTGCGCCGGCTGATCCGCACGTTTGCGGAGGTCGTCGACCGCCTGCAGGCCGAGCCCGGGCAGCGTGCCGTGGCGGCCGGCAGCGTCCGGCGCCTCCAGGCTCTGGCGGACGGCTTGCGAGCGGCCTGGCTGAGCGAATCGGCCGCTGGGCGCCCGGACGGAGCCTTCAGGCGCTACGTCGAGTCTGCGCTCCGCACAGCCGATCTGGCGATCGCGGGCCTCGATCAGGCGGGCGCCGACCTGGAGCTGCTGCGTCGTGACTTCGACGACGCGGCGCTGCCGCTGGAAGTGTTCCTGCGGGGGCTGGACGCCCAGCCGGTCCTGGAGCGCTCCGCCTGACGGGAATTCCTGCGAGTGCATGCATTTGCAGGCTATTTGACCCCGGAGACCTGCGAGAGCATTCACTCGCAGCTTATGCTGGGGTTAACCTTCGATATCGTGAGCATTATCTGAAGGCGACCAGGCACGGTAGCCCGCCCTTCCCTGCGGTTTTGGCTACCCCTCCGTACATCAGGGTCCGGGACCGCGGGCCTGCAGCCGAGCCACCTGCTCTGGAGTGATCAACCCTTCCATCACAGGTCGGCCTTCGACCAGCACCACCGGCACGCGCCAGTCGTAGAGCTCGAACAGCCGGTCGTCGGCGTCCACATCTTCCAGCCGCGGCTCAATCCGCGCCTCCCGCAACAACTGCAGGGCGTCGTCGCACAGATGACAGCCTTTTCGCGTCACCAGCACGACCTCCACGCCGGAGGATGCTAGTCGGCCGGCGGCAGCAGCAGGGTCTCCCCCGTCTCGATCGTCGGTCCGGACAGGCCGTTCAGGCGCTCGATGGCATCAACGCGCTCACGCGGGTCGTCGCCCGGATAATGCGCCGCCGCGATCGACCACAGGCTGTCGCCTGGCTGGACGACGATGTGCTCGACGGGCGCCGTCCCGCCGGCAACGGCCCTGGCCAGGACCACGCTGGCGGCCACAGTCGCCAGCGTCAGCACGAGCCACCGGCCCAGCCCGTGCAGGCGCGCGCCGCTGGGGGAACGGAGTGGGCTGACGGACAGGCCGGTGGCGTACATGCGTTCGCAACGTTAGCGAACGGGCGTTCGGCTGTCAAGACATCGAACAAAGGTTTGCACTTTGCCGCCCGCCGTGCTAAATTGGCCCCAAGCCGCACGCTCGGCGACCAAAAAACAGACGGAGATGACATCCAAATTGACCGATCAGCTCACCGACCGGCAGGCCAAGATCCTCGAGTACATCCGCTACCAGAACAAGGTCCGCAACTACCCGCCCAGCGTCCGTGAGATCGGCGAAGCGGTGGGCCTGAGCTCCAGCTCCACGGTCCACAACCACCTCAACCAGCTGGAGCGCCGGGGGCTCATCCGCCGCGACCCCAGCAAGTCGCGCACCGTCCAGCTCGTGCAGGACGAGGGCGTCGACAAGCAGCGCCGCAACGCCGTCTCGGTGCCGATAGTCGGCAACGTCGCCGCCGGCGCGCCCATCCTGGCCGAGCAGAACATCGAGGACCACGTCCTCCTCTCACCCGACATGGCGCAGGACGGCTTTTTCCTGCTCCGCGTGCGCGGCGACAGCATGATCAACGCCGGCATCCTGGACGGCGACATGGTGCTCGTGCGGCCGCAGCAGGAGGCGCCGAACGGATCCATCGTGGTCGCCCTCGTGGACAACGACGCCACGGTCAAGCGCATCGAGCGTGGCAACGGTCACGTCAAGCTCATCGCCGAGAACCCGGCCTATGAGCCGATCGTCACCAGCCACGTCAGCCTGGTCGGCGTCGTCCGCGGCGTGATCCGTTTGTTCCGCTGAGATCCGCGCTGTAGGGGGCGAACCTGGCGGCAGCGTGCCGCGGGGCCCAACCCCAGGCGCGCGTCCCGCCCTCGGCGTACTCGGTTCGCTCGACGCCACCGATGCGGCGCAACGACGCTAGCACGCCCTCGCTGCCGTAAGGCACCAGCAGCTCGAGGTCCACGGCATCTCCGCGGCTGGCCTCATCGATCGCGGCCAGGAGATCCTCCAGGCCTCCGCCGTTGAGGGCTGAGACCGGAACCACCGCGGGATAGCGCTCGGAAATGGCGGCCACGACACGCCGGCGCTGCGCGGGTCCCAGCAGGTCGACCTTGTTCAGCGCCACGACCCGGGGTTTGCGGTCAGCACCGAGCTCGGAGAGCTCTTGCTCGACGGTCACTGCTTGCTCGTCGAGAGCGGGCGAGCTCGCATCCAGCACCTCGATGACGATGTCGGCCTCGGTCACCTCCTCCAACGTCGCCCTGAAGGCGGCCACGAGGTCCGTCGGCAGCTTCTGAATGAAGCCGACGGTGTCTGTCAGGAGAACCTCGCGGCCCGTCGGGAGGTCGAGGCGGCGCGTGGTCGGGTCGAGGGTGGCGAAAAGCTTGTGCTCGGCCCGCACGCGAGCCCCGGTCAGCGCATTCAGGAGCGTTGACTTCCCGGCGTTGGTGTAGCCGACGATCGCGGCGGTCTGCAGCTCCGCGCGACGACGCCCGGTGCGCTGCTGGTGTCGCTGGCCGCGTACCTGCTCGATCTCGCGGTCGAGATCGCGGATGCGCTTGCGGATCCGGCGGCGCTCAGTCTCGATCTGCTGCTCACCAGGACCACCGCGAGCGCCCACGCCGCCGCGCATGCCGCCGACCTGGCGGTCGTACGAATAGGAGCCGATCAGGCGCGGCAGAAGGTGATGCAGGCGGGCGGCCTCGACCTGCAGGCGGCCTTCATGTGTGCGGGCGTGGAGCGCGAAGATCTCGAGGATCACCTCGGTCCGGTCGAACACGCGCACCTTGAGCGAGCCCTCGAGGTTGCGCTGCTGGCGCGGGCTAAGGTCGTCGTTGCATACGAGCATGTCGAACGCGCCCTCACGTACGAGGTCGCGCAGCGCATCCACCTTGCCGGCGCCGATGAAGTGCGACGGCTCGATCTCGGAGCGTCGCTGCACGTCCGAGCCGACGACCTCCGCGCCGGCGGTGCGCGCGAGCTCCGCGAGCTCGCTCATCTGTTCACGCACGAGGCCTTCGGTGGCGCCTGGCAACAGGACTCCGACGAGGTACGCCCTCTCGCGAGGCTTCTTGGTCGTGATCAGGCCTGCAGCTTCTCCATACGCTTCATGGCTTCGGCGAGCCGCGCATCCGAGGCCGTCACCGACAGCCGGAAGTAGCCTTCGCCGTGAGCTCCGAACCCAACACCTGGCGTGATGTTCACGCCGACTTCGTCGAGCACGTGTGACGCAAATCCGATGGAGTC
>DATDML010000101.1:0-6790 GCA_036518815.1 Candidatus Dormiibacterota bacterium
TTCACGGTCGGGTGGCTGTACCCGGACCTGATGAACATCTACGGCGATCGCGGCAACATCCTCACGTTGCTGAAGCGCGCGGAATGGCGGGGCTTCGACGCGCGGATGATCGAGCTGGGCCGTGGCGCGGTCGAGGGCATGGCCGGCGTGGACGTCTTCTTCTTCGGCGGCGGCCAGGATCGCGAGCAGGCGCTCGTCTACGACGACCTCATCGAGCTGAAGCAGGAGCGGCTGGAGGCGGCGGTCGCCGAGGGCGCGGTCGTGCTGGCCGTCTGCGGCGGCTACCAGCTCCTGGGCCACTACTACCAGACGGCTGAGGGCGAAAAATTCCCGGGCATCGGCCTGATCGACGTGCGCACCGAAGCGGGCAAGAAGCGCTTCATCGGCGATGTCGTGGTGGACGCGGGCATCGAAGGCCTTGAGCCGCCAACGTTGGTCGGATTCGAGAACCACAGCGGACGCACGTTCCTGGGTGCGGGCGCGCGGCCGCTCGGCAAGGTTCGGCTGGGCTCAGGCAACAACGGAAGTGATGGCACCGAGGGCTGCGTGCAGGGCGGCGTCATCGGTACCTACCTGCACGGCTCGCTCCTGCCGAAGAACCCGCACGTCGCGGATTACCTGATCCGGCGCGCCCTCACCCGCCGTGGGCTGTCTGAGCTGGCGCCCCTGGACGACTCGACCGAGCTCGCCGCGCACGCAAAGATCCTGCAACGGGCTCAGCCACGGGCTGGGGAACGCTAGCCACCCCGTCGCCGTCGTGCGCTCCATTCGTGCCGTTGCCGGCGTGCACCTCCGGCCGCGTCAACGTCTCGCGCAGCAATTCGTCGATCGACTCGACCATCACGAACTGGATCTGCTTGCGCAGGTCCGGCGGGATGTCATCGAGGTCGGCCTCGTTGCGCTTGGGGAGGATGACGCGGCGAATCCCCGCCCGATGCGCCCCCAGAACCTTTTCCTTGACGCCGCCAATGGGCAGCACGCGCCCACGCAGCGTGATCTCGCCGGTCATCGCGACGTCGTCGCGCGCCGGGCGTCCGGTGAGGATCGACGCCATGGCGGTGAGCACGGTCACGCCGGCTGACGGTCCTTCTTTCGGTTGTGCGCCGGCCGGCACGTGGACGTGGATGTCGTTCTTGAACTTGGCGGAGTCGATGCCCAGGTCGTGGGTGTGTGACTTGAGGTACGACAGCGCGGCCGCGGCAGATTCCTTCATCACGTCGCCGAGCTGGCCAGTGAGCTTGAGGTCCCCGCGGCCGGGCGTAAGCGCGGCCTCGACGAAGATGATCTCGCCGCCCGTCGGCGTCCAGACCAGCCCGGTTGCAACGCCTGGACGGTCGATGCGCTCCACCACGTCTGCGAAGTGGCGCCGCTTGCCGAGCGCCGCGCGCACGCGCCGGACGTCGACGGCCTTGCGGATCTTCTTGCCGACCGCGATGTCGGCGACGGCGCGGCGCATCACCGATGCGATCTCGCGCTCGAGGTTGCGCACGCCGGCCTCGCGCGTGTACTCGCGCACGATCAAGCGAATGGCGTCGTCGGCCATCGTCACCTCGTCGGTGCGCAGGCCGTGCGCGGAGAGCTGCTTTGGAATCAAGAAGCGGCGCGCGATGTGCACCTTCTCCACCTCGGTGTAGCCGGAGAGGTTGAGCACCTCCATGCGGTCGCGCAAGGGCGGAGGGATCGTCTCGAGAGTGTTCGCGGTGGTGATGAACATGACTTTGGACAGCTCGAACGGCACGTCGAGATAGTTGTCGCGGAAGTCCTTGTTCTGCTCGGGGTCGAGAACTTCGAGCAGCGCTGACGACGGATCGCCGCGCCAGTCCGCGCCGATCTTGTCGACCTCGTCGAGCATGAACACCGGGTCGTTGGACTCGGCGCGTCTGATCGCCTGGATGATGCGGCCGGGCATCGCCCCGATGTAAGTGCGCCGGTGGCCGCGAATCTCCGCTTCGTCGTGCACGCCGCCGAGCGAGGCGCGAGCGAACTTGCGGCCCATGGCGCGCGCGATGGAGTGTCCGAGCGAGGTCTTGCCCACGCCGGGCGGGCCGACGAAGCAGAGAATCGGCTCGCGAGCGCGATCGGTGGCGCCGCGATCCTGCCGTAGCTGGCGCACCGCGAGGTGCTCGACGATGCGCTGCTTGACCTTGTCCAGGTCGTAATGGTCGTCATCGAGGATCTTCCTCGCGTTGGCGACGTCGACCTCGCCGCCGGTCGATGTGTTCCACGGCAGCGAGACCATCAGGTCGAGATACGTCCGGATCACGGATGACTCCGGTGACGCGCTCGGGATCCGCTCCAAACGATTGATCTCGCGGTCGGCCTCACGCTTCGCCTCGGGCGGCAGGCCCGCCTTCTCGATGCGCTCTCGCAGCTCGTTCAGCTCGCCCTGGTCGCCGTCGAGCTCGCCGAGCTCGCGCTGGATCGCCTTCAACTGCTCGCGCAGGAAGTACTCGCGCTGCGCCTTGCCCATCGATTCTTCGGCCTGCGATTGGATCTTTCGTCCGAGCTCGAGCACCTCCAGCTCGTGCGCCATGTGGCCGAGCAGCTTTTCGAGCTTCTCGCGCGCGGAGTCCATCTCCAGCAGGTGCTGGCGTTCGTCGGTGGTCAGCCGGATGTGGTTCGCGATGTAGTACGCGAGATGGAGGGGGTCGTCGATGGCGCCCGCTGCGGTCGCCAGCTCCGCCGGCAGCTGCGGTGCGAGCGCTACGAGCTGCTGGAACGACGCGATCGCGCGGCGCAGCATCGCCTCCCGCTCCAGCGGCGGCTGCGCGTCCGCGGCTTCCGGATACTCTTCAATCGCCGCGGTGATGTAGGGATCGCTCGCAACCGATGCGGTGAGCTTGACACGGCGCATACCCAGCACCGCGAGCTGCACGGTGCCGTCCGGCAGCTTGAGCATGTGCTGGATGCGCACCATCGCGCCGACGTGATGCAGATCGTCGAACGCGACCTCTTCGGCTGTTTCGTCGAGCTGTGATGCCACCGCGATGTAGCGATCGCCGGCGGGCAGGTCCTCGAGCAGCTTCAACGATCGGCGCCGGCCCACCGACAGGGGGATGAAGATGCGCGGAAACACCACTGTCGACTTCAGCGGCAGCACCGGCAGTGAATCCGGCACGGACACTTCGTAGCTGTCGACTGAGGGCTCGTCGCTCACGTCCACCACAGTAGACCGTACCCGCGGGCAGGGGGGCCAAAAAGAGCACCCGTATAATCTCGGCACTCGCATTTGAGCCAGGAGTTAACGGCTGTCATCCTCGCCGCCGGGCACGGCACTCGGATGCGGTCTCGCACTCCGAAGGTGCTGCATCTGATCTGCGGGCGGCCCATGATCGATTGGGTCCTGGACGCTGTCAAAGCGGGTGGGGCCACAAGCGTCATGGCGGTAGTGAGCTCTCACCACGCCGAGGTCGCAGCCCACGTCGACTCGCGCGCCGAGATCGTGTACCAGCGCGAGCCCGAAGGCACAGGCCACGCAGTGCTGCAGGTCCCCGCCGACGTCCTGACCAGGGGCGACGTGCTGGTCGTCAACGCAGACTCGCCACTGCTCACTCCTGAATCGGTCCGCCGCGTGATCGAGGAGCACCGGCACACCAAGGCCCAGGCCACCATCGCGTCGGTCGAAGACCCGAGGCGAGATGACGGCCGCATCCTGCGCAACGCGGAAGGCGGGTTCGAGCGGATCGTGGAGAAGAAGGACGCGACCGCCGAGCACATGCAGGGCGCCGAGATCAACGTCGGCCTCTACTGCTTTCAGGGCAAGCCGCTGCTGGAAGCGCTGGGCAAGATCGACAAGAACAACAGGGCCGGTGAGCTCTACCTGCCGGACGTGTTGCGGTTCATGAAGCCGGTGACCATCGTGCGCATCGACGACCGCGACGAGGCGATGGGCATCAATGACCGCTCCTCGCTGGCTCTGGCCATCGCCGGCATGCGCGAGCGCATCGTGCAGCGGCACATGGAAGCCGGCGTCACCATCACCGACCCGGCGAGCACCTTCATCGACGGCACAGTGGAGATCGGCCAGGACACGGTGGTCGAGCCGTTCACCCACCTCAAGGGCAAAACGGTGATCGGCGAGTCCTGCCGCATCGGACCGCACGTGCATATAGAGGACGCGCGTATAGGCGACCGGTCCGACTGCGGCCCGTTCGTCAAGATCCGGCCCGGTACCGTCGTCGACCAGGACGTGCACATCGGCAGCTTCGCGGAGCTCGTCCGCACCACCGTCGGCCGGGGCAGCAAGGTGCCTCACGTCTCGTACCTGGGCGACACCTCAATCGGCGAGGACGCGAATGTCGGCGCGGGCACGATCACGGCCAACTTCGACGGCGAGATCAAGAACAAGACCGAGATCGGCGACGGCGCGTTCGTGGGCGTGGATACCATGCTCGTGGCCCCGGTCAAGGTGGGCAAGGGCGCCCGCACGGGCGCGGGCTCGGTCGTCACCAAAGACGTTCCGGACGGCGCGACAGCGGTCGGGGTTCCCGCTAGGGTGATACGGAGAAAAACAGTGAGCTCAGACCACAGGTGATAGGCAGGTTGCAGTCGGCTGTGGAGTTCGTGGCGGAATCGTCCTCGCCGTGGGGCGAGCTCAAGCTGCTGGCCGGCACCGGCAACATGGCGCTGGCGGAGAAGATCTCGGCCGAGCTGAACGTGCCCCTGACCGACACACGCCTGCGGCGCTTTGCCGACGGCGAGATCAACGTCAAGATCGAGGACTCGATGCGCGGGCATGACGTTTTCGTCATCCAGCCGACCTGCCCGCCGGTGAACGAGCACCTGATGGAGCTGTTCATCATCCTGGACGCGCTACGCCGCGCCTCGGCCGGCAGGGTCACCGCGGTCATCCCGTATTACGGCTACGCGCGCAAGGAGCGCAAGACCCAGCCGCGCGAGCCCATCTCGGCCAAGCTCGTCGCCAACTTCATCACGCTGGCCGGCGCGGACCGATTGCTCCTGCTCGACCTTCACGCCGAAGCCATCGAGGGCTTCTTCGATGTACCGACCGACCACCTCTCGCCCTTCCGGATCTTCGCCGACTACCTGCGGACCAAGAACCTGCAGAACCTGACGGTGGTCGCGCCCGACGCCGGCGGCGGTCGCCGCGCCGAGGCCGTGGCCAACCAGCTGCAGGCGCCCATCGCCTTCGGTTACAAGCGCCGGCCTGAGGAGGACACGGCGGAGGTGATCGCGGTGTCGGGCGATGTCAAAGGCCGCGACTGTGTGGTGGTCGAGGACATCATCACGACCGGCGGCACCATCACCAAGCTGGCGCAATCGCTGCGCAACCAGGGCGCGCGCAGGGTCCTGATCGCGGCCACGCATCCAGTGCTCACAGGCGACGCGGTCGATCGCCTGAAGAGAGCGCAGATCGAGGAGGTGATCGTCACCGACTCGGTGCCGATCCCGCCTGAACGCATGGGTGCCCCGATCACCGTCCTGTCGGTCGCGCCCCTGCTCGCTGAGGCGATCATCCGGGTGCACGAGAACCGGAGCGTCAGCGAGCTCTTCCGATAGTTAGAGCCGGATTTCGATGACAGTTCAACAGTGGATCGAATTCCTGGCCATCGTTTTCTGCTTCATCCTGGCCGGCCTGGCCAGCGGCACGGAGACGGCGCTCACATCGGTCGGCCGGCTGCGCGTCCGCTACCTCGCCGAGGAAGGCAGCCGCGCCGCGCGCATCCTGCAACGGCTGCAGCGCGATCCGAACCGATTCCTTTCCACAGTGCTGCTCATCAACACGGTCGCTCTGATCGTCGCCTCGAGCGCGACGACGCTGCTGACCGACGACGTGTTCCATCGCCTGGGGGTGCCGCCGGGGAACACGCTGTGGCTGACGCTGGTGGTGTCGCTGCTGCTCTCGGTGCTGCTGCTCTTGCTCGCAGAGGTCACGCCCAAGACGCTCGCGATCCGCTATGCGGAGCGCGTGGCGCTGCTGGCCGCGGGTCCTGTCGACCGCATGGCCACGTTTCTGAGTCCTGTGCTCTGGGCGGTGACCATCGTGTCCCGCGCGCTGACCGGCGGTCGCGCGGCGAAAGCGCCGTACCTCACTGAGGACGAGCTCCTCACGCTGCTCCACGTCTCAGAGGAGCAGGGCGTGATCGAAGAGCAGGAGCGCGACATGATCCACGGCATCATCGAGATCGGCGACAAGTCGGTCCGCGAAGTGATGGTGCCGCGCACTGACATGGTCGCCGTCGATCGCACCGCCACGTTGCAGGACATCGCACGGATCTTCAAGCAGTACCGGCACACGCGCCTGCCCGTCTACAAGACCGACCTGGACCACATAGTCGGCCTCATCCACGCCAAAGACCTGCTGCTCTTCTACACGCTCTCGAGCGCACCCGAGTTCGACATCGACAAGATCCTGCGCCCCGTCCTGTACACGCCCGAGACGAAGAAAGTCGACGAGCTCCTGCACGACATGCGTTCCAAGAAGGTGCACATGATGGTCGTGGTCGACGAGTACGGCGGTACCGCCGGACTCGTATCCCTGGAGGATCTGCTCGAGGAGATCGTCGGTGAGATCCGCGACGAGTACGACCAGGCCGAGGAGGAGCAGCTGAAGATCGTGAGCCCGACGGAGGCGCTGGTCGACGCACGGTATCCGATGGACGAGCTGAACCAGCGGCTCGGCCTCGGCATCAACGAATCGGCTGAGTACGACTCGGTCGGAGGGTTCGTGGTCGCCTCGCTGGGCACCATCCCGTCGCAGGGCGCCCAGTTCAACGGCGGTCGCGCCAAATGGAAGGTGGAGCAGGCCAAGGGCAATCGGGTCGAGCAG
>DATDML010000102.1:0-6804 GCA_036518815.1 Candidatus Dormiibacterota bacterium
TGCGCGTGATGGCGGAGCGGGCGCTGACGAAGGCGGTGCAGCGGGCTCAATGACGCGAAAGATCACTGTCGAGATCAATGGACGCGTGGTCGAGGGCGACGTCGAGCCGCGGCTGCTGCTGGGCGATTTCATCCGCGACAACGCGGGTCTGACAGGGACGCACTTCGGCTGCGAGCACGGAGTCTGCGGCGCGTGCACGGTGCAGCTGGACGGCGAGCCGGTGAGGTCGTGCTTGATGTTTGCGGTGCAGGCCAACGGCCGGCGCATCGCGACGGTTGAAGGGATGGCGCCGAGCGCAGACGCGCTGCACCCGCTGCAGCAGGCGTTCCATGAGTCGCACGCGCTGCAATGCGGGTTCTGCACGCCGGGGATACTGATGACGATGGAAGCCTTCCTCCGCTCCGAGCCCGACCCGACGCCCGAGCGCATCCGCGAGGCGCTCGCCGGCAACCTGTGCCGTTGCACGGGATACCAGAACATCGTCACCGCCGTCCGCCTGGCCGCGGACCGAATGCGCTGATGGCTCGCGTGCCCTACGTGAAGTCGGACCCGGTGTTCGCGCGAGTGGAGGCGATGGGGCGGCCGGTGCTCAACCTGTACCGCGCGCTCGCGAATCAGCCGGCGGCGCTGGAGGCTTTCCTAGGAATGTCGGCCTATGTGCGCGGCGGCTCGAGCCTGGATCCGAAGCTTCGCGAGGCAGTGATCCTGACGGCCGCGCGCGAGCTGGGCTCGGAGTACGAGGTGGCGCACCACTCCAAAGGCGTGAACTTCGACGACCTCGACGAGCGCGGACGCTGCGCGGTGGATTACGCGCGATCCGCGGCGCGCACGCGCAACTGCGACGACGAGACGTTCGCGCGACTGGAGGATCACTTCACGACGCCCGAGATCGTCGACCTCGTTGTCACGGTCGGGTGGTATCACCTGTGCGCGGTGATTTTGGGCACGCTTGAGGTCGAGCTCGAAGCGGGTTAGACACCAGCTCGAACGTTTTGTGTGCTAGCGGCCCCCAATCTGGTTCTTTGGACGCGCTTTTGTGCACAAATTCGGACGTCGAGGCGAATCAGTGATACAGCGTTGACGTGACGCTGTTCTCGGCCACCAGGCGGCCTTTGAACCAGACGCTGTCCGGGGGTGGCTGCAAACGCAGCGCCTCTTCCCACGTTGAAACCGGCATCAGCACCAGATCGGCACGCGCCCCCGCTTTGAGGCCGTAATCGCGTAAGCGCATTGCCTGGGCCGGCGCCTCGGTGATGGCGCGCAGCGCGAAGGCCTGGTCGTCGTGAGAGGTCAGGTGCGCAGCGTGCGCGGAGATCAATGCCACCTCGAGCATGGAGCCCCGTCCGAACGGATAAAAACCGTCCTTGACGCAGTCCTGGCCGAACAGCACGTTGACGCCCGCCGCGCGCAACTCGGCGATGCGTGTGGTGCCGCGGCGGATGAGCCCGCGATCGCCTCGTCCCTGCAGCACGAGGTTGGTCACCGGATTCGCCGCGATCGAGATCTCCGCCCGCGCGCACTTGTCGATGACGCGTCGCGAATAGTCCTCATCAGCCGCGGACAGCGAGCACACGTGGCCGGCGCACACGCGGCCCACATAACCGCGCCGCAAAGCCTCGTCGGCCACCATCTCGAGCGTGCGCACGGCGCCGTCGTCGGTCTCATCGACGTGCATGTCGACGTCGCGGTCGAACCTCTCGGCGAGCTCGAAGCACCGCCGGACATGCTCGCGCCGGGATTCGTCGTCGGTCTCCCAGTGCGGCATTCCGCCTACGACCTGGGCGCCCATCTCGAGCGCGGCCTCCATCCGCTCGAAAGCACCGGGGTCGCGCAGAAGCCCCTCCTGCGGGAACGCGATGGTCTGCACCTCGGCGATGTCGGCGCAATCGGCCGCGGCCGCGAGCACCCCTTCGAGCGGCACCAGCCCGCCGATCGTGTCGACGTCAACGTGCGACCGCAGCCGGGTCGTGCCCAGCCGCACGGACTGCTCGATGACCGCACGCGCTCTCGCGCGCACGTCCTCAACGGTGTAGCGGCGTTTGCGCTCATGGATGGCGTCGATGGCGCCGCGCAGCGTGCCGTCGTGCTCCTGCAGCTCGTCCCGGATCAGAACCTTGTCCAGGTGCACATGGCCGTCGATGAAGGCCGGCAGCACCAGCCGCCCGGCGCATTCCAGGACCTCCGAAACGCCCCTGGCGGCGCCCTCGGCGACTCGATCCACCCGCTCGCCGTCGACCAGGAGGTCCGCGCCCGACCCGTCGGCCAGCCGGGCGTCTGACAAGGCCCACACGGGCGGCTACGATACCGCCCGAACCGGGCCTGCCAACTCTCGTAGGGGTCCCCGCGAAATCGCGGCGAAGCCTTCGATTTCGTGGGATAAAAAAACAGGGGGAACGACGATGGCGGTCGCGACGACGGCGCACGAAAAGGACGTCATCTATCCGGAGCAGCGGCTGGCTTGGCCGCAGACGATTCTCATGGGCCTCCAGCACGTGATGGCGATGTTCGGCGCCACCGTCCTCGTGCCCTTGATCCTGGGCTTCAACCCGAACACGGTCATCTTCTTCAGTGGCGTCGCGACACTGATATTCCTTGTCGTGACCGGTTTCAAAGTCCCGAGCTACCTGGGCTCCAGCTTCTCCTTCATCGGTTCGGTGCTGGCGGTGCAGGGCAGTGGAGCGCACGTGAACCACGGACTCGCCTACGCCGGCATCGTGATTGCCGGCGTCATCTACCTGATCATCGGCCTGGTCGTGCATTTCGTCGGCGTGAACCCGATCCGCTACCTGCTGCCGCCGGTGGTCACTGGCACGGTAGTTGCGGTGATCGGGCTCGCGCTGGCCAGCGCGGCCACGGGCAACTATGCGGGTGAGCCCTTCACGGCGACGGTCACGCTGCTCGCCGCCGTCGGCGCGGCCGTCTACCTGCGCGGATTTCCCCGTCTGCTGCCGGTGCTGATCGGCATCGTCGTCGGCTACGTCGTTTCCATCGTCTATCCGGCGTGCCAGGATGCGAAGTCCGCGTGCCATATCGACTTCAGCGCCATCGGTCACGCGTCCATCGTCGGAGTGCCCACATTCAGCACCCCCGACTTCAGCCAGTTCGGGACGACCCTCAGCCTTTTCTTCTTCATCCCGGTGATCCTCGTGGCCGAAAACGCCGGTCACGTCTACGCGATCAGCGGCATCATGAAGCGCGACCTCAGCGGCATGCTGGGCCGCACCTTCATGGGTGATGGCATCGCCACCACCATCAGCGGGCTGCTCGGCGGCACTGGTGAGACGACCTACGCCGAGAACATCGGCGTCATGGGCATCACGCGAGTCTTCTCGATCATGGTTTTCGTGGTCGCCGCGGTGTTCGCGATACTGCTCGGCTTCATCCCGATCTTCGGCGCATTGGTGCGGAGCATCCCCGTGAGCGTGCAGGGCGGCATCGAGATCTACCTGTTCGGCTTGATCGCGGTCATCGGCGGCAAGATCTGGGTCGACGCGAAGGTCGACTTCTCGAAACGCGCCAACCTGGCCGTCGCGGCGATTCCGCTCGTGATCGCGGCCGGCATCCCGGCAACCACAGCGATCCCGATCCACCTGTTCGGGCTCACGCTCACCTTCAACAACCTGGGCCTCGGCGCGCTCAGCGCCATCGTGCTGTACCAGCTGCTGCGGCCCGGGCACATCACCGACAGGGAGTCGGAGCCGGCGGAGGTCGTCGCCCCACCCAGGCGCTGACTCCGCGAGGCTACAAACTAGCGCTAAGAGGAACCCGTAGGCCGACTGCGGTGTAGTCGGCCTGTGAAGCTGCTGGCCGCCGGCGCCGTCGCCGGCCTGCTGATCGGCGCGCTGGGGATGATCGGCACCTACGCGCTCATCCAGCGCAGTCAGCCACGTGCTCTTACCCTGGCCGCAGGCGCCGCCACCTCTCCGGCGCCGGCGGCCTCTCCAGACAGCGCTCTGACCCAGGCGTGCCGCCGCCCCGCAGTGCCGCCCAGCGCGAATTCGGGTTTGGCGGGCCTATGGGAGGTGCAGCCCGGCTCGATCGCCGGTTATCGCGCCACCGAAAAATTCGCCGAGTTGCCATCACCACATGTCGCAGTGGCGCGCACGCAGAAAGTCAGCGGCTGGGTGCTGGCCGGCGACGAGGCAGGGGTCCGCACCGTCGAGACCGCTTGCGTGGCGGTCGATCTCGCGTCGCTCCATAGCGTTGACCAGCTGCCTGGCTTCAACACGACCGACCGCGATCGCAGTTCGAACGAGTTTCTCGGCGTTCACTCCTATCCCTTCGCGATCTTTCAGCCGTATCCAATGCGTGTCACAGGCGTAGCCGAACACGTGCGCCTGGTGGGCGTCCTGGAGCTTCACGGGATCAGAAAGCCCGTGACCTTCGACGTCGACTTCCGGCTGAGCCCCAGCCAGGTTGCAGTGGCCGGTCAGACCACGGTCGCGGTGAGGGACTACGGCGTGGAGGTGCCGCAGGAAGCAGGCGGATTCGTGCAGGTTGAGCCCAACATCACGCTGGAGATCTCGCTGGTCCTCGCCCGGGGATAGCCTCCGTTACTCTGAGGGGCCGTGGCTCAAGAGCGCGCGGCCGAGCCTGATCTGGAGGCGCTCCGGCGCCGGCTTCGTGCGGGCAGCCTCGCGGTGGAGCTGCTCCGGCCGGGTCGCGAAGTTGTGCTGCGGTCGGGTGACCGTGCGCTGACGCGGGACGAGCTGCGCGCCGCAGCCGAGCGTGTCGCCGGAGGCCTGCACGGCCTGGGCGTCAAGCCCGGCGATCGCGTCGGCCTATACGCAGCGAGCTCACTCGACTGGGTGATCGCGTACCTCGGGCTGCAGCGCGCAGGCGCCGTGCTTGTGCCGATGAACCCGGACTATCACTCGGCCGAGGTCACGCATATCGTGGGCGACTCCGACCCGGCGCTGGTCATCGCGGACGCGCAGCGCGCGCCAACGATCACAGCGACCGGCCGCCGCGTGGTCCCTCTGGAGGATCTGCCTCGAGCCGAGCCGCCGCCGCTGCCCGCCACGGACGCCGACAGCCTCGCCGCGATCATGTACACCTCGGGCACGACGGGCCGGCCGAAGGGCGCGATGATCGACCACGGCGCGTTTCTCGCGCAGGCCCGCGGCGCAATCGAGGTCTGGCGCTGGACGTCGCGCGACATCCTGGTGCACGCGCTGCCGCTGTTCCACGTGCACGGTCTCGGCATGGGGTTGAACGGCACGCTGCTTTCCGGCGCGTCGGCGACGCTGATCCCGTTCTCGCCGGCCGCTGTCGTGGCCGAGCTGACGCGCGATGACGACCGGCGCGGCACGATGCTATTCGGTGTGCCCGCCATGTATCAGCGGCTGTGCGACTGGCTCGATGAGAACCCCACCGACCTGTCGCACGTGCGCGTCTTCGTGTCAGGTTCCGCGCCGCTGCCGCCCGCGCTCTTCGAGCGCTGCGCGCGGTTGCTGGGCCAGCCGCCCGTCGAGCGGTACGGCATCACCGAAGGCGGCATCGTCGTCACCAATCCCTATGACGGCCCGCGCCAGCCCGGCCGCGTGGGCTATCCATTTCCCGGGGTCGAGGTGAGGCTGGGCGAGCAGGACGAGGTGCTCCTCAAGGGCGGGCAGGTCTTCCAGGGTTACTGGCGCAATCCGAAAGCCACCGAGGAGGCCTTCACAGCCGACCGGTTCTTCCGCACCGGCGACGTCGGCGAGATCGGCGCCGACGGCACGCTCGCCATCCGCGGCCGCATCAAGGAGCTGATCATCACCGGCGGCTTCAACGTCTACCCGCGCGAGGTCGAGCTGGTGCTCGAGACGCATCCCGCGGTCGGCGAGGTGGCCGTGGCGGGCGTACCGAGCGAGCAGTGGGGCGAAGAGGTGACGGCGTTCGTCGTTCCATCTGGCGCTGCGACGGTCGACGAGCACGAGATCATCGCCTTCACGCGTGAGCGACTCGCCACTTACAAGTGCCCGCGCCGGGTCGTGGTCCTGGAAAAGTTGCCGCGCAACGCGATGGGCAAGGTCGAGCGCAAGAAGCTGGCGTCGCAATGAAATTCCTCGATCTCACGCAGGACTTCTCGCTCCACACGCCGGCGTTCGCGGGCTACGCGGGCCCGCAGATCCGCTGGGTGAAGCACCTTGCGTTCGATCGCGCGGGCGGGCAGGAGATAACGATGACGCTGCATGTCAGCACGCATCTCGACGGGCCCGCGCACTTCATGACCGGCGGCAAGTTCATCGGCGACCTGCCTCTCGATTTCCTGGTCGGCCCGGCGTGCGTGGTCGACCTGGAGAAGATGGGCGTCGGCGACTTCGAGATTTACGGGCCGGAACATTTCGAGCGCTGGGAGAAAACGACCGGGCATCGCATCGAGCGCGGCGACATCCTGGTCATCCACACCGGCTATCACCGCTACTACACGGAGAACTGGACCGACCGCACGCAGCTCGACGAGACGCGCTACTTCATCCGCCATCCAGGGCCCGCGCGTGCTTTTGCCGAGTGGGTGCTCGACCGCGGCGTGCGCTGGCTCGCTGTCGACGCCGGCAGCGCCGACCATCCGATGAACACAGTGATCCGCCGCATCCGCGCGGATGAGGCTGTCGATGCTGAGAAGAAGCTGGGCCGCAGCCTCGACGAGGTGTTCCCGCGCGACGACTACCAGATCATGCACACGCTGCTGTTCCCGCACGACGTCGTGCACATCGAGAATCTCGGCGGCGAGATCGACCAGGTGCTCGACCAGAAGATCCTGTTCGGATGCTTCCCCTGGCGGTTCCAGGGCGGCGAGGCCGCGCTTTGCCGCGCCGTCGC
>DATDML010000103.1:0-6172 GCA_036518815.1 Candidatus Dormiibacterota bacterium
CCCTGTTCGAAGGCATCGCCATCTGGGCCGAGCGGGTGAAGTCCCTGACCGTCGACGACGTCAAGCAGCGCGTCCGCAAAGTGCTGCGCTGGCAGCTGGCCAACGGCGTGCAGTTCGTGCGCAGCCACGTGGACGTGTGCGATCCGGAGCTGCGCGCGGTGCGAGCCCTGCTGGAGCTCCGCCAGGAGATCGACGACCAGATGACGATGCAGCTGGTCGCATTCCCGCAGCAGGGAATCATGTCCTTCGAAGGCGGCGAGGACCTGATGCGGAAAGCGGTCGACCTGGGCGTCGACGTCGTCGGCGCGATCCCCCACTTCGAGTTGACTCGCGACTACGGCGTCGAATCGGTGAAGTTCGCAATGTCCCTGGCCGCGGACAGAGGGCTGCGCGTGGACATCCATTGCGATGAGACCGACGACGACCACTCGCGCTTCGTCGAGGTCATGGCCGCCGAGACCATCCGGCTAGGCATGGGCGGCCGCGTGACGGCCAGCCACACCACGGCCATGCATTCGTACAACAACGCCTACGCCTACCGGCTGATCAACAACCTCAAGCGCGCCGGGCTGCATATGGTGACGAACCCGCTCGACAACGCGACCCTGCAGGGCCGCTTCGACAACTATCCGATCCGGCGCGGCCACACGCGCGTGAAGGAGCTACTGGCCGCGGGCGTCAACGTTTGCGTCGGCCATGACTCGGTCATGGATCCCTGGTACCCGCTGGGCTACGGCGACCCCCTCCAGGCTGCGTTCGTGCTCGCGCATTACGGCCAGATGTCCGGCCACGGCGAGCTGCGGACTTTGATCGACATGATCACGCGCAACCCGGCGGCGGCGCTCGGGCTGGAGAGCTACGGGCTCGAGGTCGGCTGCCGCGCAGACCTCTGCGCGTTCGCGGCGCCCACGGAGATGGACGCCATCCGACTCGTCGCGCCGCGCAAGCTGGTGATCAGGGGCGGCAAGGTCGTCGCGCGCACCGAGCCCGCGCAGACGACGGTCGTATGGGACGGAAAAGAGGAGCCGGTCAGCTTCCTGAAGTAGGGACCTCGCGGGCCTGACCTTTCTCTTCCGCGTACGCCCAGACCTGCAGATCCGGCGGTTCGATCCCAAGGCTGGTGAGGATTGCGCAGACCTGCTCGCGATGAACGTTCGCATGGTGCAGCGCCTGCACCACCGGCACGCTGGCCTGCGCCTCATATGCGCCGTCGTCGAGCGAGAGCTTGTGCTTCGCGTCCAGCGGGCTCGGAAGGTACGCCTCCCACAACTTCGCGGCCTCATCGACCCGCGCCGCGAGCACGTCCAGGCCCTTGATGTCCGCGTCGTCGCCGGCCCACTCGGGCCGCTGCACCTTGACGCGCGGCAGGTATCCGGCATCCGCCGCAATTAAGTGATTCAACGTCTCTAGGATCGTCCCGAAGGTCCCCGAGGCTTTAGCGTCGAGCTGCTCAGCCGAGAGCTCCTGGCAGAACGCGATCAGACGCTGATTGGCCCACGCGTTGTGGCGAAAAGCCTCGAGTAGATATTCATCACCCACTGCCGTCCCAGCTTACAGATGCCGTCGCAGAGGGACCGGTCCGAACTCGAGCTCTCCTTTCGCGCCGATGATCTCGCCGATGCGAGCCGCGCATCCGGCGAGCGCATCGCGCTGTGGCTTCGTCAGATCGACATGCGCGTCTACTCGAATCATCAGCGAGCTGCCTTTCGGTTTCCTGTCCCAGACGCCAGCCACGCGCCCACCGAGCAACAGGACGTTGAAGGGAGCGGCAGTGCCCATCCGGAGCTCGGCCAGCGGCGAGCCCGCGGGCATGAGCTGATCGCGCGGATGAGCGCCCACGACGAACACATCGAACTGGGGCACGAGCGCGACATGCTTTGGGTAGGTCGCCTCGACCTGGTCGGCGTCCGTGGCCAGCATGAAGCGGCGACTGCCTTCGACCGAGACTTCCTCGACCTCTGGGGCGAGTCGCGCGAAGAGCTCTTTGGCGAGCGCCGGCTCCAGCGCGAACCAGCGCGCGAACTCGGCCACCGTCGAGGGTGCGTACGCGCGCAGGAATCGGCGCAGCACGAACACGCCGGCGCGCATCGGGTCTTCGTCGCGCCACACCGCCCAGTCCGCGAGCCGGACGTACGTCGCGCGCCCGCCTAAGCCAGGCCCGTAACAGACGCGACCTTCGGCCGCCGCCCAGGCCATGGCCAGCGGCCAGTTCGGAAACTTCCCGGACCAGGCCTGGTTGCGCGTGGTGGCCATATCGCCGACCCGGGCGTGCAGAGCGCGCTCGAGATCAGGCCGGGTGATCGGTTCCGGGCCGACGATCTCCGCGATCGCGTCGGCGAGCCGCCGGAGGTTGGCGATGTTCATGCCCAGTCCCGCGTAGCGGCGCTCCTCGGCGGGAAAGCGCAGCCGGTTGGCGGCCATCCACGTCGGCACCTCGCCGGCCGGGATGAGATGCAGGGTGCCGCGGAGCCCGACAGTCTTGACCAGCGTTCGCCGGTACCAGATCGCCTCGCGAATGTCGTGCCGCGAGATCTTGGCCACGCGCAGGCCCAGCATCAGCTCGGAGCTGGCGCCCACCTGCGCGTGGATGGTGCCGACGTCCGACGCCGCCTCGATCAAGTGGTCGCGCGCGACCGGCTCGATGAGGTGGTGCACCTCGAGCCGCCGCCCGATGACCTGGGCCCAGGTGAGCTCTTTCAGCGCGGCTCGACCAGCAGGCTCTGCACGCTGCGGCCGAGCCGTCCGCGGCGGTCGTACAGCGCGCCCTCGGCGACGCCGATGCCGTGCGGCTCGAGCCACGTGCGCGCGTCGACCATCACCCAATCGTCGACGGGATGGCGGTGCAGGTAGAGCGTCACGTCTGGATTCACGAACGACGTTCGCATCGGATCGACGATGCGGCTGATGCCGTTAGGAAAGTCCGCCGCCGCGCAAACACGCATCAAGCCGCTCGGCTCCTCGCCAGGCACGACCGGCAGCTTCAAGCGAAACCATGCCCAGTGCGGGCCGAGACTCGCGAAATCGTCCGGAGTTCGCACCTCGACGCCGATCAGGTGGTACGCGGCGCCGGGCCGCCAGCCGCCTGACCATTCGCGGAGCGCTTCGGGCGCTCCATGCGGCTGCTCCTCAGGCTCTGCCGGCACCTCCATCTCCGACGTGCGCATACGCACGGCCGTTGCCCTCGCGACCTCCTGCTCCCCGTTCCAGAGCGAGGCTTCGACGATCTGCACCTTGCGTCCCGGTCGCACGACGCGCGAGGTGATCGCAACCGGCACGCGCCCGAACGGGCGCAGCAGCTCGACCGTCATTCGCGTCACGAACGTCGCCTGATCCGCCGGCACGCTCTCGATCTCGCGCGCGAGCAGCATCGCTGTCGGCGAACCGTGAAGCGTCTGATCGGACCAGGGGCTCAGCGCTGCTTCGGTGGCGACGAAGCGGCCGTCCGTCGTGGGCTCGAAGATCGACGCCGGCATCTTGACTTCAAAGTGTGGGCCACTCGTAAGGTGGAGCAAGGAGGTGCATATGAAGATCGCTTGTGTTCTGGCCGCCGACTTCGAGGACTCCGAGTTCCAGGATCCCTATGACGCATTTCGACACGCGGGTCATGAGGTCACCATCGTCGGGCTGAAGACCAACGAACCTCTGAAAGGCAAGAAGGGTCAGGTCACGACAATGTCGGAGAAGTCGTTCGGCGAGGTCAAGCCAGGCGACTTCGATGCGCTCTTCATCCCCGGCGGCCACAGCCCCGACAAGCTGCGCGCGCACGTCGAGGCCGTGAAGTTCGTGAAGGACATGATGACCGCGGGCAAGCCGGCGTTCGTCATCTGCCACGGACCGCAGCTGCTGCTAACGGCCGAAGAGTACAAAGGCCATCGCATGACCGCGTGGAAGACAGTGCTGGGCGACCTGAAGAAGGCCGGCGCGGACGTCATCGATCAGGAGGTCGTGGTCGATCGCAACCTGGTTTCATCGCGCCAGCCGCAGGACATTCCGGCGTTCATTCGCGAATCCTTGAAGCTGCTCAGCGCGGTACCGGCGCCTCGCTGAAGGCAACGACACGAGTTTTGCCGGCAAAACAGCGACCGCAGACCGGCAGGTGGCGGATTCTGTCGGCAAAAGTTCTGGTCAGCCCGAGGAGTGACAGCGGTGCGGCTCTGGCGCCGGCGGCGGCTGCAGGCGCGCCTGCACGAAGGCGTTGGGATCGACAAACCGATTCGGAAACGCGGGGAAGCCGTCGCAGGCGCTCGGAGGCAGGGCGCCGCGCCACGCGGTCGCGGTCGTGAAGTCACCGCGGTAGACCGCAAAGTGCAGGTGTGTCCGCGAGCCCATGTCTGCCACGTCCGCGAAGATCTGACCGCGCGTCACCGCAGTGCCCACCCGGAAGCCGGCTCGCGGCCACACGTGCCAGTACTGCGTCAGCACGACCCCTTCGGCCGTGTTGTGGCGGATCAGAATGCCGCCCTTGAACGTCGGATCGACGGTGTAGCCCACGATCACGCCGTTGGCGGCGGCCATCACGGGGGCGATTCCGGTGACGGCGTCGAAGCCCGTGTGCAGCCAGATGGCCCCGCTGCCGGAGCAGCGCCGCAGCACGGTGCCGTCGCAGTACCGCCACTGGCTGCCAAAGCCGAGGCAGTGCTCGCTCCACGCGGGCAGCGGGAACTGGAAGTAGTCGGCCGGCGCGGCTTCCTGGATCGGGGCCGCCGGCGCGGGGGCCGCTTCGGCCGGAGGCATGAACATCCAGGCCAGGCAGACGAGGGCTGTGGCGGTCATGGGTAGCCTCATCAGTGCGCTTCCGCGCCCAGTGTAAAGACGCCCTTGCGGGTGTTCAGGTCGCGTGGGAACATGTGTTCGTGTCCAACCCGCCGCCCTCCGCGGAGGCGATCGAGTTCGGCCTGAACCTGGCCGAGCCGGCCACGCTCGTGGTCGACCTGAACTGCGCCTTCGCATCGATCGAGCAGCAGCACGACCCATCGCTGCGGGGACGGCCGATCGCCATCGGCGCCTACGGTGTCGACGCGGCCACCATCGTCTCGTCGTCGCGAGAGGCGCGCGATCTCGGCATCAAGACGGGCATGAAGGTCTTCGAGGCGAAGGCCATCTATCCGGCGATCACGATCCGCGAGCCGAACCCTCCCCTCTACCGCGCCGCGTCCGACCACATGATCGAGATCATGGAAAGACACAGCCCGGACGTGCTGCGCATGTCGATCGACGAAGCATCCATGAATCTCGCCGGGACGCCGGGCCTGAAGAAACTCGGCCCCGAGGGCGTTGCGCTGGCGGTGAAGCGGGCGATCAGAGCCGAGATCGGCGAGTGCGTCACCGCCTCGGTGGGCGTGTCGACGTCCATCTGGATGGCCAAGCAGGCGTCCAACCTCGACAAGCGCGACGGCCTGCAGCGAATCGATCACCGCAACCTCATCGCCGTGTTCGGCCGCCTGCATTTGACCGACCTTTCCGGGATCGCCGACGCTACTGCGCGCCGCCTCGCGAAGGCCGGCATCTTCACGCCACTTGATTTCCTGCGCGCGACCAACCGCCGCCTGCGTCAGGCGGGCATGCACGAGGAGGTGGCCGGCGGCTGGGCGAAACGTCTGCGCGGCTTCGAGGCCGGCGCATTCGAAAGCGCTGCTCGCAAGAGCTACAGCCATTCGCACGTCATGTCGCGCGCCACGAGCTCCACCCGGGATCTCGAGGAGCTGCTGATGCGGCTGTCCGACATGGTCGGCCGGCGCCTGCGCGCGGCCGGTCGCCGTGGCAGGGTCGTTTCGGTCGGCCTCGTGTACCGGCCGGACATCGGGCACTTCTCGCGGCAGCGGACGCTGCCGGAGCCAGTGTCCACCGGAGACGAGATCTACCAGGCCGCTCGCGTGCTGCTCGATGCGCGCGATCGGCGGCTGCTGGTGGGCACGCTCGGAGTCGGGCTGTCCGGCCTCAGCGAGGATGACGAGGGGCAGCTGGACCTCTTCGCGCCTGCGCTGACGCTACGCAAGGACAAACGCCTCGAGGCAGCAGTCGACGCCATCCGCGACCGCTTCGGCGAGGACGCGATGCAGCGCTCGCGCTTGCTGGGTCGTGCCCAAGTCGTACGTGACCGCATTGCGTTCGGCAACACGGGTCATCCGGATGAGCGACGAAAGAGAACTAGCTGACCGCCTGGTCCTCGGCC
>DATDML010000104.1:0-12511 GCA_036518815.1 Candidatus Dormiibacterota bacterium
ACCGAGGTGAGGTCGTTCAGGCCCCGGTCGTGCAGGTGCACGTGGCCGTGCGGATCGCGGAAGAGCAGGCAGCGAAGCCCGTCCCACTTGACCTCGAAGACATAGTCGGCTGAGCTGAATGGCGCTTCCGCCGAAGCCGCCTGCATCGGGCGCACTTCACTGGGGAAGCCCTCGACCTCCATCTGCAGCTGGTCTGGTGCGGTGTCTGGCACCTCCAGAGATTAGGGGCCCTACGAGGCTTTGCGGCGGGCCCTCTTGGTCTCGGCGGCCGGCGCTTCCTTGGCGCGGCTCGAGCGCTGCTTCTTGGCGGCTTCGACGGAAGCGCGCAACGCCTCCATCAGGTCCATGACCTTGGCGGCCTGCGGCGCGGGCGCGGCCTCGATGACCTCACCGTCGATCTTGGCCTGGACGACGCGCATCACTGCTTCGCGGTACTCGTCCTTGTATCGCTCGGGCTCGAACTTGTCGGCGAGGCTTTCGATTAGCGCTTTGGCCATCTCGAGCTCTTTCGGATTGATCTTCACGTCACCGTCGAGGCCCTTGAGGCCTTCGGTCGAGCGGATCTCGTCGGGCCAGTGCAGCGTGTTCATGAGGATGCCTTCGCCGTTCGGGTGCAGCGCGCAGAGGTGCTCCTTGTCGCGGAGCGCGATCTTGGCGATGGCCATGCGGCCCGTCGCCTCGAGCGCCTTGCGCAGCAGGTGGTAGGGCTTCTTGCCGAGCTCTTCCGGCTCGATGAAGTACGCGTTGTCGAAGTACAGGCCGGGCTCGATGTCTTCCGCCGGAACGAACTCCTGGATGTCGACCGAATGTGCGGTCGCCAGCGGCAGGTTGTCGAGGTCTTTGTCGTCGAGGATCACGTAGCGGTCGCGGCCGACCTCGAAGCCCTTGAGGATTTCGCCGTAAGCGACCTCGTGCTCGCCCTCGGTGCACCAGCGCTTGTAGCTGATCGGCGACTTGTGCTCCGGACAGAGCTGGCGGAACGAAACCTTGGAGGTCGACTCGGTCGCGTTGTAGAGACGGATGGGAATCGAAACCATGCCAAAGGAGACGACGCCTTTCCACATCGATCGCGGCATGACGCGGAGTTTACCTCCTGTGCGGTTGGACCGGCTACTTTTCGTAGGCGCAGCGGCTCAAGCGCCGATGCTCCGCCTCTGCAAGAGCAACGCGGCGGCGATGAAGCCCACGCTTGCCACCAGGAGCATCAACACCAGGCCGGTGCTGTCGACGCCTTTAGTCAGGGGCTCGCCGTACAGGTGGAACACGGAGAGGTTCTGCGTCCAGGCGGGCCAGCGAAACAGCGCCCCGAACTGGGTCAGGAAGTAGCTGAGAAAGGCAAAACTTCCAAGGAGGCCGACGGCGGCGCGCGGCAGCACCGACGCGATCACAGCGCCCGCGGCGGCGAAGAACATCGCCATCGGCACGAGCAGCAGGCTCGCGGCGATGAGGTGCCCGCGGTCGAGGTCGATGCCCTGTGCGTGCGACGCCACGCCCACCGCGACCCCGCTGACGGCCGCGATCACCAATGACCCGACGAGCAGTGTCGCGGCGCGCTCGACGATGACGCCGCGACGAGATGTCGGGGTGCTGAGGACCGACTCGAGCCTGCCGTCGACGTCCTCCGCCGACCATCGGCCGACTTCTGAGATCGCGTACGCGGCGATGAGCAGTTGCGCGACGCCGAACCAGATGAAGCTGAGAAAGGAGGGATAGACGGACCCCGTAACGAACGTGTCGAAGTACGGCCGCAGCTGCGCGAGCCCGAGCAGCGGCTCGACGATCGACTTCGTGACGGCGACGAACAGAATGCCGACGACTGAGACGCCGGCGGTCCACGCGATCAGGCCGTAGCGCCGCTCGAAGATGCCGCGCGCGACAGGTGCACGCCACGCGGGATTGCGATCCACATCGCGCGACACGGCATGCGGTCGCGTCGGGATTCTCACCAGCGGCGAGCCGAGGTCGCGATAAGCGAATGCCAGACCGGCGAGGATCAGCAGCACCGCGGCGCTGCCGAACAGCACCTCGATCGCCCGCACATCGAACGCACCGCCCGGCGCCAGCGGCTGGCTCAGGTCGTAGTACCGGAACGGCGACAGCCATCTCCAGCCGGCCAGGCCATGGAGCTGCCGGCTCAGGCCGTTGAGGACGAACAGCGCGAGCAGAACCGCGCCTGACCCCGCGAGGGCGAAGCGGCCGGGTGCGAGCTGGCATATGAGCAGCGTGAGGGCATAGCAGGCGACCGCCAGGCCGGCGACGTTGACGCTCGCCCCCGCCAACGCGTCGACGCCGATGCTTTCGTGAGCGCTGACCGCGGCGGCGAGGACGCCAAACGCCGCGAACACGACGGCCACGATGCAGCCCGCCGCGAATCCAAGAAAGCGCGTGATCAGAGTGTCGGTGCGTGACATGCCGGTTGCCAGCACCGCTTCGACGGTGCCGCGCTCCTCATCGCCGCGCGCTGCGCCGTACGCGGACACCATCGCCCAGACACCGAACACGATCGCGAAAAAACTGTATGCGCGCCACTGCACGTATCCACCCGCTGTATCAGGTCGGATCGGCGCCGCGAACAGGATCGTGAACTGGGTCGCGAGCTGCGTCATCGAACGGCCGAACGCAGCGCGCTCCGCCGCGGTGTGACCCGCGATTTGATAGAAGCCCGCGGCCTGCAGCCAGGTGAGCAGAAACGCGGCCGCCGAAAAACCGGCGATGCCCCAGCGGCCGACCCTAAGGGAGTAGAGGAAGCTCGCGGGGTTCATCGCGGTCCTCGTAGTACTCGAGGAAGACCTCTTCGAGTGTCGGCTCGTGACTGACGAAGTTGGTCACCGAAGCGCCGCGCAGCGAATCGAGGAGCGGCTGAAAGCTTCCGTGCACGATGCAGTGGACGACGCGATTCTCCACCACCACGTCCGTCACGCCTTCAGCATTTCGAATCGCGCGTTCCGGAACGTCGCCGTCGGGCGCGAACTCGATCTCGACGCGATGGAGGTGGATGCGATGCAGCTCGCTCAGGTCAGCGACTTTCACGAGCCGCCCGGCGCGGAGGATGGCGACCTGGTCGCACACGTGCTCCACCTCGGAAAGGACGTGAGAAGAAAGGAAGATCGTCGCCCCGCGCTCTCGCTCCTCGCGGAGGAGGGCGTAGAACTCCTGCTGGTTCAGCGGATCGAGCCCGCCGGTCGGCTCGTCGAGGATCAGCAGGTCCGGCGCGTGCATGAACGCGAGGACGATGCCGAGCTTCTGCTTGTTGCCACTGGAGTACTCGCGAAAACGCCGGCTCAAATCGAGGTCGAACCGCTCGCACAGGTCGCGGATGCGATTGCGTTCGACTCCGCCGCGCATGCCCGCCTGGTAGGCGACTATCTCCTTGCCGCGCATGCCGCCGAACTGCGGGATGTCGCCGGGCAGATAGCCGACTCGGCGTTTGACCTCGACTGAGTCGTGCAGGCAGTCGATGCCGAAAACGAACGCGGATCCGGACGTCGGCCGGACCATGCCCATGACGCAGCGGATGGTCGTGGTCTTGCCGGCGCCGTTGGGGCCGAGGTAGCCGAAGACCTGCTGCGGCTGGATTACCAGGTGGAGGTCGAACAGGCCGCGCCCGGCGCCGTAGTCCTTGGTCAGATGTGACGTGCTGAGCGCCGCAACCGCCATGGGCGCAGCATATAAGCCGCAATGCGCCTGGGCGACTTCGAGCTGCACCTGCTGATGGCGTCGCACTGGAAAGCCGACGGCGGCCTGATGTTCGGCGTCGTGCCGAAGGTCATGTGGGAGCGGCAGAAGCCGGCCGACGGCAACAATCTCATCGACTGCTCGTGTGTGTGCGTGGTGGCGCGCGTCAACGGGCGAGTCGTCGTTTGCGAGACCGGGATCGGCACCAAGCTGAGCGAGAAGCGTGCGCTGCAGGTGGCGCTGCGGGAGCCCGAAGGTCTCCTGCACTCGTTGCACCGGCTCGGCATTCGTCCGGACGAGGTCGACGCGGTGGTGACGACGCATCTCCACTGGGATCACGCGGGCGGTTTGACGCGACGAGGCGAGGGTGGAACCTTCGACCTCACGTTTCCCAACGCTCGCGTTTTCGTGCAGCGGACAGAATGGGACTTCGCGATGCATCCCGACGTGCGCAGCCAGAGCGGTTACATCGCCGACGACTTCACGCCTCTGCTCGACGGCCACAAGCTGATCGAGTTCCTCGACGGCAGCGCCGAGATCCTGCCCGGCGTGGAGGTGAGGCATGTCGGCGGCCACACGCCCGGCAGTCAGGTCATCGTCATGCAGTCAGGCGAGTTTGCGTGCGCCGTCACGGGCGACGTGGTGGCGATGACGCCGCACCTCCGTGTGCCGTGGACGATGGCGGCCGACCTCGAGCCGCTGCGGCTGCTCGAAGAGAAGGCGCGGCTGCTCGACGAGGCGCAGAAGCACCGCTGGCTGTTGGTTCTGAGCCACGAGACGGACCAGCCGGCTGGTTACGTCGAGAGTGACGGCCGGTGGCGACCGGAACCCCGGCTGCTGTGAGGCTCACCTCGCCCGACGGGCGCGTCCTCTCGTATCGCAAGCTCGGGACAGGTCCGGTGCTGGTGTGTCACCCCGGCGGTCCAGGCTTCTCATCGCTTTATTTCGGAGACCTGGCCGGCCTCTGGGAGCGGTTCACGCTCATCCTCCTGAACCCTCGTGGCACCGGTTCGTCCGACCGGCCTGCCGACCCGGCCGCGTATCAGATCGACGATTACGTCGAGGACGTTGAAGCGCTCCGCGCACATCTGGGCGAAGAGCGATTGATGCTGCTGGGCCACTCACACGGCGGGATGGTGGCGCAGGCCTATGCCGCGAAGTACACCGGCCGCGTGCGCAAGCTGGTACTGGCATCGACGCTGGCCCGCTTTCAGAAAGAGCAGGAAGAGGCAATGCGCGTGGGCATGGAGATGCGCGCGGGACAACCCTGGTACGCGGATGCCGTCGCGGCGCTTGAGCAGGAGCAGTCGGGCGAGTTCACGACTGACGAAGAGCTCGGAACGCTTGCGTTGCGCGAGTTCCCTCTTTACTTCGCGCATTTCGGCGCCACCGAGGCCGGCTATCTCGACACGTTGCGGGGCGAGGTGCCCAACGCGGACACGCTGCGGCTTTTCAATCAGGAGATCTTCAACACCTTCGACCTGCGCGATGCCGACCGCGGCATCAAGGCGCCGACATTGGTTATCACCGGTGCGGAGGACTTCATCTGCGGGCCCGCGTGTGCTGATGAGATCGCGGGATTGATTCCAGGCGCGCAGAAGGTGATCGTTGGCGACGCCGGGCATTTCCTTTTCGTCGAGCAGGCGGAGCCATTCCTCACCGAGGTCGCTGACTTCCTGGAGTCTTAACAGGCTGGGCTGACTTTCAGCCCGATCCCTGGTTTGCTGGCCATCGACATGCTCGCAACAGTCGATTCGTGCCTGCTCGCCGGGATGGAAGGCAGGCTCGTCGAGGTGCAGGCCGACGCCGGCAATGGCGAGGTGAAGTTCGTCATCGTCGGCCTGGCTTCGGCATCCGTGAAAGAGGCACGCGACCGCGTGCGCTCCGCGATTCGCAACAGTGGCCTGCCGTTTCCGCAACGGCGGCTGACGGTCAACCTCGCGCCGCCGGAGATGCGGAAAGAGGGAAGCACCCTCGATCTGGCGATCGCCGTAGCGATCGTGCTCGCGCACGAGGGCATGCGTCCACCGCCGCGCTCGGCATTCCTCGGTGAGCTGGCACTGGACGGCGGCGTACGGCATGTCGACGGTGTCCTCGTCGCCGGGCGGTGGCTGCGGCGACGCGGATATGAGCGCGTCTTCGTGCCACGCGCCGACGCCGACGAGGCGGCGCTGGTGGACGGGCTGGAGGTCATCCCCTGCACTGACCTGGCGGCGGTGGCGCGGCATCTCTCGGGCGCCGAGCTCATCGCACCGGTGGCGCCGTCCGAACATGCACCGCCGCCGGATGCGTGGAGCGATCACGACCTCGGCGAAGTGCACGGCCAGGAGGAGGCGCGCCGCGCCCTCGAGCTTTCGGCGGCGGGCGGCCACCACGTGCTCATGAGCGGGCCGCCCGGTGCGGGCAAGACGATGCTGGCGCGCTGCCTGCCGGGAATCCTGCCGCCGCTGGAGCTAGGCGAGGCCCTGGAGGTCGCGCAGGTGCGCAGCCTGCTTGGCGAGCTGCCGGCCGGCCGGCCGGTGGACTGGATGCGTCCGTTCCGTTCGCCACATCACGGGGTGTCGATGGCTGGTCTCATCGGCGGCGGCTCGGGATTGGCGCTACCTGGCGAGATTTCGCGGGCGCACCACGGTGTGCTGTTTCTCGATGAGCTCGCGGAATTTCAGTCGGGCGCGCTCCAGGCGCTGCGCCAGCCACTCGAGTCGGGCCGAGTGACCATCACGCGCACCGGAGGCTCTGTCACATATCCGGCGCGCTTCACGCTCGTCGGCGCGACCAATCCCTGCCCGTGCGGCTGGGCGGGCGACGCGCGGCGCGCGTGCCGATGCACACCGCCGATCATCGACTCCTACCAGCGCAAGCTTTCGGGGCCGCTCCTCGACCGCATCGACATCAAGGTGGGCGTGCGCCGGGTACCGCCGTCCCTGCTCGCTACCGAGCCGGTGGGCGAACGGTCAGCCCCGGTGCGCGAGCGCGTGATGGCCGCGCGGCGGCGGCAGCTGGATCGGCAGGGCTGCCTGAACGCGATGCTCAAGCCGGCTCGCCTGCGCGAGCAGGCATCACTGCAGCCATTGCCTCGCCGCACCCTCGAGCGCTGGGCCGAGCAACAAGGCCTGTCAGCGCGCGGCTTTCACCGCGCGTGGCGCGTAGCGCGCACGGCGGCCGACCTGGACGCGTCCGACGCGATCGACGAACGCCATGTCCTCGAGGCGCTCGGCTACAGGCTGCACGATGCGGCAGCCTGACCCGAGCGGGCTGCGCTGGCGCGGCCGGTGGCCGCCGCCAGAGGGCCCGCGCGTCGCCCTGGTCGGCTCACGCAAGCCGACGCCGTACGGCGAGTCGGTGGCCGAGCAGCTCGCGGCCGAGCTCGCGACCGGAGGGGTCATCGTCGTCAGCGGCCTGGCGCTCGGCATCGACGCTGCGGCGCATCGCGGCGCGCTGGTCGGCGGGGGCGCGACCGTCGCCGTCATGGGCACTGGCGTCGACATCGTTTACCCGGCCGCCCACAGCCGGCTGGCCGAGGAGATCATCGCTTCCGGCGGGGCGCTGGTCAGCCAGTTCGCCGATGGCACCGAGCCACGCCGGCACAACTTCCCGGCCCGCAACTGGACCATGGCGGCGCTCTCGGACGTGGTGGTCGTGGTCGAGGCGGCCGAGGGTTCCGGGGCGCTGATCACCGCCCAGGCCGCGCTGGAGCTCGGGCGGGAGGTCATGGCGGTGCCCGGCAGCATCTTCTCGCCACTCTCGGTGGGGTGCCACGCGCTCCTCCGGGACGGCGCGGCGCTGGTCCAGAACGCGCGCGACGTCCGGGCAGCTGTCGGCCTTGGCCAGGAGGTCCTGGACGACCCTCTGAGGCCGCCGTCCAGGGCCGGTTTCGAGCTCGCAAGGGCGCGCGATGGGCTGGTCCTCCACCTCTCCGAGGCCACTGCCCTGAGCGCCGCCGAACTCGCCCGGAAGGTCGAGTTGCCGGTGGCTGAAGTGCTTGGCCGCCTGACTTCGTTGGAGTTGGAAGGGGCGGTCCGCCGGCAGGCCGGCGGTTATGTCAGGGCATTGCGCCGGGGTGGAGGACGGGCGTAGGATTGCCCGCCCAGAACCGGCTCGAAGGATTACAACGGCCGGTTTGGGAATAAAGGAAGAGCTGTGCCGGAAGGTTTGATCATCGTCGAGAGCCCTGCCAAGGCTCGGACTTTGAAGCGGTTCCTCGGGGATCGTTTCGACGTTCGGGCCTCGATGGGGCACGTCCGCGACCTGCCCGAAAAGGAGCTCGGCGTGGACGTGGACAAGGGGTTCAAGCCGCACTACGAGGTGGTCGACGACCGGCAGAAGACGATCACCGACCTCCGCGCCGCGGTCAAAAAGGACACGGGCGACGTGATCCTGGCGTCCGACCCGGACCGTGAAGGCGAGGCCATCGCCTGGCACCTCGCGGAGGTTCTGCACCTCCGCTCGCCCAAGCGCATCGAGTTCCACGAGATCACCTCCGACGCCGTCCGCCGCGCGCTGGAGGCGCCCCGGGAGATCGACATGCGGCTGGTTAACGCCCAGCAGGCGCGCAGGGTGGTCGACCGCCTCGTCGGCTTCGGGCTCAGCCCGTTCCTGTGGAGCAAGGTCCAGAAGGGCATCGGCGCCGGCCGCGTGTCGTCTGTTGCGCTGCGACTGGTTTGCGACCGCGAGGAGGAGATCCGCAAGTTCGTGCCTGTCGAGTCGTGGACCATCGACGCCGAGCTTTCGAAGCCGAGCGCGGCCGATCACTTCCTGGCTCGCCTCAACCGGCAATCGGGCGCGCCGGCGGGCGGGGAGGACGCGAAGCTCGAGGTCCGCACCCAGGCCGAGGCCGATGAGCTCGTCCGCAAGCTCGAAGGCGCGACGTATCGGGTTCTCGGCGTCGAGAAGAAGCGGCGCACGAAGAGCTCGTACCTGCCTTACATCACCTCCACGCTCCAGCAGGACGCGTCGAGCCGCCTGCGCTTCCGCCCGCGCAACACGATGCGCGTGGCCCAGCAGCTCTACGAAGGGATCGAGCTCGGCGCCGAGGGCGCTACCGGTCTCATCACGTATATGCGCACCGACTCGACGCGCATCTCCGATGAGGCCGAGAAGCGCGTGAAGGGCTACATCGCCGGCAAGCACGGCGCGAATTACCTCGGCTCGCCGCGCGCTGCCAAAGCGGTGCCAGGCGCGCAGGACGCCCATGAGGCGATCCGCCCGACCGACGTCAACCGCACGCCCGAGTCGATCCGCGAGCACCTCACTCCTGAGCAGTTCCGGCTCTACGACCTCATCTGGCGGCGCTTCGTGGCGAGCCGGATGGCGCCCGCCGTCTACGACCAGACGCAGGTGGAGATCGAAGGCGGCGAGTACGTTTTCCGGGCGACCGGGTCGGTCCTCGCCTTCGACGGCTTCTACGCGGTGTGGCCGCGCGACGAGGAGAACGGCGCGCAGGAGCTGCCGGCCCTGAGCGAGGGAGAGGCGCTCGACTTCCACGGCCTCAAGCCCGAGCAGCACTTCAGCCAGCCCCCGCCGCGGTACACGGAGGCGACTCTTATCAAAGAGCTGGAGGCGCGGGGCATCGGCCGGCCTTCGACATACGCGCCCATCGTCGAGACGATCACGAAGGACCACGGCTACGTCGAGATCAAGGAGCGCCGCCTGCACCCGACGCAGATCGGCGAAGCCGTGAACGCGATCATGGTCGACCGCTTCAAGGTCATCTCCGACGACGAGTACACGGCCACGCTCGAGAAGCGCCTTGACCAGGTCGAGAGCGGCAGCGACGAGTACGTGCCCGTGGTCAGCGGTTTCTACGGCCCGCTGCAGAAGATGCTCACCGCGGCGCAGGAAGCGATGCCGGCCGACACGGATGAGGTCTGTCCGGAGTGCCATGAAGGCCACCTGGTGCGCAAGGCGAGCCGGTTCGGTCCTTTCATGGGTTGTTCGCGCTACCCCAAGTGCAAGTTCCGCCGCGCGCTGACCGTCAACGGCGAGGCCGCACAGCCGAAGCTCCTTGAGGAGCCCTGTCCGGTTTGTGGGAGGCCGCTCCAGCTACGGACCGGCCGTTACGGCGAGTTCGTCGGCTGCTCCGGCTATCCGGAATGCAAGTACATAAAGAAGGATGCGTCGCAATCGGCGGCGAAGCCCACCGGTCAGAAGTGCCCCCAGTGCAATGAGGGCGAGCTGGTCGAGCGCACGGGACGTTACGGCCCGTTCGTCGCCTGTTCGCGCTATCCGGACTGCAAGTACCGCGCCAACGTCGGCAAGGACGGCAAGGCCAAGGAGGGCCCGAAGCTGCTGGACGAGCCGTGCCCCATCTGCGGCAAGCCTCTGGTCGAGCGGCGCGGTCGCTACGGGCTGTTCAAGTCCTGCTCGGACTATCCGGCCTGTCCGGGCCCGAAGGGTGTCAAGAAAGCCGAGGTCTGATCGTCCGTATACTTCCGAAGCCGGCTGGCGCAAGCCAGCCGAGTTAGCACGCCCGGGGCAAGACCCCTGTCCTTCGCAAGAGGCCAGTACCGGGCGGAAGAGAAACGGGGAGGCAATCAAACGTGGCTCAGGTAACTCTGAAGCAGCTGCTCGAGGCGGGCGTCCATTTCGGGCACCAGACCAGCCGATGGAACCCGAAGATGAAGACGTACATCTTCACGGCGCGCAACGGCATCCACATCATCGACCTGCAGAAGACGGTGCGGCTGCTGGACGACGCGTGGGATTTCGTGCGCACGGTCGCGGCGAGCGGCCGGCCGGTACTGTTCGTCGGCACGAAGAAGCAGGCGCAGGAGACCATTCAGACCGAGGCCGCGCGCTGCGGCATGTATTTCGTGAACCGCCGCTGGATGGGCGGCATGCTGACGAACTTCTCGACAGTGAAGAAGCGGATCGAGCGTCTGCAGGAGCTGCGGAAGATGCAGCAGGAAGGCCAGTTCGAGAGCATGCCGAAAAAAGAGGCGAAGAAGCTCACGGACGAGCTCGACCGGCTGATGTTTCACTTCGACGGCATCGCCGACATGAAGCGACTGCCGGGCGCGATCTATGTGGTTGACCCCCGGAAGGAGCACATCGCGGTGACCGAGGCAAACCGCCTGAAGATCCCGGTCGTCGCGATCACGGACTCCAACTGCGACCCTGACCTGATCACGTTTGTGATCCCGGGCAACGACGATGCGATTCGCGCCGTCAAGCTGCTGACCGGCAAGATCGCGGACGCTTGCCAGGAAGGTCGCCAGGAGGCGGCCGCTCGCGGTGAGATCCTGCCCGAGGTCGAGGAGCGCGAGTTCCTGGAGACGCCGCGCTACGAGGAGATCGAGGAATACCTCGAGGATGAAGAAGACTACCTGCCGACCGTCTCAGAAGAAGAGTTCATCGGTCGGACCGGTGACGACGAGGAGTCGCGGTAGTGGCGAAGGTTACGCCTGAGCTGATCCGCCAGCTGCGCGAGCTGTCGGGCGCCGGGATGATGGACTGCAAGCATGCCCTCGAGGAGGCCGACGGCGACGTCGAGAAGGCCTTCACGATCCTGCGTGAGAAGGGCATTGCCAAGGCCGCCAAGCGCGCAGGCCGCGAGACGGGGCAGGGCCTGATCGAGGCATACCTCCACAGCACCGGCGACGGCCTGCCCGCCCAGGTGGGAGTGCTGGTCGAGGTCGACTGCGAGACGGACTTCGTGGCCAAAGGCCCAGACTTCCGCAAGCTGGCCAAGGAGCTGGCGCTGCAGATCGCTGGCTACCAGCCGCGCTGGGTGACTCGCGAGGACGTGCCCGACGACGTCCTGGTCGAGGAGCGCAACGTCGCGCAGGCCAAGGCCGAGCAGGACGGCAAGCCGCCGCAGGTCATCAACAAGATCGTGGAGGGACAGGTCGAGCAGTTCCTGAAGCAGAACTGCCTGCTCGAGCAGCCCTACTTCCGCGAGCCGAAGCTGACCGTCGAGGACCTGATCAAAGAGAACATCTCGAAGCTGCAGGAGAACATCACGGTGCGGCGCTTCGCACGCTTCAACGTGCGAGAGGCATAACCTCTAACTAGTTGATGGTCGACCGTTCGCCGAAGTACAACCGGGTGCTGCTCAAGCTGAGCGGAGAAGCACTTGGTGGCGAGCGCGACTACGGCATCGACCTCGAGGTGGTGCGCACCATCGCGGCGCAGATCAAGCGCGTGCACGAGATGGGCGTGCAGGTGGCGCTGGTCGTCGGGGGCGGCAACATCTTCCGCGGTCTGGCCGCCAGCACCAAGGGATTCGATCGTGCCACCGGCGACTACATGGGCATGCTGGCGACAGTCATCAACGCGCTGGCGCTGCAGGACGCGCTGGAGCGCATCGGCCTCCCCGCCCGCACGATGACTGCCATCCAGATGCCGCAGGTCGCGGAGCCGTACATCAGGCGGCGTGCGGTGCGGCACCTGGAGAAGGGGAGGATTGTGATCCTTGCGGCCGGCACCGGCAACCCGTACTTCACGACTGACACCACCGCGGCTCTGCGCGCCGTGGAGATCGAGGCCGACGTCATCCTCAAGGCGACGCGCGTCGACGGCGTCTACACGGCCGATCCCAAGCGCGACCCCAAGGCGGTGATGCTGCCGCGCCTTGACTACCTCGAGGTTCTGAACCGCGGCATCGAGGTGATGGACAACACGGCGCTGACGCTGTGCATGGACAATGACGTGCCGATAGTGGTCTTCAACCTGCTGACGCCCGGCAACATCGAGCGCGTGGTGCTCGGCGAAGAGATCGGCACGCTCGTCGGCGCCGGCACATGATCGATCCGATCCTGCGCGACGCCGAGTCGAAGATGGCCAAGTCGGTCGACCACTTCGGCACTGAGCTCGCGACCATCCGCACGGGCCGCGC
>DATDML010000105.1:0-2998 GCA_036518815.1 Candidatus Dormiibacterota bacterium
TGACTGCGCTCGGGCGCAGCCTGGTCGGCGGCGCCACCGTCGGCTCGATCTCGGTCCAAGACATGACCGCGATGACGGACGACACGATCACGGCCTTCGCCGGTCCCGCCCTCGGCGTCAAGGACGGGAGCAGTCTCGACCAGGCCATCACCCGGCACCCCGCCATTCGATCTGAACGGCGCATCGCACCGAAGCGTTCGTGAGCGTCGCCGCGATCGCACAGCCGGTCCGCGCAGGGCTGCGAACGCCGGTCATCTGGGGACTGGCCGTCGGAGTCGCCCAGGCGGCCACACCGCTCGCCTTCTGGTGGCTCAACACTGCGACCGTCTACGCGCTCGGGCTTGCGGTGATCGCCTCGGTTTACATCGGTTTCGCCGTCGCCGACGGACGCCGAACCGTCCTCGCCGTCGAAACCGCTGTCGCCGGCATGTTCGTCATCATCGCCGCGGCAGCGGTCACAAGCACGCCATGGCTGCTCGTCGCTGGACTCGCGGGCCACGGCTTCAAAGACCTCTGGCAGCACCGCAGTCAGTTCGTCGCGAACACACGCTGGTGGCCGCCGTTCTGTCTCGTCGTCGACTGGGCGGTCGCGGCGATCATCGCCGTCGAAATCGTCGCCGGCATCCATTTCCACCACTAGGGCTTGACGTGAAAGTCCCCGCCCTTCGAGAAGCCATCAAACTCCACCGGTGCTCCACCAAGTGGAAGGTCGGGCCGTGCTGGCGCGTGCAGAAAGCACTGGACGAGCAGGGGATCGACTATGCGCTCGTGAAGGGGCCCGCGCGTCCGAGCAAGCGCACCGACCTCCAGCGCCTCTCCGGGCAGAGGCTCTACCCGGTGATCGAGTTCGAGAACGGGTCGATCTACCGTGAAGAATCGAAGGACATGGCCACCACGATCCGTGCCGGAAAGCTCGACGAAAAAGCGGGCGAGGCCACGTAGCGCTCGCCGCCGACGACCTCCGCTTCCCGCGCTTGCTCGCTGCCGACCGGCTCCCCGATCGGCTGCTGATCTAGCAGCAGTCGCAGCCCTCGCCGCACCAGCTCTCGACGCCCTCCCTGGCGGCGAGCGCAGCGATCACGAGCGCGGCCGCCGGGTCGGCCCACCACCAGCCCGCGAGCGCGTTCAAGAGCAGTCCGACGAGTAGCGCGACCGAAAGATAGGCGCAGATCATGTTCTGGCCTGCCTCGGAGACGGCCGCCGAGGAGTTCAAGTTCCGCCCGACGTGACGCTTCGCGCGCGCGAGCAGCGGCATCGTCGGCGCCGTGAACGCAGCCAGACCGATCCCCAGCCAACTCACCGCCGGATGATGTCCGCCCGCCAGGTCGCGCACAGCTTCGACGGCGATGTAGGCGACCAGCAGTGCATAGCTCGCGGCGACGAGTTGCTGCGCCCGCCGCTCGGCCGCATGCGAGGAGCCGCGGCCGCCGCTGAACAGCCAGATCACAACACCGGCTGCGGCGACCTCGATCAGGCTGTCTAGGCCGAAGGCGACCAGAGCGACCGAGCCGGCTGCGATCCCGGCGGCGAGCGCGATCGCCAACTCGACCAGATGCCAGCCGTTCCCGACCCAGGCCAGCAGGCTCGCTCGCCGCTCGAGACGCCCACGTGCCTGCGGGTCGAGCGGTGGGCGCTGCCCGAGGACGCGGAGCTCGCCGCGGGCAGCCGCCGGCGTCAGCTGGATCAGCCCTGGACGCTCAGCCGTGCTCATGGCCACGACCGTGGTGGTGGTCGTCGTCGATGTGCTCGAGGTCGATCTCCGCGTTTCTGACCGTGTGCCAGGACTCCCAGGTAATGCGCAGGATTACGAGTGTGATCACCAGGCCGATCACCGGGTCCGCGATGTTCAGGCCGAGCGCGACGACGGCAGCACTGGCCAGCACGCCGAGACTCACGAACCCGTCGACGCGGGCGTGCTTGCCGTCGGCGACAAGCGCTGGGCTTTGCAGGCGGTGGCCAGCGTGCAGGCGCACCTGAGCCGCGACCTCGTTGCCAACAAATCCGATCAGGCCCGCTGCAGCAAGGAGCCAAAGGTGCGAGAGCGTGCGCGGATGGATAAAGCGCTCGATCGTTTGCACGAGCGCGACCATGGCGCTGATGAAGATCGCCAGCACGACGCCGAGGCCGGCGAGCCGCTCGCCGCGCAGGCTACGGAAGAAGAAGGCGAGCCCCAGCGGGATCGCAGTCAGCGCGTCGCCGAAGTTGTGAATCAGATCGGCGAGCAGCGCGACGCTGAGCGTGCGTGAGTAGATGAACGCCTGCGCGAGAGCGGTGACGGTAAGGATCGCCAGGCTCCAAGAGACCGCGCGGAGCCCGGCCCGCGAGCGAAGAATCGACCGGTCGATGAGGCCGTGCGAGTGCTCGTGCTCGGGGTCGCGTTCGTGAGAGTCGAGCGGCTCAACAGCAACGGGCGCCTCGAGGAGCGCATGCAGCTCATCGTGGGTGTCCTCGTGCTCGCACAGCACGGTCCCGTCAGGCGCGCGCAGGTGGCTCATCGAGGACACCGTACCCAGCCGAGTCGCGAAGCTCGCCCGCGATCACGTGCGACCTGGGTGCGACCCCAACGCGATTTAGGAGGACGAAACGACGGAGCGAATTCGGCGATCTGCCTGCAAATCAGCGGCTTCCGCCCTTGCGGTGTGACCCCCTCCTTACCATACCCGTCTCGTACCCGCGGTCTGTTGTCGTATTGCAAAACAGACAACGCGAGGCGCTAGAGCTTGATACCGAGCCTGCGCAGTTCCACTAGGGCGGTTCTGCGCCAGCGCGTGGTGTCGGGGGAGAACGGAAGGGTGAATGGCATCCCGTTCTGCTTTCGCAGTGGCTTGCCGTCGCGGAGGACGTGGTAGTGGCCAGGCGTTGCCTCGACGGTGAGGCCGGCCGCTTCGAGTCGGCGGATGAACTCGCGGACGTCCTTCCTCATCGGCTCTCATCCTTGCTGGAGGCGTCCAACCACCGCGTGCTGGTGGCCTGGTCCGCTGCCTGAGCGAGCGCAAGT
>DATDML010000106.1:0-6665 GCA_036518815.1 Candidatus Dormiibacterota bacterium
TCGCGCGGGTAGTCCGCGTTCGCCCACACCTCGAGGCGGCGCAGCTCGTCCGCCCAGCGCAGGATTGAAGAGGCAGCCGGGTGCTGGTTCAGCGAACGCGCCTCGATCGTCGGCACCTTGCCCACGAAGACCTCACCGGTCGTGCCGTCGATGGTGATCTGATCGCCTTCCTTGATCGTGGTGCCGTTGGCTGAGAACTTGCGCTGCCTCACGTCGACGTCGATCGCGCTCGCGCCGACGACGCACGGCCGGCCCATGCCGCGCGCAACGAGCGCCGCGTGGCTGGCGGTGCCGCCCGTTTGCGTGAGGATGCCTTTCGCCTCGACCATGCCGTGCACGTCATTGGGGTTGGTTTCGACCCGCACGAGGATCACGGCCTTGCCCTGCTTGCCCCACTCGACAGCGGTGTCCGCGTCGAACACCGCGCCGCCGCTGGCCGCGCCTGGTGATGCGGGCACTCCTTTGGCAAGCGGGGTGACCTTCGCCGCGGGGTCGACGCGCGGAAACAGCAGCTGCTCGAGCTGCCGCGGCTCCACGCGCGCCACAGCTTCTTTCTTTGTGATCAGCCGCTCCTTCACCATGTCGACGGCGATGTTCACCGCAGCCTCGCCGGTGCGCTTCGCGGCGCGCGTCTGGAGCATGTAGAGCTTGCCGCGCTCGATGGTGAACTCGAGGTCCTGGGTGTCGCGGTAGTGCTTCTCGAGCTGGCGCGCGTAGCGCTCGAACTGCGCGTACACCTTGGGCATGTAGCGCTTCAGCTCGCTTATCTCCTCGGTGTCGCGCACTCCGGCGACAACGTCCTCTCCCTGGGCGTTGGCCAGGTAGTCGCCGTAAAGCTCTTTCTTGCCCGTGATCGGGTTGCGCGTGAACGCGACGCCAGTGCCCGACGTCGAGCCCATGTTGCCGAAGACCATCATCTGCACGTTCACGGCGGTGCCGAGGTCGTCGGGAATGCGCTCCAGCCGCCGGTACGTCTTGGCGCGGTCGGTGTTCCAAGACTTGAACACCGCGTCGATGGCGTCGCGCAGCTGGTCGATGGGATTCTCCGGAAAGTCCGAGCGCGTCCCGTCCTTATATATGGCGAGGTATCTCGCCACGAGCTTGCGCAGGGCCGCGGGCTGGAGCTCCGGGTCGGTCTTGACGCCGGCCTCTTTGCGCGCTTCGCGCAATGCGTGCTCGAAGAGATCGCCGTCGATGTCCTTGACCGTCTTGCCGAACATCTGGATGAATCGGCGGCGCGCGTCGAGGGCGAACCGCTCGTCCTTGGTCAGCGCGGCCAGGCCCTTCATCGTCTCCTCGGTAAGGCCGAGATTCAGGACCGTGTCCATCATTCCGGGCATCGAGAACTTGGCGCCCGACCGCACGCTGACCAGGAGCGGATTGCGCGCGTCGCCGAGCTTCTTGCCCGACTGCTTCTCGAGCTTGGCGAGGGCCGCCAGTACCTGCGTCCAGAGACCCGGCGGGAACTTGCCGCCTGACTTGTAGTAAGCGCGGCACGCCTCGGTGGTGATGGTGAAACCGGGCGGGACGGGCATGCCCGCCCGCGTCATTTCCGCGGCGCCCGCGCCCTTGCCGCCGAGCAGATCGCGCATCGACGCGGAGCCTTCACGAAACAGGTAGATCCACTTCTTTCCAGCCATAGAACACATAGTTTGGCCGATCGTGGTCGCCGTAAGCTGAAAGCCAGAGGCTGCGGGGAACGCGTTATGCCTGACATGGGCGTAGTCGTGGCGATCACGTTCTGGTTCGTGCTGATCGCCTCGGTTCTCAACCTCGTCGCGCTCGCCGCGGGGCTGCTGGCGGTGGTCACCGGCCGGTCGTTCGCGCCGCCAGGATGGCGGCGGCTGCGCCGGCACGAACCGGCGTCGCCGGGCGATCAGCGGCTGACCGGGATGAGTCTCAGCCTGCTCGCCGTCGGGCAACTGCTGATGATGGTCGTGCTGCTCATCGTGATCACCCTGGCGACCGCCCAGGCCACCGGCGGTCACGCGCCGATCATCGGCCTCTACCTCGTCACCCTGGTCGCCTTCGCCGCCGCGGTGGCGTGCACGTTTGCGTCACTGCTCGTCGGCCAGCGCGTCCGCTATGCCGACGTGTACACCGAGGAAGAGGAGCTCGTCGAAACTCCCCTGGATTAGATCTCGCTGAGCTTGCTCGATGCGAGGTCGAACATGAAGCCCCTGATCTTGTCGCGGTGAGGCAGATGCGGCGATAGTCGTAAGCGCCCGATGTCTTCCTTGACCGCCTCGACGGGATCGCTGAACGTGTCGAGATCTTCGCTGAACGCGCGACCGGTCGCCTGGGCGATGCGAGCCACCAGCTCCGCCTGCGTGAAACGGCCCGCCGCGCATTCGGTGTGATGGATGACCATCACCTCGCGTGTTCCCATCACCGCCTGCGACACCGCCAGCGCCCGGATCGCGTCGGCGCTCGCGCGGCCGCCGGCGTTGCGAATGATGTGGGCGTCGCCAGGCCGCAGACCGAGCATAGCTGCTGGATCGAGCCGGGCGTCCATGCACGTGAGAACAGCGAGCTTCAGGAGCGGCTGCGGGGATCGGCCCGCGGTGCCGAGGTAGTGCAATCGCGAGTTCATGACCAGCTGATCGATCGCATCCATTCCTTTTCATTGTGAGCCGCCTCCGGTAACCCACCGAGGTATCGACGGAAAAAGGAGGCGTGGGGATGACTCATTTCCGTGCGTGGCTTATCGCGGTGGTCTCGGCCTTCAGCCTGGTGATCGGAGGCGCAGCGGTGGCGTCGGCTCATCCAGCGCATCCGATTCTTCAATTCGCTTCCATGACGCCGGTGACCGGCGCTGCGGTCGGAGCGGTCAACGACCGCGGCATCACCGGCGGCGGCAAGGCCTGGCAGATCAACTCTGGATCGGGCGAGGTCGGCAGCGACGGCTCAGTCAACGTCACCGTTCACGGCCTGGTCCTGGTGCTGACCGGCGCGAACCCGATCGGCGCTTTCGGCGTGACTGTGAGCTGTATTACGCCGCACGGCGCGATCGTCAACCTGCACACCGGAACCGCGGCCGCGACGGCGGCCGGCGACGCGACCATCTCCGGCACGCTCAACGGCCCGCTGCCACACCCGTGCCTGCACCCGATCCTCTTCGTCACCAGCCCGACCGGGGCGTGGTTCGCGATGTCGAACCGGGAGGACGACTAACCTAGCCGCGTGAGCTTGCGCGCGGCCCGGGCCGAGGTGGTGGGCAGCCTGCTGCGGCCGGCCGCCCTGGTGGAGCTGCGCCATCGCCTCGAGGCCGGCGAGATCACTGATGCGGGGTTCAAACGCGAGGAAGACAAGTACGTCGAGGCCGCGATCCGCCTCCAGGAGAATGCCGGCATCGACGTCGTGACCGACGGCGAGCAGCGTCGCTACGCCTTCTTCGGCCACCTCGTCGAATCGTTCGACGGCTTCGACAAGGAAGGCGGCTGGGCGATCCCGTTCCGCGACGAGAAGGGCGAGGAGCTCGTTTTCAAGCGGCCGGTAGTGGTCGAGAAGCTGCGCTGGCGCCACAGCATGTGCGCCGAGGACTGGACGTTTCTGCGCGCCAAGGCGCACCGGCCCGGCAAGGTCACGATGATCAGCGCGCAGCAGGCGGCCGCCTACTACGACCCCGAGAAGTCTCGCGACGCGTACCGCACGCGCGACGAATATTTGGCCGACATCGTCGACATATCCCGGCGCGAGATCCAGGAGCTGGTGCGCCTCGGCTGCACGTACGTGCAGATCGACGCGCCGCAGTACGCCGCGTTGCTCGACCCGAAGATCCGCGCCGGCTACCGCGAGCGCGGCAGCGACCCGGAGCAGCTCATCGATCGCTGCATCGAGCTCGACAACGCGATCATCCAGGACCACCCCGGCGTCACCTTCGCCATCCACATCTGCCGCGGCAACAACCAGAGCAAGTTCTATGCCGAAGGCGATTACGAGCCGATCTCACGCATCTTCGAGAAGACGCTCTTTCATCGGTTCCTGCTCGAGTACGACGACGATCGCTCGGGCGGCTTCGAGCCGCTGCGTCACCTGCCTGAGGATCGCGTCGCAGTGCTGGGCCTGGTTACCACCAAGAAACCCCGGCTCGAGACCGAGGCGGAGCTGGAGTCACGCATTGCCGAGGCTTCCAAGTTCGTGCCCCTGGAGCGCCTGGCCCTGAGCCCTCAGTGCGGCTTCGCTTCGACCATGGAAGGGAACCGGATCACGCCGGAGGACCAGCAGCAGAAGCTGGAGCTGGTTGGAACCGTTGCGTTGAAGGTCTGGCCCGACTAGCCGACCAGCTGGGTGAGACGCTCGCCCAGCTTCGCGATAGAGATCCGTTCCTGCTGCGTCGAATCCCGCTGCCGGATCGTCACCGCCTGGTCGTTCAACGTGTCGAAATCGACGGTTATGCAGAACGGCGTTCCGATCTCGTCCTGGCGGCGGTAGCGCCGGCCGATGTGGCCGCCGGTCTGGTCGTACTCAACCCTGAACCGGCCCTGGAGCGATGACTGCACCTCGCGCGCAACTCTGATCAGGTCTTCTTTCTTCGAAAGTGGAACGATCGCCACCTGGACCGGGGCGACATTGGGGTGCAGCCGGAGCAGGACGCGGGGCTCGTCGTTGACCACGTCCTCGTCATACGCGTCCAGCAGCAGCGTGACGAAGATGCGGTCGACGCCCACCGCCGGCTCGATCACCCAGGGCAGGTAACGCTGATTGGTCTCGGGGTCGAGGTAGGTCAGATCCGATTGGGATGCCTCCTGGTGGACGCGCAGGTCGAAGTCCGTCCGGTCCGCGATGCCTTCGATCTCTCCCCAACCGAAGGGGAACTCGTACTCGATGTCGCTCGTCTGCTTCGAGTAGTGGGCCAGCGACTCTTTCGGATGGTCGTAGAAACGCAGTTTCGCGGCATTGATCCCGAGCACATCCGTGTACCAGCGCAGTCGCTCTTTGCGCCAGTAGTCAAACCAGCTGTCGTCCTCGTTGGGTTTGACGAAGTACTCCATCTCCATCAGCTCGAACTCACGCAAACGGAAGACGAAATTGCCGGGCGTGATCTCGTTGCGAAAGGCCCGGCCCTGCTGGGCGATGCCGAACGGCACACGTACGCGCGTCGAGTTGATGACGTTCTTGAAGTCGACGAACATCCCCTGCGCGGTCTCGGGCCGAAGGTAGACCTCCGATGACGAATCCTCGACGGGGCCGACGTGCGACTTGAACATGAGGTTGAACATGCGAGCTTCGTCAAGCGGTCCACCGCACTCAGGACATCGATCGCCTTTGACGGCATCTGCACGCCATCGTTTCTTGCAGGTGCCGGTGCACTGGCGCAGGGGGTCGACGAAGTTGGTCAGGTGACCGGAAGCCGCCCAGACAGAAGACGGCATGATCAGCGTCGATTCCAGCCCGACCACGTCGTCGCGCAGCTCGACCACGTGGCGCCACCACAGGTCGCGGATCGCGCGTTTGAGAGCGACGCCGTACGGCCCGTAGTCGTAGAAGCCGGAAAGGCCTCCGTAGATCTCGCTCGATGGATAGATGAAGCCGCGGCGCTTGGTCAGCGCCACGACCTTGTCCATGACCTGGCTTCTATCGACCGTTGACGTCAGTTCATTACCCCCACCCGGCAGCGCCTCAGGCGCTGCCGACACCGCCGCCGTTAGCGGCGCCCCCGCGAGCGGGGAGGCTTTGGCGCCTCATGTCGTGCAGGAACTGTAGCGACTTGAGGCGGCGGTCCAGGTGATGCTCAAGCTGCGTCGTCAGTACATGCTCGACTTCTTCCATCAGCTCGCCATCGAGCTTGAGCCGGCGGTAGGTCTGCATGTCGCCCGACGCCATCAGGCGCAGCACCTTGATCGCCGCCAGCGAGGTGCGCGGCATGCCCATGTCGTCGCGATCGCATAGAAAGCCACCGGCCGCCGCGCTGAAAGCAGCAGGCTTGGCTTCGAGCGGGCGCTCGCACGTGGCGCAGACGGAGAGCTGCGGTGCGTAGCCCAGCAGGTCCAGGGCCGCCGTCAGGAAGTAGGCCGAGGCGCGGCGTGGATCGCTCTCGCGCGCCAGCTCTTCCAGCGCCGCGACCGTGAGCTCGTAGACGCCGTCCACGGGATGTCGGTCCTCGCAAACGCGTTCTGCGAGCTCCGCAATGAGCGCCGCGTGGGACATGCGCTCCAGCTCGCCCGCCAGGCGCGTGCCGGGCAGCCGCTCGACCTGCGCCACCACGTCCAGCTCGCCGCGGCCCTTGGCCAGCAGCACGTCGATGTGGCCGTAGAGCTCGAGCGACGGCCCCAGCTTGCTCTCCGGCCGGCGCACGCCCTTGGCGATCGCGCCCACCTTGCCGTGGGTCTGGGTCAGGAGCGTGAAGATGCGGTCCGCCTCTCCGTAGTCGAGCTTCCGCAGCACGACCGCGTGATCCCGGTAGGTTGTCAGTGTTCCTCCACGTAGCCGTCGAAGTCGGGCTTGCTCGGACGCTGCGGCGGCGAGAAGCCGGCCTCGACCAGCGTGTCGTCCGGCCACGGCTGGTCTGACGTGAGTCGCAGCTGCTCGACCCGATTGCCCTTGGCCTGCTCCACCTTCCATTTGGCGCGACCGCCGTTGAACTGGGCGCCCTGCGACGGGATGGTGCCCAGCGAGGCGACCACGAACCCTCCGACCGAGTCGTACTCAGCCGATTCGTTGAT
>DATDML010000107.1:0-7062 GCA_036518815.1 Candidatus Dormiibacterota bacterium
AAGACCATCAGCGTGCTGCGCGCGGAGCTGAAGCCCGAGGGCTTCAACGTCGGGGCCAACCTCGGCCGCGTGGCCGGGGCGGGCATCCCCGACCACGTCCACATTCACATAGTGCCGCGGTGGAACGGCGACACGAACTTCCTGCCCGTGATCGGCGAGGTCAAGGTCATCAACGAGCACCTGATCCAGACCGCCGCGAGGCTGCGGCCGGCCTTCGCCACCTGACCTTTCCGCCCACCACCGTCGCCGTCACGCGACCGTCTTCGACGACGGTCACGTCGCAGAAAAGGCCCGGTTTGAGCGCGCCGGCTACGTCCTCCATGCCCGCGGCGTAAGCGGCGTCGGACGTGTAGGCGCGCAACGCCGAGGCGCGACTGACCGCCAGATCCGGGTGCCAGCGAGCCTGGCGCCGCCACGTGGTCGCCGCCTCGATCCCGAGCATCGGATCGGCAGTTTCCACGGGCGCGTCTGAGCCGAAAGCCAGCCGGGCGCCGGCCTTCTCCAGCGCACGCCACGCGTAAGCGTTGGCGGTGACATCTCGCCACGTCGCATCCGCCAGCTCGCGATCGGCCACCGCATGGATCGGCTGCATCGATGCGATCGCCCCCGCCGCCGCGAATCGCCGCCAGTCCTTCGGATGGACGCACTGGGCGTGTTCGATGCGCGGACGCCAGTGACTCCATGCGTGCCGCCGCGGAACCAATGCATCGAGCGCCCGCCGCACTGCGGCATCGCCGATGGCGTGCAGGCACACATTCAGCTCCGCGCGCACGCAGCGCTCGATCATGTCGATCAGGTCAGCCTGGCTGAGCCGCGGCGTGCCCGTGCCGTCGAGCATCTCCGCAGTGCGGCTGCCGAGCGAGCCGTCGAGAAAGGCTTTAACGCCCCAGAAGCGGAGCCAGCTATCGCCCCAACCCGAGCGCACTCCCATCCGCTCAGCGTGTCGAAGGTCGGCCAGTGGCAGGTTGTATGTGACGCGCAGCGGGAGCTTGCCGCGCGCGTGCAGCCTCTGCAGCGAACCGAAGCCGCGCGCGGTGTCCATCGAGTGCACGCCGGTCAAGCCGAAACGGACGAGGGCGGCGAGCGCCCTGGTCATTGCCGCGTCGAACTCCGCGTCCGTGGGCAGAGGCAGCCGGCGCTCGACGACGTCCATGGCCAGCTCGCGGAGAATCCCTGTCGGCTCGCCCCGTTCGTCGCGATCGATGACGCCACCTGGCGGATCGGCGAAGTCGCGGTCGATGCCTGCCGCTCGAAGCGCGGCCGACGAAGCCCAGGCCGAATGCCCGTCCTTGCGCGAGAGGTAAACAGGCCGCCCTCCCGCAGCGCGATCGAGGTGCTGGCGGGTCGGGAAGCGGGGGTCCGGCCACAGGTCGTTGTACCAGCCCGCGCCCAGCACCCACGCGCTGCGCGGCAGGCGCGACGACCAGCGCTCCACGTGCCGCAACGCCGCCTCCAGGCTGCGCGTGCCGGTGAGGTCGAGCTGCAGGTGTTTCTCGGCCAGGCCTTCGAGGTGGATGTGCGAGTCCATCAGCCCCGGCCAGGCGGTCCCGCGCAACCGAACTACCTCCGCGCCGCGGCCGGCGGCGCTTCTTGCCTTTGCTCCCGCTGCGAGGATCCTGCCGTCGGGCCCAGCAGCCACCTCCGGCTTGCAGCCAGAGAAAAGCGTGGCCTTCACAGCCCGTATGTCTTGGCGATGATCTCCTTCATGATCTCGTCCGTGCCGGCGCCGATCCGCGCCAGCCGGGCGTCGCGCCACGCTCGCTCGACGGGGAACTCCTTCATGTAGCCGTGGCCGCCAAGGATCTGGATGGCCTCGTCCGCCACCTCAACCGCAACCTGGGTCGCGAGCAGCTTCGCCTGCGAGATCTCTCTTACCGGGTACTGACCCTCATCCCACTGCTTGGCCGTCTGATAGACGAAAGCCTGCACGGCCGCGACCTTGGTGCCCATGTCGACAAGCTTGTGCTTGATGACCTGGAACTGTGAGATCGGCTGGCCGAACGCGTTGCGGTTGCGCGCGTAGTCGGCTGTGTACTCGAAGACCCGCTGCGCGCCGGCGATAGCCCCGGCCGCCGCGATCATGCGCTCGCCCTGCAGCTCCCACATCAGGTTCTTGAAGCCCTCGCCCTCCTCACCGATGAGGTTGCCTGCGGGAACACGGCAATCCTCGAAAACGAGCTCGGCAGTGTCGGACGAGTGCATACCCAGCTTCTTCAGGGTGCGTGAGACCTCGAAGCCTTCCGTCCCCTTCTCGATGAGCAGCAGGTTGTAGCCCTTGTGGCCGCGCTCGCGGTCGGTCTTGGTCACGACCAGCGACCAGTTGCAGCGCGCCCCATTCGTGATGAACGTCTTGCGGCCGTTGACGATGAAGTCGTCGCCGTCGCGACGCGCAACGGTGGTGATCCCCGCAACGTCTGAGCCTGCGTCCGGCTCGGTGATGGCCAGCGACGCGATCTGCTCGCCCCGGATGGCCGGCACCAGCCAGCGTTGCTTCTGCTCCTCGGTGCCAAACCTGAAAACTGGCGGCGTCGCCATCTCGGCCTGCACCGCAACCGCCATCCCGAGCCCGCCGCAGCCCATCCGCGCCATCTCTTCGGAAAGGACCACCGCCGAGAAGTAGTCGCCCCCCTGGCCGCCATATTCGGGCGGGTAGCGGAGGCCGAGAAAGCCGAGCTCGCCCATGCGCCGCATGATCGAGTCCGGGAAAGTCGTCTCCTCCCACTCCTCGAGGTGGGGCTTCACCTCCTTCTCCAGGAACCTGCGGACGTGCAGGCGCAGCTCTTCGTGAGCGTCGGTGAAATACATTCGGTTCGAGTTTAGGCCTGGAACGGGCGCCGAGCGGCTTACGGTATGATCGCCAAGCCCTCGTCAGGGCACTGGTCGACTGGCCGTAAAAACACGTCTAGGAGCTGGGTTGGGTTCGGTAATCAAGAAGCGGCGCAAGAAAATGCGCAAGCACAAGCACAAGAAGATGCTGAAGAAGACCCGTTGGCAGCGACGGGCGCACGCCTGATCTAGGAGGGCGAGATGGGTATCGGTGGCTGGATTGTCATCGCGATCGTCGTCCTCCTGGTCATCTGGTTTGTTCTCACCTACAACCGCCTCGTCACCTGGCGCAACCGCACACAGGAAGCCTGGTCTGAGATCGACGTCGAGCTGAAGCGCCGGCACGACCTCATTCCGAACCTCGTCAACACCGTGCAGGGCTACATGGGCCACGAGCGGGGCACGCTCGAGGCGGTGACCAACGCCCGCGCGGCCGCCGTGGCCGCGGGCGCGACTGGCGACCAGGCCAAGATCGCCGGCGCCGAGAACATGCTGAGCCAGAGCCTGCGCAGCCTGTTCGCCGTCTCCGAGAACTATCCCGAGCTGAAGGCTATCTCCGCCTTCACCAACCTGCAGGAGACACTGACCGCCACGGAGGACAAGATCGAGTTCTCCCGCCGTTTCTACAACGGCAACGTGCGCGACTACAACGTCGCGCTCCAGACCTTGCCGACCTCGCTCATCGCCGGCATCCTCGGGTTCAAGCCGTTCGCCTTCTTCGCCGCGGACGAGGGCGATCGCGCGGTGCCGCAGGTGAGCTTCACGCAGGGCCCGGCGGCAGGCGGCCCACCACCCGCCAGCGGCGCTTCCGGACCGCCACCCATGGCCGGTTCGTCAGGACCTCCGACCCAGTAGCGATAACGCGGCTGCATTTCGCGAGCGCCTCGCGAGAATAGCCACAGCCCGCGCGCGACGGGCACCACGCGAGGAGAGGAAAACCATGACGTCCGCGTCCGTATTTGCACGCACCCGCATCTTGGCTGTCGCGGTTGCCGCGACGCTGCTGGCCCTCGGAGCCTGGCAGCTGCTAGCGGCCAAGCCTGGAACCGATGCCACCGCTGCGGCCGGCGGCGTCCGCATCGCTATGACCGTGCACGGCAATCACACCGGCGACTTCAAGGGCGACGACGGCGGCCGGCCGAACATCATCAACGTGCTCGCTTACCAGTACGAGCTGCAGGCGCCGAATAGCATTTCCTCAGGTGGAGGCGGCGCCGGCAAAGTCGTGCACAAGCCGGTCACGATTACGCACCTGCTCGGTGGGTCTTCGCCCCAGTTCCTCTTCTCTGCCGCCACCGCCGAGGTGTTGACCAAGGTCGAGATCAACTTCTACCGCGTGAGCCGGAACGGTACCGAGGAAAACTACTACCGAGTGACCCTGACCGACGCCGTGATCACCGATGTCAAGCAGTACACGGCGGGTGACAACGTGCGTGAGGACATCGATTTCATCTATCGCAAGATCGAACAGAAGAGCTTCACCGCCAACACCGACTTCATCGCCAACGTCGCAGCCAGCACTTAAGGCACTGGCGATCGCGCCCAATCTGAGCTGAAACGGGACCCGTAGGCGGCCACCGCCTGCGGGTCCTGCGTTTCGATGTCGAGCTCGTGGTTGACGTCCAGGCCGCTGTAGCTCCAGTTCGCTGAACCGAGCACCAGCTCGGAGTCGAACAGGCCGATCTTCGCGTGCAGCAGCGCGCCTCTCGGGACCGGATACCACCGGACCGCCACACCGGCGGATTGGAGCTGCATGAATGCCTGGCGGTTGTAGGCCTGGTTCGGATCCAGCAGCACGCGCACATCGACCCCGCGACGATGCGCTGCGGCGAGCTGGAGGAGCACGTCTGGATCCGTCAGCGTGTAGACCTCGGACCACGCGCGATATTGCGCGGAGGTCAACGCGCCCATCAGCAGGTTGCGGATCTCTTCCCCGGGCGCTGTCTGGACGACCTGACTTGCGGGATCGGCCTTCAGCGGGCGCGGCGCGCCCTGGGATAGCGACCAGTCCTGCTCGAAGATCTGGACCAGGCGTCCGACCTCCGCCGCGTCGCGAGTCTCGAGGACGTAGTCGTGATTGCGATCGCTGTGCACGCCCCAGTTCATGCCGCCGACGACGGCCTCCGTGTCGACGATCAGCAGCTTCACGTGGTCGATCTGATGCGCAACGTCATCGACCGGATAGAAGCGGGATGGCACGCCATCGCGAAGCAGCGTTGCAAGCGATGAGCGACTGGCGTTCACCGTCGGATCGGTGACGACGCGGACGTCGGCGCCCGACGCACGGTCGGCTGAAAGGCCGCGGACGATGTCGGGCCGGCCGAGCTCGTACATCTCGACGTAGACGCGATGTCGCGCGTGCTCGATGAGGCCGCCGACGAGCTGAAATATCGACGCGTCCGACCAGAGCTTCACCGGCTCGGCCACTCCGCCCGCAGCCAGCGCGACGGTAGCTGGAGCCGGGCCCGAGCAGCCCACCATTAACAGGGGAAGGAGCAAGGCTCCGCCACATCGAAGACCTTGCGCGAGGGTGGAGAGGGTCCCTCGCCGGCGAGCTACTCGAACCACAGCGGCCTGAGGCTACGTGCGCAAGTCGCGCACGCCAACCCACCCTGTTAAGAGCTCAGAGAACGTCCACGCGCATTCCGGCCCGCGCGCCGAGCATGCGATCCGCGCGCTGCTCGCGCACTCCGATCTCGAGGTAACCCATGCTGCCGAGGTAGACGAATGCTTCGTTCGGCCTGGCTTCGGCGTAAGTGGTCGCGGAAGCGGTGATGTAGTGGTTGTGCACTTTCATCGGCCGGATGGGTGGCTTGAGGTTGGTGACCAGGTTCCCGAAGCCGTCTACCCAGAGGATTCGCGGCGATGAGTTGTCGAGCTTCAACGGCGGATCGGTGGGCGGGCCGAGCGATTCCAGTGGCACGCCCGACGCCAGGGCGGCCGCGGCCGGCGCAAACACGTCGCGACCTTCGAACGTCGGCGCGCCGCTGGGCCGCGGCGCCAGCTCCACGACCGCCTGGAGGCCGACCTCCTCGATCACGATCGAGAACAGGCCGTTGTCGGGACCGACGTAATAACGACCGCCGGCGCGAAGAGCAAGGCGGCGCCGGGTCGAGCCGACGCCCGGATCGACGACTACGAGGTGCACCGAGTCGCCACCGAAGTGACGCGTGCCGGCGAAGAGCATGAAAGCGCCTGCGGAGACGTCGAAACGCGGGACCTCGTGGCTGACATCGACCAGGACCGCGCTGGGGCAGCCTGAAAGCACGACCGCCTTCATCGCCGCGACCAAGGGAGAGCCGTTGCCGAAATCGCTCGTGAATGTGACGAGCGGCGGCCCGGCTGTCAGCCCACGACTACCAGTACCGTGTCTCCTTCCAGGGATCGGCTTCGTCGTGGTATCCACGCTGCTCCCAGAACCCGAGCCGGTTGCGCTCCATGAACTCTAGCCCGCGCAACCATTTGGCCGACTTCCAGAAGTACTTCGACGGGATGAAAAGGCGCAGGGGCCAGCCGTGCTCCGGGGTCAGGTCCTGGCCGTTCCAGCCATAGCAGAGCAGGTTCTCGTCGCGATCGAGCACGTCGAGAGGCACCGATGTGGTGTAGCCGTAGTCGCAGTGGGCCATCACGTACTTGGCCTCTGGCTTGGGCTTGACGCGGTCGAGGATCTCCTTGATCGGCACCCCCGTCCACTTGTCGTCGAGGCGGCTCCAGGCCGTGACGCAGTGGATGTCGGCCACGACCTCCTTGGAGGGAAGCGCGCGGAGCTCGCCGTAGTCGAGCGTCAGCTCGTTCTCCACGGCGCCGAAGATCTTCAGGTCCCACTTCGCGATGTCGGTGTTAGGCACCGGGCCGAAGTGCAGGAGTGGCCAGCGGTCGGGGGCGGTCAGCGTTTGTCCGGGCGGGATGCGTGCGGGTTCTACGCCTTCGGGAAGCTTCTTATTCTTGAAGAGGAACGCCATCGTCGCGAGTATAGGAATCGGCGGGTCGGGCCCGGCTGTTCCGTTCGGTGGCATACTGGCGATCCTTCGAGTGGGCCCGTAGCTCAGCTGGGAGAGCGCGTGAATCGCACTCACGAGGCCAGGGGTTCGAATCCCCTCGGGTCCACCAACCGAAAAATGCGAGTGCGCGACGATCCGCTGCACCCCGACCCCGGCTTCGCTGAGCTCTACGCCGCACTGCCGGACGCCGAAGACCTCTACCCGTGGCTCGATTGGTGCCGCGCCGCCATGCCGC
>DATDML010000108.1:0-2944 GCA_036518815.1 Candidatus Dormiibacterota bacterium
CGTCGGTGAGGAGACGGGCCTGCTCGGCACCACCCTGGTGATGCTCGGATTCCTGTTCTTCGCGTGGCGCGGCTATCGCACGTCGCTGCGCGCGCCCGATACGTTCGGCGTCACGCTGGCCACCAGCATCACCACGTGGATCGCCTTCCAGGCCTTGCTGAACATGGCCACCGTCACCAACACCCTGCCGGTGACCGGTGTGCCGCTGCCGTTCTTCAGTTACGGCGGCACCGCGCTCGCCACCACGCTGGCCGCGGTCGGCGTGCTCTTGAGCGTGGCCCGAAAAGGCGTGGCGCGATCGCAATCACATACTCGAAAGGGGGGAGATGCGACTTTTGATCGCTGGCGGCGGAACCGGTGGGCACCTGTTTCCGGCGCTCGCCGTGGCTCGGGCGTTTCGCGCTGAGGAGCCGTCGGGCGAGGTGCTGCTCGTCGGCCGCGCAGGCGGTCCGGAGGAGCGCATCGTTCCCGCTGCCGGCTTCGAGCTGGAGACGATCCGCATCCAGGGCCTCGACCGCGACGCGATCTGGAAGAATGTCGCGCTTCCAGCGGTGCTTCCGACGGCCCTCCGCGCGGGACTACGCGTGGTTGATCGCTTCAAACCCGACGCCGTCCTCGGCATGGGTGGCTACGTGATGGCGCCCGCGGTCGCGGCCGCCCGCATGCGCGGCGTCCCGTACGTGCTGCACGAGAAGGACGTCCGCCCCGGCCTGGCCACGCGCCTTTTCGCCGGTGGCGCCGCCGCCATCTGCACCACGCTGCCCGGCACGGATGAACGGTTGGGCGGCAAGCTCGTGGTGCTCACCGGCGTGCCGCTGCGCCCGGGCTTCGAACGCAAGACGCCCGCCGTGCCGCCGCGCACGCTGCTCGTCACCGGCGGCAGCCAGGGCGCACGTAACTTGAATCGTGCCGTGTGGGGTGCACTCGACGAGCTGACTTCCATGTACGACCACGTCATCCACGTGGCGGGCCGGCAGGGCGCCGACGGGATCGCCGAGCACCCGCGTGAGCATTACGAAGGCATGAGTTTCGCCGACGACATGCCGGCGCTGCTCGTGCGTGCCGACCTGATCGTCGGCCGCGCCGGCGTCGGCACCATCGCCGAGGCCGCGGCCGTCGGCCTGCCGATGGTGCTGGTGCCCGGCACTTTCGGCGGCGGTCACCAGGAGGACAACGCGACCGCGATGGTCGCGGCCGGCGCGGCGGTGCGCATGGCCGATGCCGATCTGACGCCGGCGTCCCTGGTGGCGACGCTCGCCGGGCTTCAGCCCGAGCAGCTGCGCTCGATGGCCGCCGCATCTGCCGCGGCCGGCCGTCGCGACGCCGCGGAGCGCGTGCTCGAAGTGGTGCGCGAGGTGGCCAGGCGATGAAGGTGCACCTGATGGGCATCGGCGGCGCCGGCGTCTCCGCCCTGGCGCGCGTTTATCTCGCACGCGGCGACGAGGTCAGCGGATGCGACGCGCAAGCGTCCGAAACCACCGCCGAGCTCGAGGACGAAGGCGTCATCATCGACGTCGGCCACGACCCGGAGCACGTCCTCGGCAAGGACCTGCTCGTCTACAGCGGCGCCATCAAAGACGCAACCGAGCTTGACGCCGCCCGCGCGATGGGCGTGCGCGTGATCACGCGCGCCGAGGCGCTGGCCGAGCTCATCGAGAAAGCGGACGCCATCGCGATATGCGGCAGCCACGGCAAGACGACGGTCACGCACATGACCGGCCACATCCTCACCGAGGCCGGCCTCGACCCGACTGTGCTCGTCGGCGACGGCAGCCATTCGCGTGCGGGCCGGTCGAAGTGGCTGGTCGCTGAGGTGGACGAGTCCGACGGCTCGTTGATCCTCCACCATCCGAAGCAGGCGATCGTCACGAACATCGAGCTCGACCACACCGACCACTTCGCCAACGTCGACGCGGTGAAGGCGCTTTTCGCGGAGTTCATCGGCCGCCTGCCGGCCGACGGGGTCGCAGTGCTCTGCGCGGACGACCCTCGCGCGAGCTCGCTGACCACGCGCGGCCGCAAGGTCACCTACGGCTTCGACGCCGGCGCCGACTACCGCTGCGAAGATGCTCGGCCGTTCCCGATCCATCACGGCGGCCGCGAGCTCGGGCGCATCAACCTGCGCCAGCGCGGGCGGCACAACATCCAGAACGCGACCGGCGCCGCGGCCATGGCGCTGGAGATAGGCGTCAACTTTGCTGACGTCGCATCCGCGCTCGAGCGCTTCCCCGGCGCCCATCGCCGGCTGGAGTTTCTCGGTCTCTTTCAAGGCGCGGCGGTTTACGACGACTACGGCCACCATCCGACCGAGGTTCGCGCCACAATCCAGGCCGCGCGGGAGCTGCGCCACCGTCGCCTCATCGTCGTGTTCCAGCCGCACCGCTACTCGCGCCTGGCGTCATTCATCGGTGATTTCTCACGCGCGTTCGACAGCGCGGACCGGGTGCTGCTGCTCGACGTCTATTCGGCCGGTGAGCAGAACCGGACGGGCATCACCTCGCGTGACCTGGCCGATCGCATGCGGCACGGCACTTACGTCGGCAGCTTCGAAAGCGCGCGTGAAGCGCTGGAAACGCTGGTCGGTCCTGACGACCTGCTCCTATTGATGGGGGCGGGCGACATTCGCAAGAAGCTTGGCGATGAGCTGGCGCAAAAAATCTAAGAGCGCGGGGGGATCAGGATCCCCCCGCGGAGCCCCCCGCGGCGTCGCCGCCTGCCCTCCCGAATTCGCGCCTGAGGTGGTCGGGCAAAGCCCGACCACGCTGGCGGCGAGGCCGCAAAGATGAGGTGGAGATCAAGATCAAACCTCGACTGGCTGCGCGGCCTGCCTGGCGTGAGCGAGGACGAGCCGCTGGCCACGCGCACATCGTTCGGCATCGGCGGGCCTGCCGAGTTCTTCGTCGAGTCGGGCCGCGTCGAGGCGATCGAGCGCATGGTCACCGGC
>DATDML010000109.1:0-4348 GCA_036518815.1 Candidatus Dormiibacterota bacterium
CCGTCGTAGTAGCCCTCTTGCGCGAGGGCGACGAAGTTGTTGACGGTCTGCGGCGCGACCTTCGGATCGACGAACGTGATCACGAAGTCGCCGCGCGATGTGTGCACGGTGGCCCTGTACTTCTTGCCCGCATCGATCGAATTGGGCGGTGGCGTGTTGCGTCTAGCCATTGGGGAAGTCCCCATGCTACCTGACAGGCTCCCGCGCGCCGATCGCGAGGAGCCCCGCGAGACCGAGCGCGAGGATGGCGCTGACGCCGAGCGCCAGCGGCACACCCTGCGTGGCGGCCACGCCGCCGCCGACCAGCGGGCCGAGGAAGAAGCCGAATGCAACCGAGCTCGCGTTGATGCCGAAGACCGTGCTCTGGGCTTCGGGCGGCGTCTCGAGCCCGATCATGCTCGCGGTTCCAGGCACGATCGTCCCGTTCAGCAGGCCGGAAACGCCGACGATGGCCACGACCAGCGCGGCGGACGGCGCAACCGCGAGAAGCCCGACAGTCCCGGCCAGCAGCAGCGCGGCGAGGGCCGCGGTGCGCACGTATCCCAGCCGGCGCGTCACGCGCGTGTAGCCCACGGCCGCGCCGCTGTTCGTGATACCGGCGGCGCCGAACGCAAGACCAGCGGCTCCCGACGCGCCATTCGCCAGCATCTCGTAAAGCCGCAGCACCACCAGCTGCTGGCTGGCGCTCTGCACGAGCGTGACCAGCCCCTGTGCGCCGATGAGCACCGCCAGCGCGCGCATCGTGCCTGGCCGCTGGCGGATGGTGGCGAGCGTGCTGGGGCGGGGGCCCTCGATGACCTTGCGCTCGCTTTCGCGGACTATCAAAAGGACGGGGATCATCGAAGCCATCAACATCACGCCGCCGGCAAGGAACACCAGGCGCAGGCCGAAGATGGCGCCGGCGAAGCCGCCGACCACGGGGCCAATCGCGCCTCCCAGCGCCACCGACGAAGTGAGCACGCCGAGCGCCCAGCCCACGCGCTGACGGGGGGTTTCAGCTGCGACCAGCGCTGTGGCCGCGGCGACCGTGCCGCTGGTCGCGCCTTGCAGGAAACGCAGGATCACCAGCTGCAGCGGCGACTGCGTCAGGAACATCAGGCCGACGGTGATCGCGCCGCCGACCATCGAGCGGATGAGCATCGGCTTGCGGCCGAGACGGTCGCCAAGCACGCCCCAGATGGGGCTCGCGATGGTCATCGCCAACCCGGACGCGCTGGCCGCGGCCGCCGTCCACAGGTCGAGGTCGCGGCCGGCATGCACGTGCAGGTCCTGCGCGATGAAGATCGAAAGGAACGGAAACGCGAAGCTGAAACCGAAGATGGCGGTGAACTCCGCGAACCAGAGCGCGGCGAGATTGCGCCGCCAGTCGACGGTGCTCAGCTCAGGTCGCCAGCAGCTCGAGAACCCTGTCGGGGCTGAGCGGGATCTGACTCACCACGGCGTCCGGCTTGCGCTGGCGGATCGCATCCTCGACCGCGGCGGCGATCGCCGCGGGCACCGGAATCGTGCCGCTTTCGCCCGCGCCCTTGAAGCCTTCGGGGTTGGAATCGGTTGGCGTCTCGATGTGCGTCAACTCGGGGGCCGACACCTCGCCAGTGCTGACGATCGAATAGTCGAGAAAGCTCGCGGCGCGCGGCGTGCCGTCTGCGTCGTAAGCAGCAGACTCGAAGAGCGCGTAGCCGAGGCCGTGCGCGAAACCGCCGAGCAGCTGGCCTTCCAGCGTCAGCGGGTTGATGGCCTTGCCGGTGTCGTGGGCGATGACGTAGCGCAGAACCTCGACCTGGCCGGTGTCCGGGTCGACGGCGACGATCGCCGCGTGGCAGCCGCTCGAATAAGTGAGCGGTCGCGCCGGATCGAATGTCTCCAGCACTTCGAGGCCTTCAGCGGGGATGACTTCGGTGACGGGAACGCGCCGCGTCGGCGCGCCGCGAACGCTGATCGTTCCGTCCTCGAGGACGAGGTCGGCCGTGTCGGCCTCCAGGACTTCGGCGCCGCGATCCAGTAGCTGCTTGCGCATTGCGGTAGCGGCGCGTGCGGTCGCGTTGCCGACCTGGACAGCGCTGCGGCTGCCGGCGGTGAGCAGCGCGAACGGGACGTTGCCCGTGTCGCCCGCGGTCACCCGGATCTTTTCGTAAGGCCATCCGAGCCGGTCCGCCGTCACGAGCGCGGCCATGGTTTCGTGGCCCTGGCCGCCGGGCGTCGATCCGACGTAAACGTGGGCAACGCCATCCTTTTGCAGGCGCACCTTCGCCGGTTCACCGCGACCGAAGGACGTCGATTCGACGCAGCATGCGATGCCGCGACCGACCAGCCTGCCATCGACCGATGGCTTCGCGCCGATGCTCTCGATCGCCATGTCGAGCAGCTTGGGATAGTCGCCGCTGTCGTACACGGTGCCCGCGCGTCCCGCCGGCAGACCGGTCGTATAGGGAATCTGCTGAGGCTGGATCAGGTTGCGCCGGCGCAGCTCGATCGGGTCGAGCTTCAGCTCGTGCGCGAGCGCGTCCATCGCCCGCTCCATCGCGAAGTTGCCCAGCGGACGCCCGCCGCCGCGGATGAAGCCGGTCGGCAGCGTGTTGGTGTAGACGAGCACCGCCTCGACGTGCATCGCCGGCAGCACATAAGCCGACAGCATGTGGCTGATGATGATTCCGGGCTGGCCCGCGCCCGAGCCGGAGTACGCGCCGATGTCATGGATCAGGCGGCCGCGCAGGCCGCGCAGCTTGCCGTCTTTGTCCGCTGCGATGTCGAGCTCGATCACGCTGCCGTGCGCGTGCGCAGTCGTGGCGCCATCCTCGCTGCGCGTCGCCGTCCAGGTCGCGCCGCGCTTGAGACGCCACGCCACGAGCGCGACGAGGACCTCTTCCGCGAACACCATGCCCTTGGCGCCGAAGCCGCCGCCGACGTCTTCCGCGATGACTCGAATGCGGTCCTCCTTCACGTCCAGAGCTGAGCCGATCGCGTTGCGCACGCCGAAGATGTTCTGGGTCGAAGTCCAGACCTTGAGGCCTTCGTTCTCTGCGTCATAGGCTGCAGTGACGCAGCGCGGTTCCATCGCGGCGCCGGCGACGCGATCGGTTTGGAGCCGCACCTTCGCGACCACCGCGTCATCGCCGAATGCGGCTTTGATGTCGCCGAATGCGGTCGGCGACGTGCCGGCGATGTTGCTCTTCATGTCCGCGTGCACGCGCGGCGCGCCATCCGCGATCGCGTTGAGAGTGCCGGCCACGCCGGGCAACGGATCGAGCTCGGCGAGCACAGCCTCGGCTGCATCCTGCGCCGCGTAGCGCGACTCGGCGACAACGAGGGCGTATGCCTCGCCGACATAATTGACCTCGTCGCGATTGAGGATCGGCCGGCCGCGCTGCTCCAGGTCGGGCGGGCCGAAATCGCTGAGCCCGGCGGCGATCTCGGGCAGATCTTCGGCGGTCCACACAGCGACTACGCCCGGCATCGAGACCGCGCCCGAGCGATCGATCGCGCGGATGCGCGCGTGAGGAACGCTGGAGCGGCAGAACGCAACGTGCAGCGCGCCTTCGGGTTGGATGTCGTTGGCGTATCGGCCTTTGCCGGTGATGAGGCGCTCGTCCTCGAGCCGGCGTGTGCTCTGGCCGATGTGACCCATCCAACCTAGAATATGTGTTCCGCACCACGCGCTCGGGGAGCCGCGGACGTGCTCGCCACGGGCGGCTAGCTCAGTTGGAAGAGCGCCAGCTTGACATGCTGGAGGTCGGGGGTTCGAAACCCTCGCCGCCCACCAGACACCAGCCGTTCCGCCCTAGTGAAAGTCCTCAGCCGTCAGACCGTACGAATGCCCCGGCGGCCACTGGACCAGCTCGATGCGATAGCCGTCCGGGTCTGTGAGCCATGCGGTTTGCGGCCCGTCTGGACCGCCTGGCCGCTCAACTGGGCCTGGCCTGAGCCCTGCCCGTGAAATCGATTCGATTGTGGCGTCCATGTCGTCGACCTGGACTGCGAAGTGGCTCAAGCCGGTTCCGATCTCGACGGGTCCGTCGGCAGGCCGATGGACCAGCTCGAGGGTGACCACCTCGTCGCTGGGCGATTTGAGCATGGTCAGAGTTGCGCCGTCACCGATGTCAACGTGGCCGACTTCGACGTACCCCAGCGCCGTGTAGAACTCGAGGGAGGCCGCCAGATTCGTCACGCGGAATGCCGGATGAAGAGTCCTCATCGCATCCACAAAAAGGTGGTAGCCCCGGCGGGATTCGAACCCGCGATTCCCGGCTTGAAAGGCCGGTGTCCTAGGCCACTAGACGACGGGGCCACGGATAGAGAAGTCTAGGTAGAACGTCGCAGACTAGAATTCGCCTTCGCCGTGGTTGACACG
>DATDML010000110.1:0-3561 GCA_036518815.1 Candidatus Dormiibacterota bacterium
ACGGGCTCGTCGAACTCCTCGCCGGTGCGCCCGTCGCGCAGCCGCACCTTGCCGTCGCGTGGCAGGCCGGCGCGCTCCAGCTCGGCCTGGATGGCCGACATCGGGGCGCCGTCGAAGACCGGCGTCTGCACCTTCACTCCGAGCGCGTGCGCCACCCAGCCAAGGTGCGTTTCGAGCACCTGGCCCAGGTTCATACGGCTCGGCACACCGAGCGGGTTCAGCACGATGTCGACCGGCGTGCCGTCGGGCAGGTAGGGCATGTCCTCCGCCGGGAGGATTCGCGCGACCACGCCCTTGTTGCCGTGGCGGCCGGCCATCTTGTCGCCGGCCGAAATCTTTCGCTTTTGCGCGAGATAGACGCGAACCATCTCGTTGATGCCAGGTCCCAGCTCGTCCTTGTTCTCGCGGCTGAAGACCTTGACGTCGACCACGATGCCGCGCTCGCCGTGCGGCACGCGCAGTGACGAGTCGCGGACCTCACGCGCCTTCTCACCGAAGATGGCGCGCAGCAGGCGCTCCTCGGCCGACAGCTCGGTCTCGCCCTTCGGCGTGATCTTGCCCACCAGGATGTCGCCCTGCTGGACTTCGGCGCCGATGTAGACGATGCCGCGCTCGTCCAGGTTGCGCAGCGCGTCGTCGGCGACGTTCGGGATGTCGCGGGTGATCTCCTCGGGACCCAGCTTGGTTTCGCGGGCCTCGGACTCGTGCTCCTCGATGTGGATCGAGGTGTACATGTCCTCCTTGACCACGCGCTCCGACAGAAGGATCGCGTCCTCGAAGTTGTAGCCCTCCCAGGGCATGAAGGCGACGAGCACGTTGCGCCCGAGCGCCATCTCGCCGTTGTCGATGGCCGGCCCGTCGGCGAGGATGTCCCCCGCCTCGACGTGCTGGCCCGGCTTGACGATCGCGCGGTGGTTGAGACAAGTGCCCTGGTTCGACCGGGCGAACTTCTGCAGCGGGTAGTGCCGGTCGGGGCCGCCCGCGTCGGGCTTGAGCACGATCTCGAAGACCGGCGTGGCGTGGACCGCCTTCAGGTCTTTCGGCTGGGCGATGTCGACGACCGTGCCCGCGACCTCGGCGACGATCATCTCGCCGGAGTCCTTGGCCGCGTAGTACTCGACGCCCGTACCGACCAGCGGCGCGTCGGTGACCAGCAGGGGCACCGCCTGGCGCTGCATGTTGGCGCCCATCAGGGCGCGGCCGGCGTCGTCGTGCTCGAGGAACGGGATGAGGGCGGTCGCCACGGATACGATCTGCTTCGGCGACACGTCCATGTACTGGATGTTGCCGACGTCCTCCAGGCCGTAGTGGCTGCGCGTGCGCGCGGGCACGCGGGCGTCCACGAAGTGGCCTTCGGGAGTCAGGGCTGCGTTGGCCTGCGCGATGCCGAACATGTCCTCCTCGTCGGCGGACAGGTACTCGACCTCGTCAGAGACCCACGGCACGATGTCGACCGAGGCGACGTGCGCCTTCTTGAGCGCTGCGGCGTCCTTCGAGTCGAGCACATGGCTGGCCGGCAGGACCTCGTTGCCCTTGCCGTCGACCGCGGCGCGGCGGAGTGTTCGGCCGGTCAGCTTTTCGCCTTGGCCGTCCGCCACCGACATCCGGTTGTAGACGCGGCGGAACGGGCTCTCCACGAACCCGAACTCGTTGACCTTGGCGTAGGTCGCCAGGTTGCCGATCAGGCCGATGTTCGGACCTTCGGGGGTCTCGATCGGGCAGATGCGGCCGTAGTGGCTGTGGTGGACGTCGCGGACGTCGAATCCCGCGCGCTCGCGGGAAAGGCCGCCCGGGCCCAGCGCCGACAGGCGGCGCTTGTGCGTCAGCTCGGACAGCGGGTTGTGCTGGTCCATGAACTGGGACAGCTGGCTGGAGCCGAAGAATTCCTTGATCGCGGCCACCACCGGGCGCGCGTTGATGAGCGACGCCGACGTGACCGTGTGAGGGTCACTGATCGTCATGCGCTCCTTGATGATTCGCTCCATCCGGATGAGGCCCATGCGGAACTGGTTCTGCAGCAGCTCGCCCACCGCACGCACCCGGCGGTTGCCCAGGTGGTCGATGTCGTCGGGGATCTGCTTCTCGCGCGGGGCGTTGTTCAGCTCGATGAGCTTGCGCAGGATGGCGATGAAGTCGCCCTTCTCCAGGATGCGCAGCTCGCGCTTCTTGACGCGGTCGAGGATGTCCTCCTCGTCGCGGCCCAGGCGCTTATCGACCTTGTAGCGGCCGACGCGGCCGAGGTCGAAGCGGCGCGGGTTGAAGAACAGCGACTGCAACAGGTTGCGCGCGTTGTCCACGGACGGCGGGTCGCCTGGGCGGACGCGCCGGTAGAGCTCGAGGAGGGCGTCCTCGGTCTTGGTCGTCGTGTCCTTCTCCAGGGTCGCGTCCATATATCTGTGCTCGGGGTTGTTGTCGACGTCCCCGAACAGCTCCTGCATGGCGCGGCGTTGCGCCTCGCGGTCGTTCTCGGTGCCCTTCATCTGGGGCAGCTCGAGGGCCTTGAGGAGCACGGTGACCGGCACCTTGCGCTTGCGGTCGATCTTGACCGTCAGCAGGTCCTTGGCGGAGGTCTCGATCTCGAGCCACGCGCCACGGTTGGGGATGAGCTTGGCGCCGAAGAGCTTGCGCCCGGTGTTGGGGTCCTCGGCGGCGGTGAAGTACACGCCGGGCGAGCGGACCAGCTGCGACACCACCACGCGCTCGGTGCCGTTGACGATGAAGGTGCCCTCGTCGGTCATCATGGCGAAGTCGCCCATGTAGACCTCGGACTCCTTGATCTCGCCCGTCTCCTTGATCGTCAGGCGGGTCTTGATCCGCAAGGGCGCGGCGTAGGTCATGTCGCGGTTGCGGCACTCCTCGACCGAGAACTTGGGCTGGCCGAACTCGTAGTCCAGGAACTTCAGCTCGAAGTTCTTACCCGTGTAGTCCGTGATCGGGTTGATTTCGTCGAAGAGCTCCCGCAGGCCCTCGTTCTTGAACCAGTTGAACGACTCCACCTGGGTGGCGATGAGGTCCTTCAGCTCCACCAGGTTGGGGATACGGCCGTAGCTAAGACGCGAGGGCGCTCTCATCTCTGAGATCATTCGTTGCTCCTTAGGCAAAAAAGGGCGCGCTCAAGAAATAGGCAAAGTGAGGCGCCGGGCGTGCACGAACGGCCAGTATACAGCGAACTCAGGCGTTTGTGGGACGCCAGAGCACGACCAGTCAAGCCTGACTGGCTGGATTCGGCCGACTATAACACGGCCACGCGTTCCCCAGAGATGGGGAATCTCGGGCTTCCGGTCGGGATCGCGGCGTGTCTGTTCGACCTGGACGGGGTTCTGACCCGCACCGCCGAGCAGCACGCCCGGGCCTGGAAGCAGGTCTTCGAGGAGCGCGGCATCCCCTTCGACGCGGTCGCCGACTACGACGCCTACGTCGACGGCAAGCCCCGCGAGGACGGCGTCAGGTCCTTGCTGGCGGCCCGCCACGTCGAGGCCACGCCCGAGCTCGTGGCCGAGATCGCAGCCCGCAAGGACGACCTCTTCGTCGGCATCATCGAGCGCGATGGCGTCCGCACCT
>DATDML010000111.1:0-4331 GCA_036518815.1 Candidatus Dormiibacterota bacterium
CCCGTCTTGAGGATCGAAAAGGTTGAGCCCCAACCTCGAAGCAGTCTCTTCGCAAAACTTGATGACCGTGTCCGGTGACGACCAACGTATGTTCAGCAGCACGTGCGCTGGGGACACGTCGAAACCGTTGCTCCATGGCGATGCATCCAGTTGCGACTCCGGCAGCGTGTCGACCTCAGGCCAGCGGGCCGACACCGCCGCGACGAACTCGGCGATCCTGTCGTCGGGCGTGAGAACCGCTGACCAGTTCTCGCCGCTCGCAAGCCGGTGGTACGCGTCGCGCGCTTGGTCCGCAGTAAGCGGTCGTGTGGCCGATAGCACAGCCAGGTCAAAGCTCACGGCAAGACAGTTAAGTGTGCTGAAAACGGCCGAAACCTGCACTGGTAAACCCCGCATTCAGCACAGTCGACGATCGACGGTGCCGATCCGGAAACCATGGTGGGCCGCGGTGGACTCGAACCACCTGCCTCCGCGTTATCAGCACGGCGCTCTGCCAGTTGAGCTAGCGGCCCAGGCAAACCCCGCCAGAACCCGGGCGGGCAGCAGATAGCGAGTCTACTGGGTCGCCCGAACCGGATTCTACGAATCGGCCGGTGACGACTGGCCGGATCAAATGACCCGGCCAGCCGCCGGAGGGATGAACGCGAACTCCGCTACGTCGCCGTCGGCCTGTAGACGACCTCGGCACGTTCGGCTTCAGGCCCCGCCATCGCGTACGCCGCCATCCCGATGATGCCCAGGCCGACCAAATGCAGAACGCCCACCGCCACGAACCAGCCCCAAGCACGTTGCGTGGCCAGCTTCACGAGAGCCGCGAGCCACGTCGCGAGCATCACGACCATGGCGATGAACATCGCCAGGTAGACGAAGAAGATGCCCGTGGGTGGCGTGGAGCTCGACTGCGTCGCGCGTGACAGAAGGAACATGGCGGCGACGCCGAGCGCCCACACGATCCACGCGCCGATGTACCAGGTTGTCGTGATCCGCTTGCTCATCGCCCAGGCCCCTACACATGAGAAACGAGACCATCGGCGGCACTACCTAACCGAGCGCGCCGGGCGAAAGGTGAGGTGGCAGGGGCGGAAGGATTCGAACCCTCGGCCCTCGGTTTTGGAGACCGATGCTCTGACCAGACTGAGCTACGCCCCTATACGCCTACGAGATTCTACCCAACGCCTTCCGAACGCCCGTTAGGATCGGATTCGTGGCGGCATTCCTGGCCAACGTCGGCGTCAACGCCGGCCACGCCGCCCGCTCGCCGCTCTTCGCCGACGGCACCTTCGCGCTGCTGCCGATTCCCGAACGCCGTCCCTGGCGCAAACCCATGCTGCGCCTCCGCGAACTCCCAGCGCTGAGAGCCCATGCACCGCGCTCGTGGCGCGACGTCGCCGTTCACCTCGACCCCGACCTGGCGTCGGAGACGCCGACCTATGGTGACAACTGCCGGCGCGCCGGCCGCGCCTTCAGCCTGCGGCGGGCGCGGCAGGGTGACGTGATCGTCTTCCTCGCCAGGCTGGCGACCGCGCCGCAAACCTGCGGCTTTCACCTCGTCGGCCGGCTCGAGATCGACGGCGCGCTCGAGGACGTCACCCGTGACCCCGGCCCGGGATGGTGGGACGGCAATGCCCACGTCCGCCGCGCCCGCGCCCGTGGGCAGTGGGACTCGTTCTGGGTCTTTCACGGGAACGCGCGGAGCCGGCTGTTCGCGCGAGCGGTGCCGTTCACGCGGCGCGAGACGGAGCTCCTCTTCGGGTCCGGTACGCGGTGGCCGGCGCACCGCACCGAGCTGCAGACGATCGGCTCCTACACCCGCTCGGTCCGAAGGCTCGAGGGACGCGAGGAAGAATGGCTGCGGGCGATCTGCCCGTCCTGATCGTCGGCGACGTCCACGGCGATATCCAGCGGCTGTTCGCCGCGCTGAAGCCGTACCCCGCCGACAGCTGGCGCACGATCTTCGTCGGCGACCTCGTCGACTACGGCCCCTTCGGGGTCGGCTGCCTGCGCTTCGCCCGCGATCGCAAGAACACCGACGTGCTCCTGGGCAACCACGAGGTCGCGATGCTCGGCGCCCTGCGCGATCCGTCGCGCATCGGGTTCTACATCAGCATCGGTGGCCAGCAGCACGATCTCGACGAGCTGCGCAAGGACGAGCCCCTGCAGGCCTGGATGAAGGAGCGGCCGCTGTTGCTGAAGCTCGATGACGGCACGCTCGTCCAGCACTGCGGCAACGACGATTACCGCCTGCTTCTCGGCGAGGAGAAATCCGACGTGGTGGCGACCATCAACACCAACGGCCGCCTTGTGCTCGAGTCGGGCGACGAGCATCTGCTGTGGGGCGTGATGAGCGGCAAGGGCATCTTCTCCAACCAGCCAGAGCGACTCGATCGGTGGCTCGAGCTCACCGGCTCACGGCGCGTCGTGTTCGGGCACACGCCGCACCACGAGGCGAAGCCCGCGCGCTACCACGGCGGCAAGGCGATCAACTACGACGGCGGGCTTGCGCGCTTCCACTACCGCCGGCCTGCGCCGCTTGCCGCGAGCGTCGGCCCGCTGCCCGCGTAGCTACGCGGCGGCGGGCCGGCAGTCCTTGCACGGCCGGTATCCGGCCGCCCGCGCCTCCCTCTCGTCGTGGAAGAACACGAAGCTGTCCTCGCGCGCGCGCCGGCCGTGGTAGCAGGTCGGGAAGCAGAAGATCTTGGTGCTCTTGACGCCCTCGTAGCGGTAGCCCGACTGCGCAAGCCGCTGCAGGCGCGAGAGCTGCACGCCCTCGAGCGAAAGGATCTGCTTCTTCGCCTCGGGACCGCCACCGCCGTAGTTGCCGATCACGCCGTCCGAGCGCACGACGCGATGGCACGGGATGAAGTACGGGATGGGGTTGTGCGCCAGCGCGGTTCCCACCGCGCGCACCGCAAGCGGGCTGCCGATCTCCCGCGCGACCCAGCCGTAAGGACGCACCTCGCCCCGCCGGATCTCGAGCGTCTTGCGCAGCACCGCCTGTGCAAATGGCGTGAGTCCGCGCAGATCGAACTTCAGCCGGCGCTTGCCGCTCAGCTGGTCCTCGATCCTGGCCGCCAGGTCGCGCGGCGGCGAGACACGCACCAGCCGCCGTCCGACGTCGTGGCGGAACCACGCCTCGAACTCCTCGGCGGACTTGCACCGCATCGCGGCCGAGACTCCACGGTCGCTCCACGCCACGTACACCTCTCCGAGCACCGTGTCGAAGACCGCATACGAATCGGCCACGCCCGCCTGCGCCAGCACTCGCTCGGCAAAGCCGGACGGCGCCTTCACTTCGCCGAGGCGCCTCAGGTCACTCATCACCGTCGCCATGGTTCTCTCCTCTCAGGATCTTCAAGCCTCGATGGACGTTCGCCTTCACGGTCCCGACCGGCTGGCCGAGCGCCTCCGCCACCTCCGCGTACGACAGGTCCTGCACGTGGCGCAGCACCACCGCCTCGCGAAAGCGCGGCGGCAGGCAGGCCACGCGCGCCGCGAGCGCGTCGACCTCGGCCCGGCGCATCACGTCCTCCTCCGGTCCGGCCGCCCGATCGGGCTCGCTGCCGTTGAGCTCGACCAGGCGAGGCCGCTTGCCGCGGATCCGGTTGCGGAAGACGTTGAGCGCGATCCGGTGCAGCCATGCCCGCTGCTTCAGCGCGGTTATCCGCTCCTCCGGGTAGTCGCTCAGCGCGCGATAAGCGCGCAGGAACGTGTCCTGCGCCACCTCCTCGGCGTCGTGCCGGTTGCCGGTCAGCGCCAGGCCGAGCGCAAACACGCGGTCCTGGTTGTCGCGGACGAGGCGCTCGAAGGCGCGCTCCGCTGCTTCCATCACCCACCTAAACCCGGGTCTGGGCCTTCGGGTTGCAGGTCCGGGTTAGAAGCCCTCGCCTCGTAGCCGCGGCACCGGGTCACCGGCAGCCTCGGGTACTGCGGAAACGTCGGGTCGGTCCGCGACCGCTCGCACATCCGGAAGGTGCTGCGCGCCCCCGTGACCGTCCGCGAATGCCGGCAGGTCGCGCAGAGGCCTACGTCCACGACTCCAAATCATGTAGGCCCGCGCCCTGCGGCGCCGGAGCCTCACCCACGTGATCGTCACGATGATGCATACGTTGTCGGGGCCGGATCAGATCACCGGCAGAGAACGGTCAGCGTTTGGTAAGCGCCGGCAGCTTGCTCAACGCGGTGACCAGGCGCTCGAGCGAGCTGTCGATCCCGTACTTCTTGCCCAGCGCCTCGACGAGCTCGGGCTCTTGCGGATAGCGGTCGCGACGCCCGCGGGGCACCTCGATCGGGAGATCGCTGACCGGCGGCACCACCCGCATCGCCTTCTGCAG
>DATDML010000112.1:0-13042 GCA_036518815.1 Candidatus Dormiibacterota bacterium
CGCGCGACAAGCACTGCCGGTTCCCCGGTTGCGACATGCCGCCGGTATGGACGGATGCGCACCACATCGAGCACTGGGCGAACGGCGGCTCGCACCAGATGTCCAACCTCATCCTCCTGTGCCGGCGGCACCACCGGCTCGTTCACGAAGGAAGATGGCAGCTGCGACCCGCGGGCGATGGGCGCCTGCAGGTGGTGCCGCCCTAGCCGCGTGCTAGGGCGCGGAGATGCGGTGCTTGTTCGAGCTCGTCACGTGGAAGGTGCCGGCCGACGTGACCACGGTGAGCTGGACCGAATAATCGGCGTAGTTGTCGTTGGTGCCGGCGTGCTTGGGGTCGCTGCATGCGCTCGGGATGGCCACGTCAACCGTCTCCTTGCTGTTGGCCGCGACGCTCGCCGGAGCGAATCGAACGCTGCCCGCGTCGTACTTCGTGCCCACGGCCTGCAGCCACTGGCCGTGCACGGCCGCCAGCACCAGGACCGCATTCACGGACTTGACGTCCACCTTGCCGGACGTCGGGTTGTCCATCGAGACGCGCGCGTGAAATTCATAGGAACTGTTGGCGGCGCCGGCCGGGCAGGTGTGCGCCGGGTCCACCGATGCGCTGGGGACCGAAAAGGAGCCGCCGCAAGCGATCAAGACGACAACCAGACAAGTTGCCGGAACCCGCATCAGCATCTGGCATAGTTTCCCAGGCACATGGCGAGCACCACCCCGCGCGGCGCGCTTTCCGGCAAGGTGGCCGTGGTCGTCGGCGCCGGCAGCGGCCTCGGCCGAGCGGTGTCGCTGGGCCTCGCGCGGCAGGGTTGCGACGTCGTCGCGGCCGACTTCGACTCCCCGCGCAACGAGCGCACCGTCGAAGACATCGTGCGGCTGCGCACAGCCGAGCGCGCGATCGCGCTTTCGACAGACATCCAGAGCGACTCCTCCGTGCGTTCGCTCGCGCACAGCGCCATCAAGTCGATGGGTCACGTCGACATCCTGATCAACGCCGCTGGGGTGTTGCTGCAGGGCAAGCTCGACAAGATCTCCACGCATGACTGGAACTGGATGCTGGAGACCAACCTGGTCGGCGCGGTGCGCACGGTCACGGCATTCCTCCCGCACATGACCGAGCGGAACACCGGCCAGATCATCAACACGGTGTCGTACGGCGGCGCGCATCCAGGCGAGCCCACCACGATCCCTTACGACACCAGCCAGGCGGCGCTCATCGCGTTCACGGAAGGGCTGGCCGTCCATATGAAGGGCAGCCCGGTGAACGTCTCGCTCTTCTGCCTCGGCAAGAACAGCCCGCGCATCGGCCAGAACACGCGCTCGCGTGGCCTCGGCCGGTTGCTGAGCGATGGCGCCCCGCCGGATGCCGGGCGGCAGGCCGCCGACCAGCTCGCGTCGACGCTCATGGAAGGCATCCGCCATCCGCGCTTCCTGATCGCCGGCGACGCAGCCGACCTGCCTGGACTCAAGCAGCGCTTTGCTCACCTCGAAGCCACTGTGATCGTCCCCGTCGCCCAGTGACAGTCCCGACAGACCTCCTTTCCAGCATCGCCATCTGCGTCACGGCGGCGGCTTTGCTGGCGCTCGTCAGCTGGCGCCTGCATCAACCCCTGATCCTTGCCTACCTGCTCGCCGGCGTCGTGATCGGGCCGATCGGCCTGCGCTGGGTGACGGACCTGGACAGCATCCAGACCGTCGCGGAGATCGGGCTGATCCTGCTGCTGTTCGTCATCGGCCTCGAGATCGACCTGAGGAAGCTCGCGTCCGCGGGCCCGCCCATGCTGCTCACCGGCGCGTTGCAGGTGCCGATCTGCATCGCCTTGGGACTTGGCTTTTTCGCTGCGCTCGGCGCGCATGTCGGTGGCAGCGACTACTCGCTGCTCTACCTCGCCGCGTGCATGAGCCTGTCGAGCACGCTGGTGGTGGTCAAGCTGCTCAACGACCGGATGGAGCTCGACACGCTCCCCGGCCGCATCACTCTCGGCGTGCTGGTCATCCAGGACCTTTGGGCGGTCGCGATGCTCGCCGTTCAACCCAACGTCACCAACCCCGACCTGCTGCCGCTGGCGCTGTCACTGGGACGCGGCGCGATCCTGGTCGTCGGCAGCCTGGCCATTTCGAAGTACGTGCTGCCCTGGCTGTTCCGCGCGGTGGCCAAGGCGCCCGAGCTCGTGCTCGTCACCGCTCTCGCCTGGTGTTTCTTCCTGGCCGGCGCGGCGTCGGTCATCGGGCTGTCGCGCGAGATGGGCGCGCTGATCGCCGGCGTCAGCCTGTCGACCTTCCCCTACAGCCTCGACGTGATGGCCAAGGCGGTGAGCATCCGCGACTTCTTCGTCACCCTGTTCTTCGTCGCGCTGGGCATGCAGATCCCGCTGCCGACCCCGCAGATCCTTCTGCTGGTCGCCGCGTCATCCGTTTTCGTGATCCTCAGCCGCTCGGTTGTCATCCCGATCCTGTACGTGCTGAAGCTCGGGTTGCGCAACAGCATCGTGCCCGCGATCAACCTGGCGCAGGTCAGCGAGTTTTCGATCGTGCTCGCGTTCCTGGGCCTGCGCGCGCACCAGATCTCGAACGACATCCTCGGCGTGGTCATCCTCACGTTCGCCGTGACGTCGGTCGTCTCGACCTACATGATCAACGCGAGCCACGCGATCCAGGACCCGCTGACGAGCGTGCTCAAGGCGATCGGGTTGAAAGACCTCGACTCGGAAAAGGCGGAAAGCGGAGGTGAGGCCGGTCACTACCCGGTCGTCTTCCTCGGCTTCTTCCGCGACGCGAGCACGATTCTCTATGAGTTCGAGCACGAAGGCGACGTCGAGGAGTCGAAGGAGTTCGTCAGCAAGATCCAGGTCATCGACTTCAACCCGACCGTGATGCGCGAGCTGCGCCGGCGCGGCATCAAGGTCGTCTACGGCGACATCGCCCACGCCGATACGCTGCACCACGCGGGCATCGAAGAGGCCGAGCTCGTTGTGTCGAGCATCACCGACGACGTCCTGCGCGGGACCAGCAACCTGCGGCTGCTGCGGAACGTTCGCAACCACGCGCCGCACGCGCGCGTGGTTCTCACCACCGACCACATCCCTCAGGCGCTGAAGTTCTACGAAGCCGGCGCTGACTTCGTCTTCATCCCGCGTCTTTATTCAGCGGCCGCCTGCGCGCGCATTCTGCGCAAGGGCCTGCACGAAGGCTTCGACGAGGTGAAGCACCAGGCCATAGGCCACCTGCAGAAGCGGCAGGAAGTCCTCGCCTGACTAAATAGCAACTCGCTGGCCGGCGTTTTCCGCCAGCGCGCGCTCGTAGACCAGCAACGCTGCGGCCGCGTCCTCGACGGCGTGGCCCGTTGACTTGTACAGGGTCAGCTGATCCTGGGCAGTGCGGCCTGGCTTCGTGCCGGCGATGACCTCGCCGATCTCTGTCACCGACTCCGGCCCGATGCCCTGCAGCTCATGCGCACCCGCCGGAGGCGGCTGGCGGACCGCGTCGCGCGACTCCACGAAGATGTGCGCCGCGCCGATGGTCTGGGCGTCGACCTCGGGGCCGAAAGTTCCGCCCACCGAGCTAACGTGCGCGCCAGGCACGAGCCATTCGTACTTCATAACCGGCTCGCGCGCATCGGTGCAGCAGCAGACGACGTCGGCGCCCTTGACCGCATCCTTGAACCGTTCGACCGCTCTCGCGTTCGGGTGCGCGGCCGCGAGCGCTTGTGAATGTTCGGGATTGCGCGACGCGATTCGTATCTCTTTGAAGTCGCGCGCGCGAGGGAATGCGGCAAGGTGCGAGCGTCCCTGCACGCCCGCGCCGAGGATGGCCAGCGTCGACGCGTCGCCTCGCGCCAGGTGCCGAGCGGCCACAGCGGCCGCTGCGCCGGTGCGGATGGCAGTGATGGCGACGGCGTCCATCACAGCGACGGGAGCCCCACTGTCGGGGTCGAACAACGCGATGAGGCCCTGGTGAGACGGCAGGCCGCGGTCGTGGTTCTGAGGAAAGATCGACACCACCTTCGCCTCCAGCACGCCGGCGATGAATCCCGGCATGGCGCCGAGCAGCCCGCCCGACGGCGTGCGCGCGGCGATGCGTGGCGGCACCGAAGTCCGGCCTGCGCTGAGCTCCACGAAGGCGCCCGCCAGCGCGTCGAGCAGCTTGTCGATGTCGAGGAGCCGGACGACGTCGGCCTGGCTCAGGACCAGCAGCGGCCTGCCCGGCGGTGAGCTCACTGGGCCGGCGCGGTCACGCCCTGCTGCTGTTCCGCGGGCTTTGGGTGCTTGCCGTTGGCCGGAATGACGGGCAGCTCGCGCTGAGTCGGCGCCACGCCTGAAGTCGCGACGACGTCGGTCATGACGAGCCCGGTCGCCGACGCCGAAGGCTCTTCGGGCGCCAGTTCGCCGTGCGCGCGCTTCAACGCGGCCCGCAGGCGCGGGATCTGAGCGCGCAGCGTGTCCTCGACCCAGTCGAACGCGATCACGCGCTCGTTGACCTCCCAGAAGAGGCCTGACTTCATCGACTCCATGCGCGTCAGCGCGCCGTCGACGAAGTCCGCCGGCGCGGCGGCGATGCCCTCGACCAGGATGCTGCTGACGTCTTTCGCGTCGGCGGCCATCGCCCAGAAGGTCAGCTTGGCCACCGCCTTGAACAGGCCGTTGAGGCCGATCGGCCGGGCGTTGGGGATGAGGTCGCGCAGGTTGCGGACCAGCAGCAGCGCGAGCCGGCGCGTCACCTCGGGGTCGCGACCCTGGGCTTCGATGGCGAGGTCCGCGACGTCTTCCGCCGCGGCGCCGAATATGGCCGGCATCCCTGATTCGTCGAAGTGCCGGCCGTAACGCAGCAGATGCGAGGCGGCGTCGACCGAGAGATCGGGTCGCCACTCGAGCGCCCCGATGGCCAGGCGCCGGTACTCGTTCATCATCGAAGACGCGAACGTCGGCGCCGTGCGGTTGATCGCCGTGCGCAGATACGTGTTGAAGAAGCGCACGCTCAGGTCGGCCACCTCGGGGTCGCCGACTTCGATGGCGGCAAGGCCGATGTCGCGGGTCGCCAGGGCGATCGCGTGCACCGCCTCTTTGCGATGGATCGGGACGAGGCCCACGAAGTCGACGAAGCTGGAAAGGATCGAGTACTCGACCCACGTCCTTGCTCGGTTGACCTCGGCCAGGATCTGGTCGGAGGCGCCGGGGATGTCAGCGTGACCGACCTGGTACCACTCGGGCCGGAACTTCTTCTTCACGCGCAGGTAGTCGTCGGCGACGAAGCGGCCCAGCGATTCGACGCCGTAGATCGACACCGGCACGTCGCCGAGCTGGATCGATCCGAAGACGATGTCGGTGATCTGCGCGATGCAGGTCATGAGGCCGCTGCGGTGCCGCCTCCCGCCCGTTTCGGCCACCGATTTGCGGATGTCGCGCGTCGCGCTCTTGCGGATGCCTTTGATCAGGCTCTCCGCTCGCATGATGTCGAATATGTAGATGACATACGGGAGGAGGATCGCGAAGTTCGCGAGGGCGAACACGACGGCCACTCCCACGCTCCACATCGGAACGTAGTTGGGCTTGATCTCGGCGCGGACCAGGAACGTGAAGAGGATCGACGCCAGCGCGAACGTGAACACGAGCGCGTTGAGCGGGTTGCGGGTGAAGATGTCGATGATGCGTGGCGAGTAGCGCGACGACGTGGTCTGGATGCCGTAGAAAACCACCAGGATGACGATGCTCAGCGTCACGCCCTCAGCGCCACCGGCCACGGAAACCGTCCCGGCCGCAGCTGCCGGGTCCGGCGTGAAAAGGCTGATGAGCGAGCGGTAGTGGGTGGAGTCGAAGAAACCGAAAAGGACGACGAGCATCGCCACGACCGCGATGAGCCCGAAGCCCGGCAGCACGACGATGAGGCCGGCCGGCAGCCCGGCGGCAAAGTTGCGCTTCTGCGGCTGGAGTTTCAGATCGTTCTCGGCCACGGAAATGTGCGGCGATACTAAATCAGTGGTATGCGGTTGAGGCCCGCGTTGCAGGCGATCGTGTTCGACTTCGACGGGCTCATCCTCGATACCGAGGAGCCGATCTATCAGTCGTGGGTCGAGGTGTACCGGGCGCACGGCCAGGAGCTGCCGTTCGACCGCTGGATGCAGATCGTCGGCTCGAACAACGCAGCGTTCGACCCGAGGGCGAACCTGGAGGAGCGCCTCGGCCGGCCGCTGCCGCAGGACGTTCTGGACGAGCGGTTGCGGCGCAGGACTCAGCTGGTGCTGGAGCAGGCGGTGCGGCCAGGGGTCGCTGAGCTGGCGGCGGCAGCCCGTGCGGCGGGCGTGCGGACCGGGGTCGCCTCCAGCTCGACGCGCGCCTGGGTCGAAGACCACCTGGCGCGGCTGGGCATCGACGACCGCTTCGAATGCGTGCGCTGCCGCGACGACGTGAAGAGCGTCAAGCCCGCCCCCGACCTGTTCCTCGCGGTCGCAGAGTGCCTCGACGCCACGCCGGCTCAGTCGGTCGCCATCGAGGATTCGTACAACGGCGTGCTCGCCGCCAAGGCCGCGGGCATGGCCTGCATCGCGGTGCCGAACACGATCACAGCCGGCCAGGACTTTGCCCGCGCAGACCTCGTGCTCGAATCCCTGGCCGGCCTGACCCCGCAAGGGCTCGCCTCGAAGTTGGGCTTTACAGTATTCGCGTGCGCATCGGAATCCTCACCGGCGGAGGAGACGCGCCCGGCCTGAACGCGGCGATCCGCGCGGTGGCGCGGCGGGCGTTTCAGCTCGGGCACCAGGTCAGCGGCGTCCAGAACGGCTGGGCCGGCTGCCTCGAGGATGGGCTAATTCGCGAGATGACCGCGCAAGACGTGCGCGGAATCCTGCCGATGGGCGGCACGATCCTCGGCACGTCGCGCACCAATCCGCTGAAGGTGAAGGACGGAGTCGCGAACGCCGTGCGCCGGCTGCGCCACAACGGCATCGACGCGTTGGTTCCCATCGGCGGTGACGACACGCTCAGCGTCGCTGCCGCGATGCACGAGGCCGGCTTCCCGACAGTGGGCGTGCCGAAGACCATCGACAACGACCTGTCCGTCACCGAGTTCTGCATCGGCTTCGACACCGCGGTCGGTGTCGTGACCGAAGCCCTCGACCGGCTGCACACGACCGCGTCCGCGCACCACCGCGTGATGGTGGTCGAGGTCATGGGCCGTGACACCGGCTGGGTGGCGCTGATGGGCGGCGTCGCCGGGGGCGCCGACCTGGTCATCATTCCCGAGTTCCCTCTTTCCCTGCCCGAGGTTGTCGAGCACCTCTATCGACGCCGGGGCGTGGGCAAGCTCTTCAGCATCATCGTCGTCGCCGAGGGCGCGCACATCCCGGAGCTGGACACAGAGCTGGGCGGCCAGGCGGAGAAGGATGCATTCGGTCACGTGCGTCTCGCCAAACGCGGCATCGGCGACCTTCTCTCCAGCCGCATAGAGCGCGAGACGGGCTTCGAAACACGTGTGACCGTGCTTGGGCACCTCCAGCGTGGCGGGTCGCCGTCTCCGACCGACCGTATCTGGGCGACGCGGCTGGGCGCGTGCGCGGCGGACCTCATCGCGTCGGGCAAGAGCGGTGTGATCCCTATTCGCAAGGATGGAGGCGTGCAGGTGGTCGCACTGTCGGAGGTCGTGGCCGAGCAGCGCAAGGTGCCTCGCGATCTGTACGAGTTGAGTCAGATCTTTGTGTAGTGCCGCGTAAGAAGCCAATGCTCGAGCTGACCGGCTCGGGCGACGACGGGACCACGGGTCTTCTCGGCGGCGGTCGCGTGCGCAAGGACGATCCGCGCATCGAGGCGTTCGGCACGGTGGACGAGGCGTCGAGCGCGATCGGCCTGGCCAAGTCGCTGTCACAGGTCGAGCGCGTGCGCGTGATCTGTGAGGAGCTGCAGCGAGGCATGTACGCGCTGGGCGCCGAGCTGGGCACCAGCCCGAAGTCGCGGAAGTCGTTCGCCAAGGTGGCGGCGCGCGACGTGCGCCGGCTCGAGACCCTGACAAAGCAGCTCGAGGCTGCCGTGGCGATGCCGGAGGGGTTCGTCCTGCCGGGGTCGACGCCCGCTTCGGGCGCACTGGACCTCGCCCGGACCGTGGTGCGGCGCGCCGAACGCCGGACGCTGACGCTCGAAGAGGCCGTTGGCGTGCCCAACCCGCAGGTGCGCCGATGGCTGAACCGGCTGAGCCTTCTGCTCTTCGTGCTCGCGCGCTACGAGGAAGGCCTGGCGGGTAGGACGGCCAAGGCAGCGAGGTCGTAAGGTTCGGGCTAGAGGCCCTTCCCTTGCAGTACGCGCTTCTCGTCGCGCTCGTCTTGCTGGCGCTTTACGTCGCCCTGGCCTACGTCGTCTATCACCGCGCCTTCGTGCCGGTGCGGCCTTCGACCCTCCAAGACTTCAGCTTCACGCCGTTCGAGTTCCAGGCGGACTACGAGGACGTCGAGCTCGTCACAGCTGACGGTGTCAACTTCGGCGCCTGGTACTTCCGGCAGCCGGGGTCGCCGCAGACCGTGATCATCTCGGGCGGCCACAAGGGGCAGCGGCAGGGCGCGCTGGGCATCGCCGTTGCCCTTTGGCGCAAGGGCTTCAACGTCGTCCTTTATTCGTATCGGGGCATGTCCGGCAGCGACCGGAGGCCGATCACGTTCGGCATCAAAGAGGTGCTGGAGCTGCAGGCGGTCATCGCCTTCGCGCGCAAGCGCATTCCCCAAGCGCGCATCGGGCTGCTCGGCTACTCGATGGGCGCGGTCGTTTCGTTGCTTGGCGCCGCGGGCGAGCCAGGCGTGGAAGCGCTGGTCCTCGACAGCCCGTTCAGCGACCTGCGCACACTACTGATCGAAAACGTGCGCGGTCGCGTGCGTCTGCCGGGCAGCCCGTTCGTGTGGCTCGCCGGCCTGATGCTGCGCGCGCGCAGCGGCAGTACGCTCGCGGACTGCAGCCCCATATCGGTGCTGAGCTCGCTCGAGCCGCGTCCGCTCTTCTTCATCCACGGCGGCGCGGATGACATCACTTCGGTCAACCACAGCCGCAGGCTTTACGACGCCTATCGCGGCCCACGAGAGATCTGGATCGTGCAGGGCGCGCCGCACTCGGGCGCCTATTTCGCCGACCGGCCGCTGTATGTCGAGCGCGTTGCCGGGTTCTTCGCCCGCCATCTCGGGTTGAACGTCAGCGGCCATCTGCGCCTGGTCGAAGAAGAAGAAGTCTCTTAATCCGACCGGCCAGCCCGGTGATTGACATATCTTCACCGGGGGTCCTTGACGAGGGCACACTTGCGCCCGGTAGCCTGTCTGGCGGTGTTCCCGCGGGGGCTCGCGCGGGCATTTTGCCTCGCGCCTCTTCTACTCCTCACTCTGGCGCCGATGCGCGTCGACGCGTCCACGGGCGCGTTCGGCGCGGCGGCGCAGTCCGCGGCGCAGTCGCGGCATGTTCCGCTCGCCCTCATCGAGGCCACCGCCTATGTGAACACGGGTTGGGAATGGATCCCAACTCCGGCGATGGATGGCGGATTTGGGCCGATGAACATCACGCCCTCGCAGATGCAGGCTGCCGCATCTCTCAGCGGCCACACCGAAACCGAGATCAAGACCGACCTGGCGGCCAACCTCGACGCCGGCGCGGCGTTGCTTGCCCACTATCACTCATCCGGAACCGACCTCGCGGCGTGGCGACCGGCGGTGACGGCGACGCAGGGCGATTACGTGGCGGCTGAGATCTACACGGTGCTCAGTCAGGGCGCGAGCAGGACGACGAGCTCGGGAGAAAGCATCAACCTGTCACCGCAGACCATCAATTCATCGCCGTCCACCAACAGCCCATCGATCGCGGCGGGCACCAGCGCAACGGCGACCGCGAGCTGCACCGCGACCAGCCCTTGCTGGGTGCCGGCTGACCCGTCGAACTACTCGGTCGCCAATCGCGGCCACGACTACCCGATCGACATGATCGTCATCCACGACATCGAGGGCAGCTACGGCAGCGCCATCCAGGCGTTTCGCCAGCCGGGCTATGGCGCGTCGGCGCACTACGTCGTTTCGTACGGCGGCGACGTCACGCAGATGGTCATGGAGAAAGACATCGCGTGGCACGCCGGCAACTGGGACTACAACACCAGGTCGATCGGGATCGAGCACGAAGGTTTCGCGTGGACTCCGGGCCTCTACACCACAGCCGAATACAACGCGAGCGCGCAGATAGCCGCCGCGATCTGCTCGCGATGGGGTGTGCCGCTCGACCGCAGCCACGTGATCGGCCACAGCGAGGTTCCGGACCCGAACAACCCGAACCTGTTTGGTGGCTCCGACCATCACACCGACCCTGGCCCCTACTGGAACTGGACCTATTACATGGCCCAGGCGCAGGCCGATTCGAAGAGCCTGCCCAGCCCGCCGGTCCTGACGCCCGACCCCGAGGCGGAAAGCTCAGGCACCAGCGCGATCGTGACCTGGACTCCGGCCCACACGTGCCGCGCGGCGGACGTGCCGATCACCGGCTACACGGTCGTGATGCAGCCCGGCGGCGTCACGCAGACACTGCCCGCGAGCGCGACGTCAGCTACCTTCACCGGATTGCAGGTCGGCCGTCAGTACACGTTCACGGTCACAGCGACCAACGCCGACGGTCAGTCGTCGGCCACCTCGAGCCCGCTGATTGAAGGCGCCTGCGGGGACACCACCATCCCTGAGTACGTGAGCTACTTCAACTGGTTCGACACAGCGACGCCGGGGATGGTGGGTGACAACATCCACCTGTTCAATCCGGGGTCGAGCACGAGCATCGGTTGCGTCGTGCTTGGATCGCAGCACGTCCAGTTCTCACTCGATCCGGGACAGGAAACTCACCTGACGTTTCCGGGGACGGCAATCGGTGGTCCCGTGCTCGTCAAGGTCATCATCGGACCGGCTATCGCGGCCTCTCAGCGTGTCCAGTACTACCAGTCGTTCAACGAGGTCTGGTCGATGAGCCCGAGCCAGGCCTCGACCCAGAGCTACCTGCAGTGGTTCGACCTCGCGACCCCCGGAATGGTCGAGGACAACATCCACGTTCTCAACCCGGGCACCGGCGCAGCTGCGGTCACAGTGAGCCTGGCCGGGGCCAGCCCGATCAGTTTCAACCTTCGGCCTGGGGAGGAAAACCACGTCAGCTTCCCCGTGGGCAAGATGGGCGGTCCGATCTCGATCAGCTCGAGCGTTCCGGTACTCGCGTCACAGCGAGTCCAGTACTTCCAGAGCTTCAACGAGGTGGTCGCTCAGAGCGCGGCTCAGGCGTTGCAGACGGGCTACTTTCAGTGGTTCGACCGGGCGACACCTGGAATGATCGGCGACAACATTCATCTGCTCAACCCGGGCACGTCGACGGCGAGCGTCACGGTGAGCCTGGCCGGGTCGAGTCCGATGACCATCAGCCTCGCGCCGGGCGCCGAGAGCCATGTCACGTTTCCGGCGGGCAAGATCGGTGGCCCGGTCAAGTTCACCGCGAGCCAGCCAATCCTTGCTTCGCAGCGAGTGCAGTACTTCCAGTCCTTCAATGAGGTCCCGGCGGCGGGCGGCGGGCAGGCGCAGACCGCCAGCCACCTCATGTGGTTCGACCGGGCGACCCCGGGGATGGTCGGCGACAACGTGCACGTTTTGAACCCGGGGACGACCGCGGCCAACGTCACCATCGCCATGCCCGGAGCGAATCCGATCACCTTCAGCCTCGCCGCCGGCGCCGAGACGCATGTGACGTTTCCCGTGGGCGCAATCGGCGGACCGATCACCATCACTGCCGACGTGCCCGTGCTGGCCGCCCAGCGCGTGCAGTACTACTTCAGCTTCAACGAGGTGCCTGCCGGCTGACCGCTAACCTGCGCGTGTAACAAACCGCCGTCCTCGCCACAGGAATAGGTGAGACATGCAGCGGGTGGCAGACATCAAGGCGCCGCAGAGCTCGACGATCCCCAGCGATCGGGCTTTCGCCGAGATTCTGCGCCCGCTGATCGAGCCAGGATTCCGCCTCGCGCTGGCGATGCTTCGCGACCGCAGCGCCGCGGAGGATGCCGTGCAGGAAGCATCCCTCACGGCATGGCGAAAGCTCGGCACGATGCGCGATCGCGGGCGAGTTCGCCCATGGTTCTTCGGCATCGTCGCCAACAAATGCCGCAACTCGCGACGCCACCGGTGGCTCACCCGCGTCAGCCTGGGCATACCCGAAGAGGTCGTCGTCGCCTCGCGCGAGGATGACTCGCTCCGCCGCGCAGACCTGCGCGCAGCGGTAGGCCGGCTGCCGCACGACGACCAGTTGGTCGTCGTCCTGTATTTCTATCTCGACCTGCCGCTGGAAGAGGTCGCAGTCGCGGTAGGGGCTTCCGTCGCCGCCACACGAGGCCGGCTCTACCGGGCGGTCAATCGGCTGCGGCCTGACGTCGACATCGAGGAGGCAATCAAGTGAGCGTGCGGTCAGAGATCCACGAAGCGTTCGACGAGCTCGCCCCGCGCACCGTGGGGCTGGAGGAGCGAGTCCTCGCGACGGTGGCCGTCGACCGCGGAGCGAAGCTGCGCTGGGCGCCGCGACTGCGCGCGCCGCTGTCGCTCGTGGCGGTCGTGCTGGTGATCGCTGTGGTCGCGGGTGCGCTGATGGGCGGCCGGCTGCTGGCCGACTGGAAGAAATTCACCGCGCCGCCCGTCCCTGCGGTGCCGCAGACGCCTTTGCAGAAGTTGGAAGCCCGGCCCCTGCACTTCAAGGCCGTGCACTCGGTCGCCGACTGTCCCGACTCGTCGAATGCCGATGGGTCGATTGGACCTGGCCCGCTCTACCTCGCGGGAAGCGCGGTCAATCCCCAGTCTTCCTGGGGCAGCTACTCCGAGAACCTGCTCTATGCCAACGGTCCGTTCCAGGGCCCGCTTCTCATGCGCGCCGAAGACATCCTCAAGAACCAACCGATCATCTTCATCGGCGAATACGCGGGGGGACCGCTGTACGGCGCTGATGTCCTGAACGGTCAGGTCGTACAGCAGCGCCTGGAGATGATCGTCGACCCGATCCAGGAACCATTCTCGTGGCGGGCCAATGCCGGA
>DATDML010000113.1:0-5341 GCA_036518815.1 Candidatus Dormiibacterota bacterium
CTATCGCGGGGCTCCCTTTTCTTTTTCCCCGACAATCACGCTGTGAGCTCGGACGAATTCCGCATCCTGTTCGTGGCCGACGTGGTCGGGCACCCCGGACGGGAGGCCGTTACAGCCCTGCTGCCGGGGCTGAAGCGAGAGCTTCAGCCGAACCTGACTGTCGTCAACGGCGAGAACGCTGCGGCGGGTTTCGGGCTCACCGCCAAGCTCGTCCACGAGATCCGAGCCGCTGGCGCGGACGTGATCACCACCGGCAACCACGTGTTTGCGCAGAAAGAGTTCCTGACCGAGCTGCCGGAGCTCGACCGCGTCACCCGGCCGGCCAACTACCCGCCCGGCGCGCCGGGGAAGGGCTGGTGCACGGTGCGAGCGGACGGCCACGACGTCCTGGTCATGAACGTCATGGGCCGGATCTTCGTCGAGACCATCGACGACCCATTCCGGGCCGCCGACGCGATACTCGCCGAGCACCCGAACCACCGCGTCGTCCTGTGCGACATGCACGCCGAGGCCACGTCGGAGAAGACCGCCATGGGCTGGTACCTGGACGGCCGCGTCAGCGCCGTCGTCGGCACCCACACCCACATCCCGACGGCGGACGCGCGGATCCTCCCTGGCGGCACCGCCTACGTCACGGACGTGGGCATGGTGGGGCCCCGTGACGGCTGCATTGGCATGGACAAGGACGTGGTGCTCAAGCGCTTTTTGACCGGCGTTCCGAACCGGTTCGTGGTGGCGTCCGGAACTGTGACTTTCAACTCGGTACTGGTTACCATTAGTGCCTCCAGCGGTCGGGCCACATCGATCCAGCGAGTCGACAGAGAACACTCTTGACGGGAGATCCAGCAATGTCTTCAGGCGAAGGGCGCGCTCCGGTGGAGGTGCTGAAGGTGTCAGCGACCTCCAAGCCGGTGGCGGTGGCGGGCGCCATTGCTGGAGTGATCCGCAGCAAAGGCAGGGTCGAGGTTCAGGCCATCGGCGCGGGCGCCATCAACCAGGCCGTAAAAGCGATAGCCATCTCCCGCGGCTACGTCGCGCCGGGAGGGCTTGACCTGGTCTGCATTCCCGCGTTCATCGACATCTCGATCGACGGCGAAGAGCGCACCGGCATCCGATTGCTCGTGGAGAGTCGATAATCCGGACCCGTTCCTTCTACATCTGGACGATCGGGTGCCAGATGAACCTCGCGGACTCGGAGAGCCTGGCGCGCAAGATGCTGGCCGCAGGCTACGTCGAGGAGTCTCTTGACCGAGCCGACATCGCGATCCTGAACACGTGCGTCGTCCGGCAGGCTTCGGAGGAGCGCGTCTACTCCAAGCTGCACGAGCTGCGGCCGTGGAAGACGGCGGAGCGCACGATCGCGGTGACGGGCTGCATCGTGGGCAAAGAGGGAGAAAACCTGCGCACGCGTTTTCCGCACCTCGACGCTGTGGTGCCGATCGGCGACTACGACTCTTTCATCGCCGCGCTGGACGCCCAGTACGACTGGTCAGCCGGCGAATCTTTGCCCGCCGCGGGCCGCACCGGCGTGAGCCACTTCGTTCGCATCATTCAAGGCTGCGACCACAACTGCACGTTCTGCATCGTGCCGCGTGTGCGCGGCCGCGAAAAGCACATGCCAATGGCGGCGGTTGTGGGCGAATGCAGGGACGCGATCGCCGAGGGCGCACGGGAAATCGTATTGCTGGGGCAAAACGTCGACGACTATCGCGATCCTGACGGTCGCGGCGGGCTCGCGGCATTGGTGCGCGAGGTCCAAGCGCTAGCGGGGCTGAAGCGATTGCGATTCATGACCTCTCATCCGCAGGACCTGGAGCCCGAGCTGCTGGAGGTGATGGCGGCAAGTGATGTCGTCTGTCGCGAGCTGCAGCTGCCAGTGCAGTCCGGTGACGACCAGATCCTCAAGCTCATGGCGCGCGGCTATCAGACGCGCCATTACCGCGCGATCATCGAAAGAGCTCGTGCGCTCATGCCGGACATCGGCCTGGCGACCGACGTCATCGTCGGATTCCCAGGCGAGTCGGAGGAAGCGTTCCTCAACACGCGACGGCTGCTGGAAGAGATCGAATTCGACGTGGTGCACCTGGCCATGTATTCGCCTCGGCCTGGCACATACGCGGCCGGCAAGATGCCTGACGACGTCGCTGACACCGAAAAGCTGAGGCGCCTCAACGAGCTGCTGGCGCTGCAGAGGGAGATCGCGGCGCGCAAGACGGCGCGATGGATCGGTCGGGAGGTCGAGGTGCTGGTCGAAGGTCGCGACGAGCTGGGCCGTCCGTTTGGGCGCATCCGGCAGGGCAAGCGAGCGGTCGTGCTCGGCAACGCTGAGGCCGGCTCGCTCGTCAACATCCGCGTCGTTCAGGCGACGGCAGGCCAGCTCACCGGCGCTCGGGCGGCGTGAGCACTCCTCCACTGACGCCGGTGATGCGTCAGTACCGGGAGGCGAAGCAGCAGCATCCGGACGGCATCCTGCTGTTCCGGCTGGGCGACTTCTACGAGATCTTTTTTGAGGACGCGATCACCGCGGCGCCGATCATGGGCGTCACACTCACGTCGCGGCCGCTCGGCAAGTCGGGTCGGGCGCCGATGTGCGGCGTGCCGCATCACGCCTGGCAGGGCTACATCGGCAAGCTGCTGCGGGCGGGGCACAAGGTCGTGATCTGCGACCAGGTCGAGGCTCCGTCAGGCAAGGCGGTGGTGAAGCGCGATGTCACGCGCGTGCTGACGCCCGGAACGGTCGTCGAAGACGCATACCTCGAGCCGGCGCGAGCGAACTACCTCGTCGCCGCTTGGACGCATGGCGGCGAGGCCGGACTGGCCGCATGCGACGTTTCCACCGGCGATTTGCTGCTTTGCCAGATGCCGCAGGATCGGCTCGCAGCGGAGCTCGAGCGGCTGGCACCGTCGGAGCTTCTGAGTCCGCCGGACGTCGAGGAGTACCGGTTCGACCCGTCGCGGGGGCGGCAGCGACTCAAGGAGCTGTTGACGATCGCGTATCCCGAGTCGGTCGGCGCGGGCGATGCGCCGCTGGCGATCGGCGCGGCCGGCGTTCTGCTGGATTACCTGAAGACGAACCAGGCGCGCGTGGGACCCGAATTCTTTACGGTTCGCACCTATTCGCCGGACGCCACGATGCCACTCGATCCGGCGACGGTCCGCAACCTGGAGCTGCCGGCGCTGATAACGCTCATCGATCACACGGCCACCGCGATCGGCGCGCGCCGGCTCCGCGACTGGATCGGCGCCCCCCTCCGCGACGCCGAATCCATCGAGCTCCGGCTTGCTGCGGTGGCGGAGCTGGTGGCCAACGCGGGTCTGCGGGAGGGAATCCTCGCTGCCATGCACGGCACCGGAGACCTGGAGCGGCTGTGCGCGCGGGCCGCTCACGGCCGCGCCGGCGCGCGAGAGCTGATCGCACTGAGGCGCTCGTTGGAAGCCTTGCCGCAAGTGCGGCAGACCGTCAGTGCGTGCGAATCGCTTGTGCTGCGCCAGCACGCCGCGGAGATCGAATCGCCGCCCGACCTTGTGGCGGTGCTCACTGCCGCGCTGCCCGACGAAGCCCCATCCGCTCGCGACTCAGCCGCCATCAAACCTGGATATGACGCGGAGCTCGATTCGATTCGCGATGCGTCGCGCACGGCACGCGAATGGATCGCAGCGCTGGAAGCCTCGGAGCGTTCGCGGTCCGGCATCCGCACCCTGAAGGTCGGATTCAACAAGGTCTTCGGCTACTACATCGAGGTCAGCCACGCCAACAGCGCGAGCGTGCCGGCCGACTACGTACGCAAGCAGACCCTGACCGGCGCCGAGCGATATGTCACGGCAGAGCTGAGAGAGAAAGAAGCCGTGGTTCTCAGCGCGCAAGAACGAATCGCCGCCAGGGAGCAGGAAATCCTGCACGAGCTCGGCGAGCGCGTCGCGGCTGCGGCGCCGCGGCTACGCACCACCGCCAAGGCGATAGGGGTGATCGACGCGCTTGCGAGTCTGGCCGAGACGGCATCGCGCCTTGGCTGGCGGCGGCCTGAGGTCAACGCCGGCGCCAGGCTCAGCATCAAGGGTGGCCGCCATCCGCTGGTCGAACAGGCCTTGCCGGTCGGGGTGTTCGTGGCCAACGACCTGGAGCTTGATCCGGATTCGGCGCAGATAGTCATCCTCACCGGCCCGAACATGGCCGGCAAATCGACATATCTCCGGCAATCGGCGTTGATCGTTCTGCTCGCGCAGTGCGGCAGTTTCGTGCCCGCCGAACAAGCGATCGTCGGCCTCGCGGATCGGATATTCACGCGCGTCGGCGCACACGACGACATCACGTCAGGCATGTCGACGTTCATGGTGGAGATGACAGAGACCGCGTACATCCTCAACCACGCGACACGAGCATCGCTCGTGATCCTCGACGAGGTGGGGAGGGGGACTTCGACGTACGACGGTCTTTCGATCGCGCAGGCAGTGGTTGAGCACCTGCATGCATCCCCACGCCTTGGCTGCCGCACGCTGTTTGCCACGCACTACCACGAGCTCACCGCGCTGGCAGAAGCGCTGCCGCGGGTACGGAACGAGCGAGTCGAGGTGCTCGAAGAAGGCGAGACGGTTCGCTTCCTGCACCGCGTCGTTCCAGGCGGCGCGGACCGTTCCTACGGCATACACGTCGCGGCGCTGGCAGGCCTGCCGATGGCGGTGATCGCTCGCGCGCGCGATGTCCTCACTGAGCTGGAGCGGCAGCGGCCGCTGGAACCGGCCGAGTTGCAACTCGGACTACCGATGGAGATGGCGCCCGACCCGTTGCGCAAGGAACTCGAGGAAATCGAGCCTGACTCCTTGAGCCCGCTCGAAGCCCTGCAGAAACTGTACGAGTTGCGCTCGCGGCTGCACTCCTCATGAGCGCGATTCACCGCCTGCCGCCGGAGGTCGCGGATGCGATCGCGGCCGGTGAGGTCATCGAGCGTCCGGCCTCGGTTGTCAAAGAGCTGGTCGAGAACGCTCTTGATGCCGGCGCGCGCCGCGTGGCCATCGATGTTCGCGGGGCGGGTCGCACGTCGATTCGCGTCAGCGATGACGGCGCAGGCATCGCGCCGGACGAGCTCGCCCTGGCCTTCGTGCGCCATGCCACGAGCAAGGTGGCGTCCCTCGATGACCTGAACGCGATCACAAGCCTGGGGTTCCGCGGCGAGGCCCTCGCCAGCATCGCCGCCGTTGCCGACGTCGATTGCGCCAGCGGCGGCGCTCAGATCCACCTGCGCGCGGGCGAGGTCATCGACAGCGGCGGCGGCCCCTTGCTTCCGGGCGTGAACATGGAGGTCCGGGACCTCTTCGCCAACGTCCCCGCGCGGCTGAAGTTCTT
>DATDML010000114.1:0-3389 GCA_036518815.1 Candidatus Dormiibacterota bacterium
GCCGGCTGGCCGTACTGGAGCCCGTACAGCACCGGGTACCACGCGATGGCGCCGACCAGCCACACCCCTTTCTCCAACCCGCCACCAGGCGCGCCGATCCACCAGGCGACGCTCAGCGCCGCGAGCGACAGAGCGGACCAGGCGTAGAAGGCGCCTCCGGCACCCAGTCCGCCGAGCGGCAGGGAGATCCAGGCGAGGGGCGGCGGAGCGATGAAACGCTGGCCGTCGTTGAAGAACACGCCAGGCCGCAGCTCGGTGAACAGCTGGTGCTGCAGCTGCAGCGAATAGATGTGGCTCCACCCGTGCTCGGTGCCGATGCGCACCGCGATGAAGACGAGCGTGAAGTCGCTGGCCAACGGGTCGCGCAGCACCGGCTGCAGCACCCAGTAGCCGGTCACGGCCGCTACGAGGACGAGAAACCAGCCAAGGCCGGCCAGCGCTACGTTGCGCCGCACGAGGTTCAGCTTCTTTCGGCGAGCGGGACCGGTTTTCTGGGCTGGGGTCCGACGTACTCCGACTGCGGCCGGATCAACCGGTTGTGCGAGGCCTGCTCGAGGACGTGCGCCGACCAACCTGCCACGCGGGACACCGCAAAGGTCGGCGGGAAGAAGTCCTTCGGCAGTCCGATCGCCTGCAGGACACCTGCGGAGTAGAACTCGACGTTGGTGGCCTGCGGGCGCTCGGGGTGCTCCTCGTGGAGGATGGCGAGCGCCGTCTCCTCGACTTTCGAGGCGAGGTCGTAGAACTTCGGGTTCAGTCGCTGGCACATCGCCTTGAGGATTCGAGCGCGCGGGTCGTACGTGCGGTAAACCCGATGACCGAAGCCCATGAAGCGCTCCTTGCGCTTGCGGGCCTCGCGCATCCAGTGCTCCGCGTTCTCCGCGGTGCCGATTTGCTCCAGCTGGTCCATGACCGCTGAAGGCGCGCCGCCATGCGCTGGGCCCTTCAGCGCGCCGATTGCGCCGACCAGGCACGACGCCATGTCGGAGTCGGTTGAAGCGATGACGCGCGCGGTGAAGGTCGATGCATTCATGCCGTGGTCGGCGAGCAGGACCAGGTACGTGTTCAGCGCGCGCACGAGGTCGGGGGCGGCTTCCTTGCCATTCAGCATGTAGAGGTAGTTCGCCGCGTGGCCGAGCTCGGGCCGCGGCTTCACCGGATCCTTGCCGCTGCGCCGGCGGTGGAACGCAGCGAGGATGGTCGGGAAGGCAGCGGTGGCGTGGACCGCGTGCTCGACCGTCGGCTTCTCCAGGTGCGGCAGCACGCCCTGTACCGAAAGCACGCTGCGCAGGACGTCCATCGGGTCGGAGTCCGTTGGCAGCGCATCGAGCGTGGTCGTCGCGGACGGCGTGAGCGTGCGCACGGACGCGAGCTGCGCGGCGAGGCCGTCGAGCTGCGCCCGCGACGGCAGGCTGCCGTACCAGAAGAGATGCGCGACCTCTTCGAACGAGATCTCCTCCGCCAGGTCGGCGATGACATAGCCGCGATAGACGAGCCTTCCATTGGCTCCGTCCACCAGGGAAATCTCGGTCTGGGCCGCGACGATCCCTTCGAGGCCTGGGACGTAGTCGGGCATCAGCGCTTCTCGATCGGCTGAGGCTTCTTGCCCGGCTCCGGTCCGATCCAGACGGAGGCGGGGCGGATGATGCGCAGGTCGCCCAGCGCCTCGAGCACGTGAGCCGTCCAGCCGGCCACGCGCGACGTCGCGAAGAGGCAGGTGAACAGCTCCTTCGGGATGCCGGCGCCCGTGAGTACCACAGAGGCCCAGAAGTCGACGTTCGTCGCGTTCGGGCGTTCGGGGTGGGCGTCGTGCAGCATCTTCAGGGCGACTTCCTCGGTGTGCGCCGCGAGCTGGTGCAGCTTGGGGTCCGCCGTCTTCGCCATCTCCCGCAGGATCTTGGCCCGCGGGTCATAGGTGCGATAGACGCGATGCCCGAAACCTGGGAAGCGCGCGTGCTTGGCGTGCTGGTCGGCCATCCACTTGTCGACGTTCTCGACCGATCCAATGTTGTCGAGCATCGTTCGAGCCGCGAACGTAGCGCCGCCGTGCGCCGGGCCTTTCAACGCCGCGATGGCTCCCACCACGCATGAGGTCAGGTCGCTGCCGGTCGACGCCACGACGCGCGCGGTGAAGGTCGATGCGTTGAGCCCGTGGTCCGCAAGCAGCACCAGGTAGGAATCGAGCCATTTCACCCGCTCTTTGGCGGGCTCTTGTGCGTCCATCATCCAGAGCAAGTTGGCCGCGTGGCTGAGCTCTTCTCGCGGTTCGACGATGTCCCGCTTGTGGCGGCGGCGATGCGCCGCGGCGACGATTGTCGGCATCACCGCGGTCAGGGCGATCGCCTCCTCAACCGTCGGTTTCGTCAGCGATTTCGTCGCGCCTTGCGCGGAGACGGCGGTGCGCAGCGTGTCCATGGGATCGGTGTCGTAGTCCAGAGCATTGATGACCGCGCGGGTCGAGTCTTTGAGCTTTCGCGCGGCGGCCATCTGCTGCCGGAGCGCGTCGAGCTGCTGCTTGTTCGGCAGCTCGCCATGCCACAGGAGGTACGCGGTCTCTTCAAAAGACGCGGCCGGCGCGAGATCCTCTATGAGGTATCCGCCGCGGTAGATGAGACGGCCGTTCGCGCCGTCGACTTCGCTGACGGCGGTCTTGGCCGCTACCACCCCTTCCAGCCCCGGACTGAATTCAGTAAGGCTCATCCTGGTCGCGCAACGGCGCGGGGCTCAAGCAGGCCAGACCTACCCGCGCCTGCGCGCAACGAATCCGAGCCCGACTCGGTCACGTCATTCAGTTTAAGGAGAGTGAAGATGCGTCCCGGTGCCGGGGTCCATGTGCACGTCGAGGTGCACGGCCGGCACCTGTTTCTCGACAGCTTTCTCGACTGCCATCGCGATGTCGTGCGCGGCTTTCAGCGACGAGTTGGGCGGGCAGTCGATGTGCAGCACCGCGACCAGCTCGCGTCCGACCCAGCGTGCGCGCACGTCGTGCACGCCGAGCACGCCCTTCACGCCGGCAGCCGCTTTGGTGATCTGATCGATGGCGTCGGGGTCTACCGCGTCCATCATCCGCAGGACCAGGCGTCCGACCGTGGTGGCGAGGATGTAGATGATCGCGAAGGTGATCAGCAGCCCGGCTAGCGGGTCGGCGATCGCGAATCCCATCCAGGCCAGGCCGAGGCCTGCAAAAGCACCAGCTGACACCAGTGCGTCCAGGCGTGAGTGGAGGCCATCGGCCTCGAGGGCGATGGAGCGGATGCGCCGGCCGACGCGGATCTTGTACTCGGAGACGCTGAAATTGGCGACTATGCCGACGGCTGCTGCGATCAGGCCGAACAGCGGGTTGGAGTAGCCCTCAGTCGAGAGCAGCCGGCCGAGCGACTCGAGGGCCG
>DATDML010000115.1:0-4195 GCA_036518815.1 Candidatus Dormiibacterota bacterium
CCAGCAGCAGGTGGAGGTCATCCTCACGCTGGCGCTGCCGATCTCGTTCGGCAGCTACATGGGCGCGACCAACACCAACGTCACCCGGCGCGCGGTCGCGCAGCAGCTGAGCGCCTCGACCCCCGCGGTATCGGCGACGACGCTGTCCTGCACGAGCGGCCAGTTCAACGTCCAGGGCAGCGTCCTGGCGTCGAACGCGATCTCGATGGCGGGCGGTTGCGCCATCTATGCGCACAGCCGGTTCGACGTCACCTCGAGCACCTACTCCGACCTGGGCAACGTCTCGGTCTACGCCGGCGGCCAGGCGTGGATCGGAGGTGGCGGGTCATGCATCGCGGGCTCGAACTCAGGCTCGACGAATGCGGTGTGCGCCGACGGCTTCGAGCTCTCCGGCCACAACGCGATGACGTGCGGCGCCGCAGGCACGAGTGCGTATCTCGTCGCTGGTGATGCCGCCGTCAACCCCAACCCGTGCGCCGGTGGCACAGGGCCGCAGCCGGTGGCGCCTCTGTCGAGCACGCTCCCGCCAGAACCGAACACAGACCCGGCTGCCATCGCGACGTTGCGGAACAACGCCAACGGACCGCTCGGCGCGGCGTGCAACCCGGCCGGCGTGTACCCGAACATCACGGCCGGTGGCGCCGTCGTCGGCACCGGCCTCGGTCCTTCGCCTGCTGCTGCGGACGCGAGCGGCTTCTATCACTTCAAACCCAGCTGCTACGGCTACCTGAACCTCGCCAGCGTGGCCGGCGGCATCTCGAACCGGCAGATCGGTGCGCGCGTTGGGCCGGTGACGCACTTCGTCACGCCAACCCTGCCCGCCAACAGCCAGGCGGGCACCCTCCTGGTCGCGACCGTCAACTGCCTCACGACGCCCAACCGGTTTGTGGCGCCCGCAAACTGGGTCCAGGCGACCCAGGTGAACCAGGCCGCTGCCGGCCGCACCGAGATCTGGTACTACACGGCCAACCCCGGCGGCATCGCCAGCGCGACCTTCACGATCAACCCCGCGAACATCAACTGCGACGGGCAGATGTCGGAATGGTCCGGGGCCGGCGCGCTCGACCAGACCGGGACCGCGACCTACGCCCTGACCGGCTCGGCCACCATCTCCACGACCGCCGCTCTCGCCCAGAGCGGTGAGCTCGTGGTGACCGCCGACGGATTCGACAAGGCGGTCGTGGGCCAGACGTTCGGCGCGGGCGCAGGCTGGAACCCGTTAACGAGCGACCCCGCGAACGGGTTTGCGAGCGAGTACAGGGTCGACCTGCCCGCCGGCGTGGCGAGCGAGACCGTCACCGGCAACCCGGCCTCCGCGTGGTCGCTGGCGATCGCAACGTTCAGGCCTTCGGCGGTCTCGAGCGGCGCCGTCCTCGATCCCGGCTTCTACTACTTCAACGGCTCGGGGTTCGCCGGCGGGGGCGGGATCTGTCTCAACGGCGGCGAGATTCTCGCCAGGGACGTCACCATCGAGTTCGTCAACTCGGCAGGGTTCTCGAGCGGCACTTGCGCCGCGGGTGGCGGCGCGGCCTGCGCGGCCGCCGACTGCGGCTTCGGCTCGATCCCGTGCTCCCAGTCGGCCTGCCCACCGAACGCCCCCGAGGACTCCGCGGGCGGCGGGTATACCTGGTTCGCGGCCCCCTGCTCGGCTGCCCCGGCCGGTGACGCGAGCTGCCCGGGCTCTGCGTGGTGCCCGACCGGCGACCGCGCCTGCTGGAACCTGCTGATCTGGGCCCCGGCCTCGATCACCGGCCAGATCGCCGTCAAAGGCACCGTCGTCCAGGCGTGGCTGCTGGGCTCGATCTTCTGGCCAGGCACGTGCACGTACACCGACAACGGGACGAGCGTCCTCGCCGGGACGATCTCCTGCGGCACCCTCACCCTGACCGCGTCGGCGGGTTCCGGCCCCGGTATCGGCAGCGACTACGGCGTCAGCACGGCCGTCGTCGAAGCGGTCCTGATCGAATGAATAGCGCTTGTGGGTTGCGCTCGGGCGTCCATTTTGTGAAGCTAGCGCCCGCAGTTAAGTGTCAATAGCCAGCTCGGCCCTCGCCCGCCCCCGTCGGGGCCGTATCTACATCGTGGTCGGCGCGGTGCTGGCCGTGCTTGCGTTCGCGCTGGCTGCAGGCATCGCCAGCCTGCCGCTCATCCAGGGCTCGACCGGCGGCACCCGCATCGTCGTGGCCGCCCACGACATCAAGGCCCGGACGGTGATCACGGCTTCGGATCTCACCCTCGCCAACTTCAGCCCCGAGCCGCCCCAGGCCTTCATCGCCACGAAAGACGTGGCCGGCAAGGGCGCCAGGGTCGACATCCCAGCCGGGATGCCGATCACCGCCAGCCTCGTCGCGCCATCGGGCGACCTCCTCAGCAACAGCGACGTCGCGTACCTGCCGATCCCGAAAGGCTGGGTCGCGGTCACGGTCCCCACGGGCGAGCAGGTGGGCGTCGGCGGCTACGTCCAGGTCGGAGACCGGATCACGATGCTGGCGACGATCAACACCGCGATCTTCGGCCAGAGCCCGGCGCGCAACGTGGTCCTGACGGTCTTCCGCGACGTGCCCGTGCTGCGGGTCGGACCGGCCAACGGCGGCACGACCGCCGGCGTGGTCACCAGCAGCCTAACGGTGCTGATGACGGCCTGCGACTCCGAGTACCTCTACTGGCTCCTCAACAACGCGTCGATGAAGTACGAGCTCGAGTCGTATCTCGACTACCAGAGCCTTCCGTCGCAGCCCAACGCGCAGTGCCCGAGCATCCCCTCGGCCACCGGCGTCGGGCCGAAGGACGTCGACGGGCGCTGGCACTTCACGACCCACTAGCTCACTGACATGAGCACCGCCATCATCCTCGTCGCCGTCGCGGCGGCGATCGGCGTCGGCCTGGTCGTCTTCGGCATGGTCCAATCGCGGCAGGTCGAGGGCCCGCAGACGTCGGTGCGCGCGACCTACCGAACGCTCGCGGACGTGCGCGAGCAGCTCCGTCGCCGCTTCGAGCCGACGGGCACGCCGTCCTGGATCGCCGCGGAGCAGAAGACGAGCGGCCTGCAGCGCGACCTGGTCAGTGCGGACCTCGAGCTCCGGCCCTACGAGTTCCGCTTCATCCAGGCGGTCTTCGGCGCGGTCGCGGGCATCATCGGCCTCCTGCGCTTCGGCATCGGCCCCGAGTTCGTCGTCCTCGCCGTCGCCGGCTTCCTCCTTCCCTGGGTTTACCTGCGCAACCGGCGCGGCCACCGCCTGCGCCAGTTCGACGCCAACCTCCCGCGTGCGATGGAGCTGATCGCGAACTCGATGAAGGCGGGCCAATCAGTCGCGCAGTCGCTGAATGCGGTCACGGACAACGCGGGGCCGCCGGTGTCCGACGAGTTCGCGCTCGCGCGGCGTGAGATCGAGCTTGGCGCGTCGCTCGAGAGCGCCCTGAACAACATGGTCAAGCGCATCGGCAGCAACGACTTGAAGCTGATGGTCATGGTGATCACGATCCAGCGTTCGGTCGGCGGCGACCTTCCGGCGATCCTGGTCACGCTCGCCGACACGATGCGCCAACGCGAGGAGATGCGGGCGGAGATCATGGCCGCCACCGCCCAGTCACGTGCGACCGCCCTGATCATCACGCTGCTGCCGATCGTCGCGGCGCTGCTGCTCTATTTCATCGTCCAGGACTACTTCCGGCCGATGCTGGTCAACCCCATCGGGTGGGTGATGCTCGTCCTCGCGGGGTTCCTGCTCTTCGTCGGCAACGTCATCATCCGGCGGCTGACGGCGATCGTATGAACGCCCTGCCCCTCGTCATCGGGTTGGCCGCCGCGGCCGGCGCGTATCTGCTGACGATCGGCGTCATCGCGTCACGCGCGGCGGACGCGACGACTCTTGCGCGCGAGCGGCTCGCGCGGCAGGAAGTAGGGCTGGGACAGAGCGCCGTCGCCCTGCAGCTGGAGAAGCCCTTTACCGAACGGCTCTTCGGCCCGATGCGCCGGTGGCTCGAGCGGCAGGCGCTGCGCCTGACGCCGGAGGCGCAGGCCGCCAACTTCCGGCGCCAGCTCGACTTCGTCGGCAACCCGCTGAGTCTCGACCCGGCGAGCCTGCAGACGCTGCGCATCGCCGCGGGCGCTGCGCTCGGCGCCATCGGAACGGCCATCGGCATGGCCATCGGCACGCCGTTTGCGATCGGCGTCGCGCTGCTCGGCGGCGTGGCG
>DATDML010000116.1:0-5327 GCA_036518815.1 Candidatus Dormiibacterota bacterium
CATCCGATCAGTTACCCCCAACCCGATTCTTGACGGAGCGCCTTCAGCGTAACCCGCTCACGGCGATTTGAGGGCCTGGGCCAGGACCTCACCGCTCACGTTGGCGCCGGAGACGATCACCACGACCCGCTCGCCCGGCGAGCGCTGCGGCATGCGCAGAAGGCCGGCAATCCCGGCCGCGCCCGCGGGCTCGGTAAGCACGTGCTCCAGCTCGAACATCAGCCGGATGGCCCGCAGGAGCTCTGCTTCCTCGACCCGCACGATCTCGTCCACGAACCGGCGCGCCATCGCGAAGGTCAGCGTCCCGGGGGAGGAGGCGGCAAGGCCGTCGGCGATGGTGCTGACGCGGTCGAGCGCCACGATGCGGCCGGCCTCCAGGGAGCGCCACATCGAGTCCGCGCCCAGCGGCTCGACGCCGATCACGCGCACGGAAGGAAGCTTTGACTTCAAGTACATGGAAATGCCGCTGATCAGACCGCCACCGCCGATCGGGACGATGACGGTGTCGAATTTCTCGAGCTGCGACACCAGCTCGAAGGCCACGGTCCCCTGGCCCGCCACGACGTCAGGGTCGTTGTACGCATGCACGAAGGTCGCACTGGTGCGTTCCTGCTCCGCCGATGCGGCCACGAACGCCTCGTGGTAAGTCGCGCCCGCAGCGACCACGCGCGCGCCGAGCCCCTTGATCGCCTCGACCTTCAATTGGTTGGCGGCCTCCGGCACGTACACGGTGGCCCTCGTTTGGAAGGCGGCCGCCGCGTACGCGACGCCGAGACCGTGGTTGCCGGCTGACGCCGTGATGACCCCTGCCGCGCGTTTCTCCGCCGGCATGCGCATCACTTTGTTGAGCGCGCCGCGCACCTTGAATGTGCGAATCGGCAACACCGTCTCGAGCTTCAGGTAGACGTCGCAACCCGCGCGCCGGGAGAATGCGACCGATCGCTGCAGAGGCGTGGGCTGAAGATGCGGCGCGAGGTCGCGCGCCGCTTGCTCGACGGCGGCCGGGGTTACTTCGTCTTCCGCGTGCGCTTGTCCGCGAGGTGCTGGGCGAGCTTTTTCAAGCCCGGATTCACCGAGACGACCTTTGGCCCGCGCACCTTCTTGTCACGAGCCTTCACATGGGCGCTTTCGCGCGGCGAGACGCGATCCAGGTCTTCGCTCATCAGAAATTTGCGGGCACGATCGCGCGCTTGTGCGTTCCCGAACCAATGACCTTGCCGTCCATCTCGCACAGCACGTCGAAGTACAGCTTGTTGCCGCTGACCTCCTTCAGCGTGGCCGTCACGACGATAGTGCTGCCCGGCGGCGCCGGGGCGGTGTGACGCACGTGCACCTCGTAACCGACAGTGGTGTGCCCCTCCGGCAACTGCGCTTCGACCGCCTTGTGGCTGGCTCCTTCCATCAAACCGATCATCGCGGGCGTCGCGAACACGCCTTTGCCGCCGACATGCCTGGTGATCAGGTGGTCGTCGACCACTCGTTCCATGCGGTTCTCCAGCCCGGGCCGCACGCCGTCTTTGGTCGCCACAAGATAGATTGTCGATCATGACCGTCCGCAAGGCGATCTTCCCGGCCGCAGGTCTAGGCACACGCTTCCTGCCGGTGACCAAGGCGCAGCCGAAGGAGATGCTGCCCCTGGTCGACAAGCCGACGATTCAGTACGGCGTCGAAGAGGCGATCGCGAGCGGAATCGAGCAGGTGATCATGGTCACCGGCGGCGGCAAGCGCGCGATCGTCGACCATTTCGACCGCTCGGTCGAGCTCGAGCACTACCTGCAGGAGCGCGACAAGGGCGACCTGCTGCGCATCCTCGAAGAGGTCGACAAGCTGAGCGAGCTCGTCGACATCACGTACATCCAGCAGAAGGAGCCGAAAGGCCTGGGCGACGCGGTGTGGACGGCGCGCCGCCTGGTCGAGGGTGAGCCATGCGCCGTGCTGCTCGCCGATGACGTGATCCTGTGCGAAGACAGGCCGGTGCTGAGGCAGCTCATCGAGGCGCATGAGAAGACCGGCGCCACGGTTCTGGCGGTGCGCCGGGTGCCGAGATCGCAGGTCAGCCGCTACGGCATCATCGCCACCGACGGCTCGCACGACGGGCTGCACGAGGTGACCGACGTCATCGAGAAGCCTTCGAGCAAGGACGCGCCGTCCGACCTCGCGGCTCTCGGCCGGTACGTGCTCACGCCGGCGGTCTTCGAGGAGCTCAGCCGCGCCACGCCCGGCGCCGGCAAGGAGATCCAGCTCGTGGACGCCATCAAACGCACCATCGGCCGCCACCACGTCGTCGCCCTGGAGTTCGAAGGCGACTACTACGACACGGGCACCGTTCCGGGCTACCTGCGGGCCAATCTCATGATGGCCATGAAGCGGGAAGAGCTCAGGGAAGAACTGGCCCCTTTGCTGCGGGAGCTGCTCCGGGACTAGCCCCGAAACCCCGCCTATAATCGAGGCACGCTCAATGAGCCGAATTCCCGCCCGAGTGAATTACCTATGGCTGTTTCAGGACGAAATAGAAGGTTCGACGACGACAAGGTTGTCCGGTATGAGACCACGGAGAAGGACTTCGAGGTCGAGGTTTCGCGCACCCTCAACAAGTGGTGCGTCACGGTCTATCAGCTGCCGGACCGCCAGATCCTGGTCCAGGATTTCTTTCCAGAGCGCTGGAAAGCGCTGGCGCGCGCGCAGGACTTCATCAGGCTTCTAAACCAGCGCAAGAAGAAGGAAGAGGAAGGACTCGGCGCCGGCTCCGACGACGATTACTAGTCGTTAGCTAGACTTCACCGCTCGTGAACTGGGATTTCATTCGCCGCGAGTGGGGTGCTGTGACCTTCGTGCTGACGGTTGTCGTCGGTATGGTCGTGGTGCCGCTCGCCCTTTATCTCGCGAACGTCCATCCGGGCGCGGCGGCTGTCAACCTGCCCACCACGTCCAGCACCGCGCGGGAAAGCACAGCCCGTACCGCGACGTCCGTGCAATCGCCCAGCCCCAGTCCTTCGCCGTCCAAGTAGCGAGGGTCGGTAGGCGCTCAAGCGTCGAGCTGCCACAGCAGGCGGTGTCCGTTCTGCTTGACGATCTCGGCCAGCGGCAGCGCCAGCGTGAGCACCGGTTCCTCGTCGCTGGTCACGCGCATCTCGATGTTTTCTGAAAGGCGCAGCTGGGCCACGCCCGCGCAGTCCTGAAGAAACGGAAAGACCGCGGGCCGCACCAGGTTCAGAACGTAACCGGACATCGACCCGGCGGTGAGCTGATGCGCGGCGATGCTCCGATCGCGAAACGCGAGCAGCACCACTTCGTCGCTGACCATGATTGGGTCGGTCCACGAGTACGCCGCGCCGTCGGCGTCGCTCAGCAGCTGCAGCAGCTCCGCCAGCCGGCGCATCGGCGGGCGCGGACCTTCGATTACGAGAGGCACATCGCGCATGGGCTGGTGGAAGTCCTGGGCGCGATACTGCGCCGTGAAGCCAAGGTCCGAGACGCCGGCGAACGGCGCCGGCACCTTGATCGAGATCTCTCTCAACTGGTTATTGCTGTGACGCATGCTGGGTTCGTGCGGTTGCATGTCGTATTAACGCACCCGGCCCAAAATTTGTCTCCCACAATTGAACGGGGCCCCCGCGAAATCGCGGCGCAGCCTCTGATTTCGTGGGGTGTAATTGGCTGAAATGGCGCTGGCCGGAATACGAATCCTCGACCTGACGCGCCTGCTGCCAGGCGCGTTCTGCACGATGCTGCTGGCCGATCTGGGCGCCGACGTGATCAAGGTGGAGGAGCCAGGCGCCGGCGATTACATGCGCTGGACGCCGCCGCTGGTGGACGGCCAGAGTGCGCTGTTCAACGCGCTCAACCGCAACAAGCGGAGCATCACTTTGAATCTCAAATCGGATGCAGGACGGGAGGCGCTGCTCCGCCTGGTCGACGGCGCGCAGGTCCTGGTCGAGGGCAACCGGCCCGGCGTGATGGCGCGGCTCGGGCTCGGCTGGGATGTGCTGCATGCGCGCAACCCAAAGCTCGTGATGTGCTCCATTACCGGCTACGGCCAGGACGGGCCGTTCGCCAATCGGGCCGGGCACGACATCAACTACACGGCCACGGCCGGCGTGCTCGGCCTCAACGGCGCGGCGGGCGGGCCGCCCGTGCCGCTGTCCGTGCAGGTTGGCGACATCGGCGGCGGCGGTGAGCAGGCCGCGATCGCGATCCTTGGCGCGCTGCTCGGGGTCGAGCGCGGGGGAGATGGCCGCTGGCTCGACATTTCGATGACCGATGGCGCGGCGAGCTGGCTCGCGCTCGCGCTCGCGCAGTCTGCCGGCGGCGAGGACGTCGGCCGCGGCGCCCAGCGTTTGAGCGGTAGGTATGCGTGCTATCGGGTTTACGCGTGCAAGGGCGGTGGCTACTACAGCGTCGGGGCGCTGGAGCCGAAGTTCTGGGCCGCGCTGTGCAGCGCACTCGGGCGCCCGGAGCTGGTGGAGAAGCAATACGTCGAGGGCGACGAGCAGGCGCACCTGCATCGCGAGATGGAGGCAATATTTGCGAGCCGCACGCGCGACGAGTGGGAACCGGTGCTCGCGCCCCTCGACGCCTGTTGCGAGCCGGTGCTGGAGCTGGACGAGGTGCTGGCGCATCCGCAGATCGCCGCCCGCCGCAAGCCGGCGAAAGGCAAGGCGCCTGGGCTGGGCGAGCACAACGCGGAGATCCTGGCCGAGATCGGCCTGGAGCCCTAGCGGCCGCTCATCTGGGCCCAGATCTCCTCGACCTGGCGCCGCGTTTCGTCGACGGTGCCGCTGTTGTCGATCACGTGGTGCGCGCGCCGGCGCTTCTCGTCGATCGACATCTGTGCGGCGATCATCGACTCCGCGCGGTCGCGCGGCAGGCCGCGACCTTCGACCAGGCGCTCCAGTTGCACATCGGCCGGCGTGTACACGAGGACGACGCTCGAGAACAGCCCCTCGAGGTCGTTCTCAAAAAGCAATGGAACGTCCTGAATCACGATCTCCGCGCCGGCGTCGAATGCCTCGACGGTGCGAGCTGCCATCCACTCGCGAACCAGCGGGTGGACTATCGCGTTGAGGCGGCTGAGGGCTGAAGCGTCATTGAAGACCAGGGTTCCCAGGCGGCGGCGGTCGATGGCGCCGTCGCGCACGTACTCGTCGCCGAACTCGCGCACCACGGCGTCGAAACCCTGCGTCCCTGGCGCGTACACCGCGTGCGCGGCCTCGTCCGCGTCGATGACCGTGGCGCCCAGCTCCCGGAACATCTCCGCCACCGTCGACTTGCCCGAACCGACCCCGCCGGTCAAGCCGATGACTTTCACCGGCTTACGCTATTGACCG